>JAJEFC010000032.1 GCA_022820675.1 Vicinamibacteria bacterium | reverse complement strand
TACCGCGGCGAGGTGAACGCGGCGTCGCCGGCGGCGCGGGCGGCGGCCGTCGAAGCGCTGGCCCGCATCGGCGGCGGCCCCGCCCTCGAGGCGTTGCGGGACGCCCTCGACGACCCCGACTGGGCGGTCCGGGTAGCGGCCGCGGCGCGTCTCGCCGGTCCCGGCGGGCCGGACGATCCCGCCCGCGAGATCCGGTCGTCCCCCCTGCCGCAGCCCCTCGGGACGTACGAGTCGCCCGAGCTCGTGCGGCCCTCGGTCTCTCCGCACGTGTACGTCGACACCGACCGCGGCACCATTCGGATCGAGCTGGCCGTCAACGAGACGCCGCTGTCGAGCGGCCACTTCATGCGCCTCGCCCGGTCCGGCTACTACGACGGGATGCTCGTGGACGAGGTGGAGGCGGACGGGCTGGTGCGCGCCGGCGACCCCCGCGCCCGCGCCGACGGCGGGCCCGGCTACCGCGTTCGCGACGAGCTCGGCCCGCGGCCCTGGCTGCGGGGGACGGTCGGCCTCGCCCTCGACGGCCCCGACACGGGCAGCAGCGGGTTCTTCATCGCCGCGTCCCCCCGGCCCCGGCTCGACGGCCGGTACCCGGTGCTCGGCACCGTGATCGGGGGCATGGACGTCGTCGACCGCCTGCAGCGCGGCGACGTCATCCGTTCGGTCCGCGTGTGGGACGGGCGCACCCCGTTCGAGTAGCCGCGCGGCCCGGCCCGCCCATCGTCGCCTTCGGCTCCGCTTGGCGGCCGACCAACCCTGCCGGGAGTCTGCACCGTTCCACGGCGCAGACTCCCGGCCCGCCATCGTCGCAGACCCTGACCCGCCCGTCGTCGCCTGCAGCTCCACGTGCGGCTCCCGCCGGGCGCCCGACCGACCCTCCAGGGATCCGCGCGGTTCCCGGGCCGCGTCGGGCGTCTCCCGGCGCGAGACGCCCGCGCCCGGATCCTCTCGCGGGGGTCGCCCGCCGCGAAGCTCCCGTCCTCAGGGGCCGCCGATGCGGGACTCCCGCCGTTCCGCGTGCCGCTCCATGGCGAGCCCGATCAGCCGGTCGAGCAGCGCCGGGTAGCCGACGCCGCCGGCCTCCCAGAGCTTGGCGAACATGCTGATGGTCGTGAACCCGGGGTGGGTGTTGATCTCGTTGACGAAGACGCGGCGGTGGCGGTCGAGGAGGAAGTCGACCCTGGCCATGCCCGCGCAGTCGATGGCCCTGAACGCCGCGACGGCGGCGGCGCGGATGCGCTCCGCCTCGCGGGGAGCGAGGTCCGCGGGGATGATGGTCCGCGACCGGTCGTCCAGGTACTTGGCCTCGTAGTCGTAGAAATCGCCGGCGGGGACGATCTCTCCCGGCACCGACGCCTCGGGCTCGTCGTTGCCGAGCACCGCGCATTCGATCTCGCGGCAGGGGACCACCCCTTCCTCGACGATGATCTTCCGGTCGAACTCCGCCGCGTGGTCGATGCCGGACGACAGCGAAGCCTCGTCGGCCGCGCGCGAGATGCCCAGGCTCGAGCCGAGGTTGGCGGGCTTGACGAACAGGGGATAGCGGAGGCGCGCGCTCACGTCCGCGAGGATCTCCTCGCGGCCCCTCCGCCAGGCGCGGCGCAGCACCGTCTCGTGCTTGACGATGGGCAGGCCCGCCGCCGCGAACAGCGCCTTCATCACCGCCTTGTCCATTCCCGTCGCGGCCCCGACGACCCCCGCCCCCACGTAGGGGATGTCCGCCAGCTCCAGCAGGCCCTGCAGCGTGCCGTCCTCGCCGCAGGGTCCGTGCACGATCGGGAAGATGACGTCCAGGTTCATGGTGCCGGCCAGCGCCTGGCCTTCGTCCCTCACGGAGGCGGGCGGGCCCGCGGTGCGGCCGAGGACCATCAGGGTCTCGTCGCCGGGGCGGGCGATGGGGTGCACCTCGCGGCCGTCGCGCACCGCCCGCCGCGCCTTCCGCGCCCGCCCGATCGTCTTCGCCGCGGACTCGTCGGCGGGGGGGCGGTCGGCCACCGACCAGCGGCCGTCGCGCGAGATGCGGATGGGGACGGGGTCGTAGCGCTCGCGGTCGAGGTTGGCGAAGATGGCGGCGGCCGACGCCAGCGACACCTCGTGCTCGCCCGAGCGGCCGCCGTATATGACACCGATGCGAAGCCGTCTCACTGCGCTGTCCTCGCCCGCGGCAGCGTCGCCTTGGCGGCTCCTGCGGGGCGACCGACCGAGGCTGCCGCCGCCCGCCGCGCCGACTCCCGGCCCGCCGAATTGCCGCCTTCGGCTCCGCCTGGCGCCCCACCGACCCCCGGAGTCGGCGCCGTCGCCCGCGGCGCCGACTTCCGGCCCCGCACGGGCCCTGCGAACCCGCGTAGTATACGCCGGGAGCCGTCGGCTGATGCCGCAGTCCGATTCCGGTCTTTCGTTCCGGGTGATCCACCGCGACGGGGAGGCGCGGGCGGGGGAGATGATCACCCCGCACGGCGTCGTCCGCACCCCGGCGTTCGCGCCGGTGGGCACGCGGGGGGCCGTCAAGGGGTTGACGCACCGCGACGTCGTCGGCCTCGGCGCCGAGATCGTGCTCGCCAACACCTACCACCTGGAGCTTCGGCCGGGCGCCCGCCTCGTGGCGCGGGCCGGCGGCCTCCACCGCTTCATCGGCTGGGACCGGCCGATCCTCACCGACAGCGGCGGCTACCAGGTGTTCAGCCTCGGCGACCGCCGCACGATCGACGAGGACGGCGTCTCGTTCCGGTCGCACCTCGACGGCAGCCGGCAGCGGCTGACGCCCGAGAGCGCGACCGACATCCAGGCCCGGCTCGGCTCGGACGTCGCCATGGCGTTCGACGAGTGCACCAGCTTTCCGGCGTCCGGGGCCGAGGCCGAGGCCTCGATGCGCCGGACGCTGCGATGGGCGCGGCGGTCCCGCGCGCGGTTCCTGGCCCTCCGCGACGACCCCGGTCGTCTGCGCGGCGAGGTCACCAACCCCGGCCAGGCGCAGTTCGGCATCGTGCAGGGCAGCGTCTACGAGGGCCTGCGGGCGGCGAGCGCGCGGGCGACGACGGCCCTGGGGTTCGAGGGCTACGCCATCGGCGGCCTCAGCGTGGGCGAGCCGGTGGACGTGATGTACCGGGTGGTGGCGGGCACCGCGCGCCTGCTGCCCGACGACCGCGTGCGGTACCTCATGGGGACCGGGATGCCCGACGACCTCGTCGAGAGCGTGGCCGCCGGCATCGACCTGTTCGACTGCGTGCTGCCGACCCGCAACGCCCGCAACGGCCAGCTCCTGACCCGCGGCGGGCCGCTGTCCATCAAGCGGGCGGAGTTCGCCGACGATGCGCGCCCCCCCGATCCCGGGTGCCGGTGCTACACGTGCCGGCGCTACTCCCGGGCCTACCTGCGGTATCTGCACGTGGCCGGCGAGATGACCGGGAGGACCCTCAACACGCTGCACAACCTGCACTTCTACCTTGACACGATGCGCCGCATGAGGGAGGCTATCTTGTTCGGCACGTTCGAATCGTTCCGGCAGCGCTTTCACGAGACGTTCTCCCGCCGGCCGCGTTCCTGACGTCGCCGCGGGCGCCCCTGACGCCGCCGCGGGCGCCCCTGACGCCGCCGCGGGCGCCCCTGACGCCGCCGACGGGCCGGCGATTGAAGAACCACCGATGCCTGACTCCGGCCTCCCGACGCTCTTCGCCCAGGCCTCGCAGGGCAGCCCCCCGCTGTGGGCGCAGTTCCTGCCGTTCGCGCTGATCCTCGCCATCTTCTACTTCATCATCCTGCTGCCGATGCGGCGGCGGCAGAAGAAGGTGCAGGAGTTCCGCGACGCCCTCAAGGTGGGCGACCGGGTGATCACGACGAGCGGCATCTACGGGTCCATCACGAAGCTGAACGATCGGTCGGTCCAGCTCCAGGTGGCCGACAAGGTGCGCATCGAGGTGTCGCGGTCGGCGGTCGGGGGGTATCAGGGGCAGGAGCCGGTGGCCCAGGACTCCGCGTCGATGTAGCCGGCCGGGGCCGCTGCCGGCGGACGCCGGGCGGCGGCGGACGCCGGGACGGACAGAGCTATGAAGAAGAACCTGCGCTGGAAGCTGTTGACCATCGTCGCGGTGGCGGCCGCGGCCGCGTTCGCCATCTATCCGCCCGAGGACCAGGTGCGGCTCGGCCTCGACCTCCGGGGCGGCGTCCATCTCGTGCTCCGGGTGCAGACCGACGACGCGCTGCGGGTCGAGACCGAGACCAACGCCGAGCAGTTGAGGGAGCAGGCGAGCCTCGTCGGCATCGAGCTGCTCTCGGCCGGCGCCGCCGCCCCGACGGAGATCCGGGTCGAGGGCGTCCCCGGCGACCGCGACCAGGAGTTCCGCGGCATCGCCGACGATCTGTTGCAGGTGAGCTACGACCGGCGGGCCGACGGCCCCGGCGCCTACACCTTCGGCATGCTGCCGGGCATCGAGCGGCAGCTTCGCGAGGAGTCGGTGCGCCAGGCCCTCCAGACCATCGAGCGCCGGGTCAACGAGCTCGGCGTCGCCGAGCCCATCGTCGCCCCCCACGGCGTCGCCGGCGACCAGATCCTCGTCCAGTTGCCCGGCGTCGAGGACGTGCAGGGGGCGAAGGAGATCATCCGCTCGACCGGCCTCCTCGAGCTGAAGCTGGTCGAGGACGGCCCCGCCCTCTCGCGCGAGCTGCTGCTGCAGGCGAGGAACGGCATCGTGCCCGCGGACATGGAGGTCGTGTCGGGGGCCGACGAGTCCCTCGGCGCCGCCCCCGGCTCGACCGTCTACTACCTCGTGCGGCGGGTCGCCCCGGTGACGGGGCGCGACCTGCGCAACGCCCGGCCGACCATCGACGAGTTCAACCAGCCCGCCATCAGCTTCTCGTTCAACCGCGAGGGGGCCCGCAAGTTCGGCAACTTCACGGGCAGCAACGTCGGGCGCAACCTCGCCATCATCCTCGACAACCGGGTCTACTCGGCCCCCGTCATCCAGGAGCGCATCGCCGACGAGGGGCGCATCACCGGCACCTTCACGACGGGGGAGGCGACCGATCTCGCGCTGATCCTGCGGTCGGGCGCCCTGCCCGCGTCCCTCACCTATCTCGAGGAGCGGACGGTGGGGCCGAGCCTGGGGGCCGACTCCATCCGCGCCGGGGTCACCGCGTCGGCCTCGGGGCTCATCGCCGTCGCCCTGTTCATGCTTCTCTACTACCGGCTGTCGGGCATCAACGCGGTCGTCGCGGTGGGGATGAACCTGCTCATCCTCCTCGGGTGCATGGCCTACGTCGGGGCCGTGCTCACCCTGCCGGGCATCGCCGGGTTCATCCTCACCATCGGCATGGGGGTCGATTCCAACGTGCTGATATTCGAACGCATCAAGGAGGAGCTGGGCTCCGCCAAGGGGGTCCGGGCGGCCGTCGCGGCCGGGTTCGACCGCGTCTTCCTGACCATTCTCGACACCCACATCGCGTCGCTCATCGCCGCCGCCTTCCTGTTCCAGTTCGGCTCGGGGCCCATCAAGGGCTTCGCGACCACGCTGTTCTTCGGCCTCGTGTCGAACGTGTTCACCGCGGTCTTCGTGTCGCGCACCATCTTCGAGACGGTGCTCACGCGCCGCCGGGAAGCCTCGTTGAGCATCTGAGCCGCCGGAGCCCGCTCTGCCTGATCCGATTGCACCGCCGCCGGCCGGCGCGGCCGCGGCCTGACCATCCGGGACACCGACGCGCGTATGCCCATCTTCAAGAACCCGAACTTCGACTTCCTCAAGTGGCGCTGGCCGGCCGTCGGCCTCTCGTGCCTCATCATCGCCGCCGGGGCCGCGATGACGGCGCTGCAGGGGGGGCTGGCCCTCGGTATCGACTTCTCGGGCGGCACCATCGTCATCGTGCAGTTCGACGAGCCCGTCACCGAGGACCAGGTGCGCGGCGCCGTGGGGGACGCGGCCGGCGAGAGCGTCGTCCAGCAGTACGGCGACGCCGACTCCAACGAGATCATGATCCGGCTGCCGCAGAGCGACGACCCCGAGGAGGGCACGAGCCTCGAGGAGGGCGCGAACGCGGTCGTCGCGGCCCTCGAGGAGAGCCCCATCGGCGGCTTCACGGTCATCGGGCAGGAGCTCGTGGGGCCGGTCATCGGCGAGGAGCTGCAGCGCCGCGGGGTCAACGCCTTCGTGTTCGCGATGCTCGGCATCCTCGTCTACGTCGCCTTCCGCTTCCGGTTCAGCTTCGCGGTGGGGGCGATCATCGCGGTCGTTCACGACATCCTCGTGACCCTGTCGATGTTGACCTTCTTCGGCTTCGACCTGTCGCTGGCCGTCGTCGCGGCCATGCTGACCATCACCGGCTACTCCGTGAACGACTCCATCGTCGTGTTCGACCGGGTGCGCGAGAACCTCCGGCGCATGCGGCGCGACGCGTTCGACAAGCTCGTCAACGCCAGCATCAACCAGACCCTGAGCCGCACCATCATCACCTCGGGCACCACCGCCTTCGCCGTCCTCGCGCTGTTCCTCTTCGGCGGCGAGGTGCTGCGGGGCTTCGCCTTCACGATGCTCGTCGGGGTGCTCAGCGGCACCTACTCCACGATCTTCATCGCCGCCGCGGCCGCCATCGTCATCAGCGAGCGCCGGGCCGCCCGGCGGCTGCAGGCGGCGCCGGCGGCCGCGGCGTCGTCGTCCACGGGCTCGAAGCCCAAGCGGCGCCGGGGGAAGTCACCGAGGGCCCGCGCCCGCGCCTGATGACGGGGCCGGCGGCGAGACCTCGCGTCGCACCGGGACCGGCGAGCGCGGGTCCGCGCCGCCGGCGACGCGGGGCCGCGCCACGGGTCCCCGGGGGGGGCACGTCAGGAAAGTTGCAGATTCGCGGTTGCGAGCATTTCGGGGCCAGGTTGGCGTGCGAACGGGTGGCTTTCGGCGAAGTGCTCGCGGCGGCAGAGGCGGGTCCCACGAATCTGACGTGCACCCGTCCCCGGGCCGCCGCCCGACCCTGACGCCGCATGACCACCGTCCAGGCCGTGTGGCTCGGCATCGTGCAGGGGCTGACCGAGTTCCTGCCCATCTCCAGCTCCGCCCATCTCATCCTCGTTCGCGAGCTGTTCGGCTGGGACGCGGGGGCGGTGGAGATCCCGTTCGACGTGGCCTGCCACCTCGGCACCCTGACGGCGGTGCTCGCCTACTTCCGGCGCGACGTCCTCGCGCTGGCCGCCGCCGCCCCCCGGGCCCTCACGGGCGGCGGAGGCGACGACGCCCGCACGGGCCGGCTGATTCTGCTCGCGACCGCTCCCCTGGTCCCCCTGGGCCTGCTCCTCTCCGGACACGTCGACCGCCTGCGCGGTCCCGCGGTGGTCGCGGCGACGCTGGCCCTCGGCGCCGCCGCGATGCTCTGGGCGGATCGGGGCGAGGCGTCCTCGCGGCGCGCGTCGTCGCTCTCGGCCGGAGACGCCCTCGTGCTCGGCTGCGCGCAGGCGGCGGCCCTCGTGCCGGGCGTCTCGCGGTCGGGCGCGATCATCACGGTGGCCCTGCTCCTGGGGCTGTCGCGGCCCGAGGCGGCCCGGTTCGCCTTTCTCCTCGGTATTCCCGCCAGCGCCGCCGGGGGGCTGCAGGCGGCGCGCATGCTCGGGGGTGACGGCCTGGCCGCGAACGCGCCGGCCCTGCTCGCGGGGCTCGTCACCTCGGGCGTCGTCGGCTATCTCGCGGTGGCGGGGCTGCTCCGCTATCTCTCCCGGCACTCGCTCGCCGCCTTCGCCTGGTACCGGCTCGCGGTGGCGGCGGCGCTGGCGGTCGGATTGGCGCTGGGACTCTGACGCCGGCAGTGTCTCGGCTCGGTTCCGAAGGATCCGTGGAGCACCGCCGGGCCGCACAGGGCTGATCGACCTGTCCTCGACCCCACAACCGCAAACCTTGCCGGTCTGGATCACGTCCAATAGAATTGGCGTCCCCATGTCTCTGTTCATCGTCGTCTTCGACGAACCGCTGTCGGCCATTCCGACGGCCCTGACCGAGTACAGCCCGATCGAGGTCGGTCCGGGAGCATGGTTGCTGAAGACCGACGAGATGTCTGCGGCCATCGCGGCGAAGGCCGGCATCGGTGGCGAGGACGCCGAACGGGGCGGGATCGTTCTCGGCCTGAATGGGGCGTACCACGGATACCACCGCTCCGACGTGTGGGAGTGGCTCAAGCGGTACGCCTCATGACCGACCCGCTTCCGTTCCCTGGCGACAAGGAAGAGACGAGCCGGCGTACGCTGGCTGGTGACGGCGGGGGAAACGGGAGTCGTTACGACCGCCTCCTGGCGCACATTCATCGCGTCGAAACCACCGTCGCGAAGATCGACACCCGCCTGGAAAGCACCGCTACGGAAGCCGATGTCGCGAAGATCGACACCCGCCTGGAAAGCACGGCCACGAAAGCCGATCTCAACGAGCTTCAATCCACCATGCTCAAGTGGTTCATCGCGACCCTGATTGCCGCCATCGCAGCAGTCGCGGCGGTTGTGGCCGTCCTCCAGTAGGGCGTCATCTCACGCCATCACAGATCTCACGCCATCACGGATCGAGCTGAGACGCCAGCCCGGACGTCGGCGCGCTTGACAGCCGCACGGACGGCTGCTAGGTTTGCGCGTCCTTGTACGGCCGCTCCGGCGGCGCGACAGCGGACGTCTCGGGCGCATCCTCCCCGCGACGGCGGGCGGGGTGCGCGCCGCGCCGGATCAGCCGGCGAGCCGTACGGTCACGAAAGCTCAAGGTCGGAGAATGGACAACTCACTCTACGTGCTCCTCGGGGTCGGCGCGCCCATCGCCGCCGCCCTCTTCGCGCTCTCCCTGATCCGCGCCATCAACGCCCACGACGCCGGCACCGAGCGCATGCAGCAGATCGCGGCCCTCATCCGCCGCGGCGCGATGGCCTTCCTGCAGACCGAGTACAGCGTCCTGGCGGTGTTCGTCGTCGTCATGTTCGGCGTCCTCGTGCTGTTCCTGCCGGGCGACTCGCTGCTCGTCGGCGTCAGCTTCCTCGTCGGCGCGCTTCTCTCCGCCACCGCGGGCTGGGTGGGCATGCGCACCGCCACCGGCGCCGCCGTCCGGACCACCGCGGCGGCGCAGACCAGCCTCGCCGGGGCCCTGCGGGTGGCGTTCTCCAGCGGCGCGGTCATGGGCCTGACGGTGGTCGCCCTCGGCACCCTGGGCATCGCGCTTCTCTACTGGCTCTACGGCGGCCTCGACGGCCGCGGCCCGTCCGCCGTCGGGTCGCTGCTCGGCCTCTCCCTCGGGGCGTCGTCCATCGCCCTGTTCGCGCGGGTCGGGGGCGGCATCTTCACCAAGGCCGCGGACGTCGCCGGCGACCTGTCGGGCAAGGTCGAGGCGGGCATTCCCGAGGACGATCCCCGCAACCCCGCGACCATCGCCGACAGCGTCGGCGACAACGTCGGGGACGTGGCGGGCATGGGGGCCGACCTCTTCGAGTCCTACGTGGGCAGCATCATCTCGTCGGTGGCCCTCGCGTGGGCCCTCACCGCGGCCACCGCCGCCGACCTGTGGGGCGTGGGCGAGAGCGGCTTCCTCGCCCTCCAGGCCGATCTCGCGGTGTTCCCGGTGCTGCTCGCCGGCTTCGGCATCGTCGCCTCCATTCTGGGGACCTTCACGGTGCGCACCGACGACGAGAGCAAGGTGCAGGGGGCGCTGCTGCGGGGGCTCATCGTGGCGTCGGTCATCGTCGTCGGCGGCGCCGCCGCCCTCATCTCGGTCACCTCGGTCCCCTGGCCGGTCATGGGCTGCGTGGTGTTCGGGGTGGTGGCGGGGGTCGTCATCGGCAAGCTCACCGAGTACTACACGGGCAAGGACATGCCGCCGGCCAGCCACATCGCCGAGCAGTCGGAGACCGGCCCCGCCACCAACATCATCGCGGGCCTCGGGGTCGGCATGATGTCGTGCGGCTACCCGGTGCTCGTGGTCTGCTTCGCCATCTTCTTCAGCTACCAGTTGGGCGAGCTCTACGGCATCGCCATCGCCGCCGTCGGCATGCTCTCCACGCTCGGCATCAGCCTCGGCGTCGACGCCTACGGGCCGGTCGCCGACAACGCCGGGGGCATCGCCGAGATGAGCAAGTGCGAGCCGTTCGTGCGCGACCGCACCGACGCCCTCGACGCGGTCGGCAACACCACCGCGGCGATGGGCAAGGGCTTCGCCATCGGCTCGGCCGCCCTCACCGCCCTCGCCCTGTTCTCGACGTTCCAGGCGACCGCCGCCGACAACGTGGCCCAGGCCGGCGGCGCCGGCGCGTTCGACCCGCGGCAACTGAGCCTCGAGCTGACGAACCCCAACGTGCTGATCGGCATGTTCATCGGGGGCATGCTGCCGTTCATCTTCTCGGCCCTGACCATGAACGCGGTGGGCCGGTCCGCCAACCAGATGATCGAGGAGGTCCGCCGGCAGTTCCGCAGCATCCCCGGGCTCCTCGAGGGGACGGCCGAGCCCGACTCGGCGCGGTGCGTGGCCATCTCCACGCAGTCCGCCATCAAGGAGATGATCCTGCCCGGCCTCCTCGCGGTGGTCGCGCCGGTGCTGACCGGCTTCGTGCTGGGGGTGGCCGGCCTCGGGGGGCTGCTCGGGGGCGCGCTCGTGACCGGCGTCCTCATGGCCCTGATGATGGCCAACGCGGGCGGGGTCTGGGACAACGCCAAGAAGCTGATCGAGGAAGGCCACCACGGCGGCAAGGGCTCGGAGCCACACAAGGCGGCGGTCATCGGCGACACCGTCGGCGATCCGTTCAAGGACACGGCGGGGCCGAGCCTCAACATCCTCATCAAGCTGATGACCATCGTCGCGGTCATCTTCGTGCCGCTGGTCGTGGCCTGGATGCGCTAGGCGTCTGCGCCGTAGCGCGGTGCAGACGCCTGGCGGGGTTGGTCGGGAGAGCGGAGCCGCAGGCGACGCTCTCCGGGCCAGCCGGGGGGCTGCGGTGCGGAACGGCGCGCGGACTCCCGGAGGGCTGGGCCGGGGCGACCGCCGGGGCCGCGGGCGGCGATTGGCGGACCGGCGGCGTCGCCGGGAAGCCCGGACGGGACGCGAAGGCGGCGGGCGACGATTTTGCGTTCGGACTTGCGTTGACAGTGGTTTGGTGTCTGCATATAATTCGTCCCTCTCATCGTGAAGCGATTCATCCCCTAACGGGGCGCAGGAGGTTGCCTGTGGCAGGTCAGATGTTCGGTGAAATCGCGAATCCGTCGATCAAGATCGGCGCGCAGAAGTGGTACACGGTGCCGGTTTCCATGCTGGCGCACGTGGTGGCGATCGCCGCCGTCCTCATCGTGCCGCTGCTCGCGGCCGAGGCGCTGCCGCAGGTGCCGTCGATGATGGCGTTCGTGGCCGCGCCTCCGCCGCCTCCGCCGCCTCCGCCGCCTCCGCCGCCCCCGGCCGCGCAGGCGGTCGAGGCGCCGGTCGTCGACATCAACCCCAACGCCGCCCCCATCGAGGCCCCGGCCCAGATTGCGCCGGAGACGGGCTTCGACCTGTCGAGCGTCTCCGGCGTCGAGGGCGGCATCGCCGGCGGCGTCGTGGGCGGCATCGTCGGCGGGCTGCTCGAGGCCCCGCCCCCGCCCCCGCCCCCACCCGAGCCGGTCCGCGTCGGCGGCAACATCCAGGCCCCGACCAAGGTGACCGACGTACAGCCGCGTTATCCTCCCGTCGCCCAGGCGGCGCGGGTCCAGGGCGTCGTGATTCTCGAGGCGGTCATCGGCCCCGACGGCCGGGTCACCGACGTGAAGGTGCTGCGCTCGGTGCCGCTGCTCGACGAGGCTGCCATCGAGGCGGTGCGGCAGTGGACGTATACGCCGACGCTGCTGAACGGCGTCGCGGTTCCCGTGATCATGACGGTGACGGTGAACTTCCAGTTGCGGTAGCCGGCGCACGAAACGAGGAACCGTGTTGTGGGCGGCGGGGCGCCGGTCGTCCGGCGCCCCGCCCGCCCGATGATGTGAATCGCAGGTAGGAGGCACAATGGATCTTCTGGAACTCTGGGAACAGATGGGCATTCCCGTCAAGGCCCTCATGATCTTGTTGGGGCTGATGTCGATGTGGTCGATGGGCGTCTTCTTCGAGCGGCTCTTCACCTTCACGCAGGCCGGAAAGCAGTCGAAGGCCTTCGCGCCCCAGGTCGCCAAGCACCTGAAGGACGGTCACCTGAAGGACGCCATCGCCGTCTCGCAGTCGAAGAACTACAAGTACAGCCACCTCGGAAAGGTCGTCCTGGCCGGGCTGCAGGAGTATCAGTTCCAGAAGGACGCCGGGGTCGAGCTGAGCCGCGACGACGTGATCGACAGCGTGCGCCGGGCCATCCAGCGCGCCTCCGCCCTCACCGCGGCCGACCTCAAGAAGGGCATGGGGTCGCTGGCCACCATCGGGGCCACCGCCGTGTTCGTCGGCCTCCTCGCCACCACCCTGGGCGTCATCAACGCGTTCCAGGGCATCGCGGCCACGGGGTCGGGCGGCCTCGGCGCGGTGTCGGCCGGTATCGCGGAAGCGCTCGTCGGGACCGCCATCGGGCTGTTCGTGGCGATTCCCGCCGTGTGGTTCTACAATGGCCTGACCACGCGCATCGAGTTCTTCAACGTCGAGATGGACAACTCGTCGTCCGAGCTCGTCGACTACTTCATCAAGAAGGCCGACTAGGGAAGAGGCGGCCACGCTTGCCGGGAGCCGGGCCCCGACCGCGCACCGCGCTGTCGGAGCCGCGGCTCCCTCTGAATGATCCGGCGCGGACCGAGGAGACACACCCATGGGTATGCAAGTAGGCGAGAAATCAGGGTCGATGAACTCGGAGATCAACATCACGCCGCTGGCCGACGTGATGCTGGTTCTCCTGATCATCGTCATGCTGATCGCGCCCCTGTTGCAGAAGGGCGTCGACGTGACCCTGCCCGAAGCCTCGAACACCACGGACAAGCCCGAGAACGACACGCAGACCGTCCTCGCGGTCACCGCGGACGGTCGCTTCTACGTCGACAGCACGCAGACCACCGAGCAGGAGATGCTGACGACGGTGCAGACCACGCTCGAGCGGAAGTTCGAGAAGATCGTGCTGATCAAGGCCGACCAGGACGCGCAGTACGCCGACGTCATGGCCGTGCTCGACCGCCTGCAGCGCGCGGGCATCGAGGACATCGGCCTCATCACCGAGCGCAAGGTCGGCAGCGGCGGGATTTCCGCCGGAGGAGAGTAGTCGATGGCCAAGAAGCACCACGGGGCGGACACCGTCGTCTCCGCCGAGAGACCGCAGTCGACCGCGGACATCAACATCACGCCGTTCATCGACGTGCTGCTGGTGCTGATCGTCATCTTCCTCGCCGCCCTCCCCCTGTCTCAGCGGGGACTCGACATCAACCTGCCGCTCGAGACGCGCGGCTCGACGCAGTCCGCGGTCGACTCCAGCCAGATCGTGCTGCAGTACACGGCTGACCGCGTGATCACCGTGAACCAGCAGCCGGTGCCGATTCAGCGGCTCGAGTCCGAGCTGCGCGGCATCTTCGAGCAGCGTCGCGAGAAGACGATGTTCGTGGCCGGCGCCGGCAGCCTGCGCTACGGCGAGATCATCGAGGTGATCGACGCCGCCAAGGGCGCCGGGGTCACCAAGGTGGGCATCGTCACCGAGGCGATGCGCCGGGCCGGCGGGGCCGACGCGCTGTAGCACCCCATCACCACGGCCCGTCGTTCGGAACACGAAGGCGCGGCATGCCATGGAGGCATGCCGCGCCTTTTTCGTGTTTCTCGCAACGGTTGTTCAGCGTCAACTACTCTTGCCGCTTTGAACCGACAACCACTTTTACCGGTTCCGCTCATCGTGGATCGAGATCGACAACGGTGATGCCAGTGGGGGCCGCGTGGGCGCCGCTTGCGCGGTCCAGAGCGGGTGGAAGCGCGGTTCCTCGACGGCGACCCATTGCCGCAGTGCGCGGGTGCGTCCATGCCGCTTGCGCGGTCCATTGGCTGCCGGGTTGCCAGACAGCCCAAGCCCTTCACGAGGGTCGACCGTCGGTGGGTTCCAGGAGGGGGCCTGTTCCGGCGGCGGCAACCTCCGTCGTACGCGAAGAGGCCGGGTGCGGTCCCCAAGGGAACAGGCACCCGGCCCGAAGGGGTGTCGCGACGGCCGGCCGGGCGGCGTACGGCCCGGCAGTAGCGGGGCTAGCCGCCGGCGGCGCCGCTCCGCAGTTGCTGCAGCTCTTCGGCGCGGTCACGCAGCTCGTCCGCCTCGGCGATCAGGTCCTCCCGCTCGCGGACGTTGTCGGTCAGGTTGGCCTGCATCCGCAGCAGGATGTTCTTGTAGGTGAGGGCCTCGACGTAGTCGGCGTTCAGCTCGAGGGCCTTGTCGGTCTCGGCGAGGCCGAGCATGACGTACTCCATCTCCTGGTCCTCGTCCAGGGTGAAGTCGCGGAACGCCTTCTCCCAGTAGTAGGTCGAGATGGTGTAGTAGGCCTCCGGATTGTCCGGCTCGAGCTCGGCGCGACGGCGAAGGGCCGCGATCGTCTCGTCGAACTGCTCGTTGCGGTTGTAGTACCCCGCGAGCTGGAGCTGAGCGGCAGGGTCGTCGGGCCGCGACGTCGTGATGTCGAGCAGCACCGACTCGGCCTGGTCGTAGAGTCCCGAGTCCTCGTAGAGCCGGGCGAGGCGGTAGTAGTTGTCCGGGTTCTCGGGATCGGTGTCGATCATCGTCTGCAGCACGATCTCGGAAGAGGCCGGGTCGTTCGCCTTGTCGGGGCCGTAGGCCTCCACCAGCCACTGCAGCGACAGGGTCTGCAGCTCCAGGTAGGTCTGGCGCTCGGCCGACGTGATGTAGTTCTCGATGGCCCTGTCGAGCATCTCGTCGTTCTCCGGCTCGCCCCGCAGGGCCGGCCGGAACTGCTGGTCGTAGCTGTTGGCCAAGTAGAAGTAGGCCTCGACGAGGTCGGGATCGTTCTCCAGGACCTCCTCGTACAGCTCCGCCGCCAGCACGTAGTCGCTGCGCTGGTACTGGGTGTGCGCGTCCTTGATGACGCGCAACGCCCGGAGCTGGTCGAGCATGTAGCAGGATGACGTCGACAGGGCCACGAGGGCTACGAGAACGAGTCTGATGGCGAGCGATCGGATTTGCATAACGGTCCCCTTCATCACCGTCGGTCGTGGACTTCTCCCCTGCGGCAACCGGATGCTGCCGTCGATGTCTTGGACACCGCCGGTTGCGTTTCGGCCGCTTCCGGCACGATCTCTCCTCTCGGGCGGCTCCCGCCCGTTGTGGACGGTACACACGCTACCGGAGAACCGTGCCCGTACCGGCGGCGGCCAACGAAAGGCAGATCAGTATAGTTGAGCCAAAAGGTCAAGTCAAGGAGACTTCCTGAGGGGGGTGCAGGTCAGGAAAGTTGCAGATTCGCGGTTGCGAGCATTTCGGGGCCAGGTTTGGCGTGCGAACGGGTGGCTTTCGGCGAGGTGCTCGCGGCGGCAGAGGCGGGTTCCACAAATCTGACGTGCACCCTCCTGAGGGTTGGTCGGGCGGTGAACGGAGCCGCAGGCGGGGCGGGGGATGCGTCCCTGCCCGTCGGGGCGGGCGCCCGCGGGCGCCCTTCCCCGGACCCGGCGAGCCGCGGTATCCTGCTCGGCGCACCGATGAGCAGCCTCGACACCCTGATCGACAAGGCCCGGGCCTCGAACCCGCACGCCGACACCGACCTCCTCCGCCGCGCCTACGACTTCTCCGCGGCCGAGCACGCCGGCCAGAAGCGGCGCTCGGGCGAGCCCTACCTCGTCCATCCCCTCGAGGTCGCCTCCCTCGTCGCCGACATGCGGCTCGACGACGTGGCCATCGCGGCGGGGCTGCTGCACGACGTCGTCGAGGACACCCTGACCACCATCGAGCGCGTGCGCGACCTGTTCGGCCCGGACGTCGCCCACGTCGTGGAGGGCGTCACCAAGATCAGCTCCATCTCGTTCTCGACGAGCGAGGAGCGGCAGGCGGAGAACTTCCGCAAGATGCTGCTCGCGATGGTCGACGACATCCGCGTCATCCTCGTGAAGCTCGCCGACCGGCTGCACAACATGCGCACGCTCGACCACCTGGCCGAGGCGCGGCGCCTCATCATCGCCCAGGAGACCCTCGACATCTACGCCCCCATCGCGCACCGGCTCGGCATGCGCAAGGTCAAGGACGAGCTCGAGGACCTCGCCTTCAAGCACCTCGACCCCAAGAGCTACGAGACGACGCGGGCCTGGGTCGAGCGGCGCCGCAAGGCCACCCGCAAGGCGGTCCAGGGGCTGCGCGAGACCCTCGAGCGGACGCTGGCCGAGGCCGGCGTCCCG
The DNA here is from genome assembly GCA_022820675.1 of Vicinamibacteria bacterium. Lineage (GTDB taxonomy): Bacteria > Acidobacteriota > Vicinamibacteria > Vicinamibacterales > UBA8438 > JAJEEA01. Next base: position 17,934 of record JAJEFC010000032.1, on the reverse strand, counting down.
TTCGCCCGCATCGAGTCGCGCATCAAGCGGCTCTACGGCATCCACCGGAAGATCAAGCGGCAGCGCATCCCCCTCGAGCAGGTCTACGACCTCGTCGCGCTCCGGGTCATCACCACGTCGGTCCACGATTGCTACGCCGCGCTCGGGGTCATCCACCAGACGTGGTCGCCGGTGCCGGGCCGGTTCAAGGACTTCATCGCGATGCCCCAGGCCAACCGGTACCAGTCGCTGCACACCTCGGTGGTCAGCGACGGCGGGGTGCCGTTCGAGGTGCAGATCCGGACCGAGGAGATGCACGAGGTGGCCGAGAACGGCATCGCCGCCCACTGGAAGTACAAGGAGGGACGGGTCGGCGTCGACCCCGACGAGGAGCACTTCGCCTGGCTGCGGCAGCTCCTCGAGTTCCAGCAGGAGCTGCGCGACCCCGGCGAGTTCATCCACGACCTCAAGGTGAACCTCTACCCCGACGAGGTCTACACGTTCACCCCCCGGGGCGAGGTCAAGGCCCTGCCCCGCGGCGCCACTCCCATCGACTTCGCCTACAGCGTCCACACCGACGTCGGGCACCAGTGCGTGGGGGCGCGGGTGAACGGGCGCATGGTGCCGGTGCGCACGCGGCTCGCGAGCGGCGACATCGTCGAGGTGGTCACCGCCCCCGGCCACACGCCGAGCCGCGACTGGCTCAACTTCGTCGTGACGTCCCGCGCCCGCAACAGGATCAAGCACTTCATCCACGCCGAGGAGAAGCTGCGCGCGGTCGAGCTGGGGCGGAAGCTCTTCGACAAGGAGCTGCGGCGGTTCAACCTCAGCGCCAGGTCCGTGCTCGTGCCGGAGGCGGTCGGGCGGGTGGCCGAGGAGTTCAAGGTGGCGCGCGGCGACGACCTGTTCGCGGCCATCGGCTACGGCAAGGTGCAGGCGCGGTCGGTGCTCGACAAGCTGGTCCCCAGCGACCTCGACGAGCAGGCCGGGGGCCGCTCCATCGGCACCGTGGTGCGCCGGGTGCTGCGTCCGAGCGAGGACAAGGTCAAGGTGCGCGGGTTCGACGACCTGATGGTCTTCCGCGCCCGCTGCTGCAGCCCGATACGGGGAGAGAAGATCGTCGGCTACGTCACCCGGGGCAAGGGCGTCTCGGTGCACGCGGCCCGGTGCCGAAACGTGCTCAACCTCCTCTACGACCCCGAGCGCCGTATCGACGTGGTGTGGGACAAGCAGGCCGACGAGGAAGGCTTCGTGGTCCAGCTCGGCATTCAGGTCGAGGACCGGCAGGGGATGCTCGCCGACGTCACGTCGAAGATCGCCGGCCTCAGGACCAACGTCCTCAAGATCGAGGCGACGAGCAGCGACCACCACGGACGCATCAACGTCACCATCGAGATCGCCGACCTGAAGCACCTCCAGCGCATCGTCAAGGTGGTCCGCGCCGTCGCGGGGGTGCTCGAGGTCGAGCGCGTGATGAGCGCGGGGTAGGGAGTCTGCGCCCTGGAACGGCGCGGACGCCCGGAGGTTGGTCGGGAGGCCCATCCTCGCGGCGCAGAGGTTGGCGTCAGCGGAGCTTCCGGGGCGACCGCACGGTCGCCCGGCGACGACGGGCGGGCCGGGAGTCTGCGCCGCCGGATGGCGCGCGCAGTATCAGGCGTAGCGGGTCGGCGGCTGCCCGAGATCCGCGACGGCGTCTATCTCGACCTCGACGCCCTTCGGCAGCGCCGCCACCTCGACCGTCGCCCGGGCCGGCGCGGGGGCGTCGAAGTAGCTGCCGTACGCCTCGTTGACCCGGGAGAACGAGCCCAGGTCCGTCAGGTAGATGGTGGTGCGGACGACGTCGTCGAAGCCCGCCCCGGCCGCCTCGAGAACGGCCCCGAGGCTCTGCATGACCCGGTGGGTCTGGGCGGCGACGTCGCCTTCGATGACCTCGCCGGTGGCCGGGTCGAGGGGAATCTGCCCCGAGACGAACAGCAGCGACCCCGCCCGCACCGCCTGCGAGTAGGGGCCGATGGCGGCCGGGGCGCCGTCCGTCTCGATGGCCTGGCGCGGCATGGGGCTGCCGGCTACGCCGCCTTGACGATCCGGTTCGAGCGGATGCAGCGGGTGCAGACGCGGATGCGCTTGACGCCGCCGTTGACCACCGCCTTCACGCGCTGGATGTTGGCCTCGAACCGCCGCCGCGTGACGTTGTGCGCGTGACTGACGTTCCGCCCGACGGCCGGGCCCTTCCCGCAGATGTCGCAACGCTTTGCCATGATGTCGATTCCGATTTCACCAATCCGAACCCGAGAGTATATCAGAGGCCCTGGCTCTCGATGGAGCGCAAGGCCGGTGGGGGTGCACGTCGGATTTGTGGGATGGCTGCCGCCCTGGGCCGTCGAGCTCCCGATTCTCGGTGTTCTCTGCTGCGAAACCCTCTGGAACACGCCGTCCCGGCCTCAGCGGTACGGTTTGCGGGCCGCGTCCCACTTTCTTGACGTGCGCAAGGACGGTGGCGGAAGCTACCTTGCCCACGTGCCCAGCGCAAGAGCCGCCGAAGTGCGGGCCGTATCCGGGTGTGGTCGGCAACCTCGTGTCGACCGGTGCCTGAGGGGAGCGCAAGGGCGCCGTCAGGGAACGATGATGCGGGGCTCGTCGCCGGCCTCGTCTCGGCGGTCCGACTCCGGCACGCCGGCCGCCGGCTTCGCCAGCCGGCCCGCCAGCTCGAGATAGGCGCGGCCGCCGCCCTCGAGGGCCGCCTCGGCCCCCGCCGCGGCCCGCTCGACGCACCGCAGCACCGACGCCACGTCGCGCTCGCCGGCCTTGGGGCCGCCCGCGGCCGGGGGGTCGTCGAGCAGGGGCTTTAGCTCCTGCGACAGGCGTTCCGCCGGCGGCGACGACGCTTGATGCTCGTAGATGATGCCCTTGCTCGCGGTCTCGTAGGTCTTCGCCAGGGCCTCGGCGCTCTCGCGGACGGTGCGGTCGTCGACGGGCAGCCGGCCCACGCGGTCGATGCCGTGCAGCACCTGCTGCACGAAGAAGAACAGCTCGTACTGCCGCGGCTCGAGGCCGGCCACGATGGGCAGGAGAAAGCGGGCGTCGCGCTCCTGCCGGCGCTGCACCACCGCGGGGGGGTGGCTCTGCGCCGACGCGAGATAGCGGCAGTCGGCGGGGCAGCTTATCTCCGTCAAGCGCTTCGTGGCGCAGCAGACGGTGCAGATCTCCCGCGCGAGGGCGGGGCAGGTTCGCCGCGCCCGGCGCCGACGACACAGGGGGCAGACAGGTGCGCTCATGCGTGGGTCGGGCGCGCGGCCGGGCCGCCGGGAGCTCCTCCGCGCCGATCGGAAACCGGCGTTGCGCGCTGGGCGCCCCCGTTCCCCGTTTCCGCCGCGGTCCCCCCGGTGCCGGGGGGCGCCCGTCCGGCGCATTCTACTATCCCCGCCACCCCCGGCGCACGCCGGCGGCCCGGGCGCGGCCGCCTGTCCCGCCTCCCGTCGTCGCCGCGCGGCTCCGGCGGCGGCCGCCCCGTCCTCTCCCGATGACAGCGTGTTCGTTGCGTTGAAACCGTACGGGGCAAATCGTCGTCTAAGCATTTACGAGCGAGGTTTCATGGCGCCGGCAGCGCGCTGGCATCGGTGAGCGCAGCTCGACGGAGCGGCGACCTGCTCCTTTCGCGGTTCGGATCCAGCTCGAGCCACTTCGTTTCAACGGGTGAGGCGGCTCGTGTACCGGTTGCGAGGACTTGGCATCTAATTTGCTTCAGATACTCCACGGGCTCGCGGTCGAACGACGGCGCGGGCCGCTCTGGAGGCGTCGAAGCCGAGACGACTCGTGCAACTCCAGCGAGGCTTGGGAGGGGCCACAGAATGAACACCCATGCACGCGGCATGACGGAAGCGCGGTTCGACGAGCTGCGCCGCATGCTCGAAGAGCGCCGCGACGAGCTCGCGGGCGCGGTGAAGGACAAGATTCGCGACGTGCGCGCCGACGCGACGCGGTCGGGGGGGCACCGCCTGACCGACGTGAACGGAATGCCGGAAGCGGACATCCACGAGGACATCGAGTTCGCCCTGCTCCAGATGAAGACCGAGACGCTGACCAAGATCAACGCGGCCCTCGAGCGGCTGGAGGAAGGCACCTACGGCTACTGCTACGAGTGCGGCGAGGAGATCGCCGGCCAGCGGCTGCGGGCGCTGCCGTTCGCGGCGCGTTGCCGCGACTGCGAGGAGATGCACGAGGTCGAGCTGGACCGCGAGCGGATGATCGAGATGCGCGGCAAGGCGGTGTCGCTCTTCGGTCCGCCGTCGAGCTGATCCACGTGCCTGGATCCGGCGCCCGCGGCCGCGGGCGCCGGCGGCGGCCCTCGTGCGGGCCCGCGGCGGTTCGCACGAGGGCTGCTACACTCTCCCGGGGTCCGAGGGAGAGGGCGCCCCGCCGGCCGAGGCTCCGGCGGGAACCGGGAGAAACCACACGATGAGCGACGAGCCCGAGCTGCTCGAGGACGGTTCCGGCCGCGTGTCGATTCCGTCCGAGCTGCCGGTATTGCCCCTGCGCGACACGGTCCTCTTTCCGAACTCCTTCATGCCCCTCGCGGTGGCCCGGGAGAGCTCCGTGCAGCTCATCGAGGAGGCCATCGCCGAGAGCAGCCTCGTCGGCGTCTTCACCCAGCTCGAGCCGGGTACCGAGGAGCCCACCCAGGAGGAGCTGTACCCCGTCGGCACCCTGACCCACATCCACAAGATGTTCAAGCTGCCCGACGGCACCCTGCGCCTCATCGTGCAGGGGCAGTCGCGCCTTCACCTGGACGAGGTGCTGGCGACCAAGCCGTACATCCGGGCCCGGGTGCGGGCGGCCGCCGAGGTCCTGCGCGAGTCCGACCGCCTCGCCATCGACGCCCTGCAGCGCAACGTCAAGGGCAACTTCCAGCAGGTGGTCTCCCTCTCGCCGCTGCTGTCCGACGACCTCCAGGGGCTGGCCGGCAACATCACCGACCCCGGCAAGCTCGCCGACTTCATCGCCTCGAGCCTGACCACCATCCAGACCTCGATCCGCCAGGAGGTGCTCGGCACCCTCGACGTCCGCCAGCGGATGGAACAGTTGAACCGCATGCTCATCAAGGAGCTCGAGGTCCTCGAGCTCGGCTCCAAGATCCAGTCCGAGGTGCAGTCCGAGGTCGGCAAGAGCCAGCGCGAGTACCTGCTGCGCGAGCAGATGAAGGCCATCCGCAAGGAGCTGGGCGAGGACGACGAGCACGCCAAGGAGATCGAGGCGATCCGCGAGAAGATCGAGGCTGCGGGCATGCCCGATCCGGTGAAGAAGGAGGCGCTGCGCGAGCTCGACCGGCTGTCGCGCATGCCGGTGGCGGCGGCCGAGTACACCGTGTCGCGGACCTATCTCGACTGGCTCGTGGTCCTGCCCTGGAACGTGCGGACCGACGAGGTCATCGACCTCCCGCGCACCCGGCAGGTGCTCGACGACGACCACAGCGGGCTCGACAAGGCGAAGGACCGCATTCTCGAGTACCTCGCAGTGCGCAAGCTGAACCCGGCCATGAAGGGGCCCATCCTCTGCTTCGTCGGCCCCCCGGGGGTCGGCAAGACCTCGCTCGCGAAGTCGATCGCGCGCTCGCTCGACCGCAAGTTCGTCCGCGTCTCGCTCGGGGGGATGCGCGACGAGGCCGAGATCCGCGGGCATCGGCGCACCTACATCGGGGCCCTGCCGGGGCAGGTCATCCAGGGGCTGCGCCGCGCCGAGTCGAAGAACCCCGTCTTCATCCTCGACGAGATCGACAAGCTGGGGGCGGACTTCCGCGGCGACCCCTCGTCGGCCCTCCTCGAGGTGCTCGACCCCGAGCAGAACAACACGTTCCGCGACCACTACCTCGACGTGCCGTTCGACCTCTCCGAGGTGCTGTTCATCACCACCGCCAACGTCCTCGACCCCATCGCCCCGCCCCTGCGCGACCGCATGGAAGTGCTCGAGCTGCCCGGCTACACCGAGGACGAGAAGCTGCAGATCGCGAAGGAGCACCTCGTCGGGCGGCAGGTCGAGAACCACGGCCTGACGGCAGAGCAGATCGCGTTCTCCGACGAGGCGTTGCGGGCCGTCGTCCACGGGTACACCCGCGAGGCGGGGGTGCGGAACCTCGAGCGCGAGATCGGCGCGTTGTGCCGCAAGGTGGCGCGCCGGCACGCCGAGGGGAACGACGAGCCGGTCCGGATCACCCCGGACACCGTCGGCGACATGCTCGGGGCGCCGCGCTTCGAGGACGAGGAGGTGGCCGAGCGCACCCGCAACCCCGGCGTGGCTCTCGGACTGGCGTGGACGCCGGCCGGCGGCGACGTGCTGTTCGTCGAGGCCACCCGCATGCCCGGCAAGGGCACCCTGACCCTGACCGGGCACCTCGGCGACGTCATGAAGGAGTCGGCCCGCGCCGCCCTCTCGTGGTTCCGCGGCCAGACCGCCGCCTACGGGGTCGACGCCGCCTTCTACCAGGACGCCGAGATCCACCTCCACGTCCCGTCCGGCGCCATTCCCAAGGACGGGCCCTCGGCGGGGGTGACGATGGCCGCCGCGGTCGCGTCCGAGCTGACGGGGCGGCCGGTCCGCGGCGACGTCGCGATGACCGGCGAGATCACCCTGTCGGGCCGCGTCCTGCCCGTCGGCGGCATCAAGGAGAAGGTGCTCGCGGCCCGCCGCCACGGGGTCACCGAGGTGCTCCTGCCGAAGCGCAACGAGAAGAACGTCAACGAGGACCTCGGCGACGACCTCCGCCGCGACATGACCATCCACCTCGTCTCCACCATCGACGAGGTGCTCGAGCGGGTCCTCCAGCCGCCGGCGGCCCGGCCCGCGGTGACCGGAAACGGCGGCGACGCCCCTCGGGTCCACGGCACCGTTCAGTGACGGCCCCTGAAACATGCTAGGCTTGCCGTAGTGGAGGCCTTCACGCCCTGGCTCACGCCCGCCCTGGTGATCGCGCTCTTCGCGTGGCTCCGCTCCGAGCTCATCAGCCGGACGGACAAGCTCGAGAAGCGGTTCGACGGCATCGAGAAGCGGTTCGACGGCGTCAACGAGCGTTTCGAGGGGTTGACCCGCCAGATCGCCGACCTGCGCGAACGCATGGCCAGGCTGGAAGGCGCGTTGGAGGGATTCCTGGCCGGCCGCCGTGACCGCGATGCCGCCTGACGGTCGCGTTGGCAGTCTCGCCGGCGCGAAACGCCTGCTCCCAGCCGCCGCGGGGTCTGCCCTTCCGGTCTGCAATCCGCCAGCCTGCCGGTCCCGACTCGAACCTCCGCCGGCCCGCCAATCGTCGCCTTGCGGTCCGCTCGGCCCCCGCCCAACCCTGCGGTAGTCCGCGCCCGTCCTACGGCGCAGATTCCTGGCCGTTGCCGCGCGTCCCCCGCCGCCGCAGATCGTCGACGACCGCCTCCAGATCCGCCGGCAGCGGCGTCTCGAACTCGACCCGCCGCCCGTCGCGAGGGTGCGTGAACGCGAGGCGCCGGGCGTGCAGGAACGGCCGCTCGAGCGAGGCGAGGGCCCGGTGGTCGGCCGCGAGGTGGCGGCGGACCCCGCCGTAGAGGGCGTCGCCCGCTATCGGGTGGCCGATGCTCGCGAGATGGACCCTGATCTGGTGGGTGCGGCCGGTGGCGATGGCGATGGTGGCCAGGGTCAGGCCCCGCAGCCGCTCCGCCCCCGTGATGCGGGTGACGGCGGTGCGGGCGCGGCGGGCCCGGGTCGAGATCTTCTTCCGGTCGACGGGGTCGCGGCCCAGCGGGGCGTCGATGCGGCGGCCCGCGTTCAGCAGGCCCCACGCCAGCCCCATGTACTCCTTCTCCACCTCGCGGTCCGCGAACTGCCGCGACAGCTCGGCGTGGGCGGCGTCGTGCTTGGCGACCACCATCACCCCCGAGGTGCCGCGGTCGAGGCGGTGCACGATGCCGGGGCGCTCTTCGCCGCCGATGCCGCTGAGCCCGGCGACGTGGTGCAGGAGGGCGTTCACCAGGGTGCCCCGGTCGTGCCCCGCCGCGGGGTGGACGACCATGCCGGCCGGCTTGTCGACCACCACCAGGTCTGGGTCGTCGTGCAGCACGGCCAGGGGCAGGGCCTCCGCCGCCGGGGCCGCCGGGGCCGCCGGGGGGACCTCCAGATCGACCCGGTCCCCCGCGTGCACGGCGTGGCTCGCCCGGACCGTCCTCCCGTTCAGGACGACATGCCCCTCCCGGATCAGCCGCTGGATCCGCGCCCGCGACAACTCCGGCACGACGGCAGTGACGAAGTGGTCGAGGCGCGCGCCGTGATGGTCGCCGGTGACCTCGAGGCGCTCCGTTTCCGCGGGGGGCATCGGCGGCGGAGGGGCTAGTGTGGCGTCTCGCAAATTCGCAACATGATTCTGCGCTCACACAAGCTCAGTGCGGTTCCCGTCGTCTACGCGCGTCGTCCGGGAAACTCCGTGTCTCGGTCCGGCGTCGGCATCGGCACGGGTGACATCCATTTGTGATACGCATTTCGGGGACTGCACACTACTAGCGGTACGTCACGTCCCAATCTTCGGATACGGACCTGGGTCCAGAGCCCGCAAATCGTTGACGAATCACAGCCCACGCACCCGAACGTTCAGTCATGACGGCGTCACGTCCCGATCTTCGGACACCGACATGGTTTCTCAGCGCGCAATCGTCGACCGAATCACCGCGGCGCACACCCGAACGTCCAGCCATGGCGCAGCGCTGGCGGCACGCGGCGGAGCCCCGCGTGGCACCCCGGCCGGCGGGCGCCGGCGGAGAGCCGAGGGCGCCGGCGGGCGGAGGGTCGTCCGAGCCCGACCACGCGCGACGATGGAATCATGCTACCGCCCGCGCCCCTTCGCCCGCGGCGCCGGGGCCTCCGCCGCCGCCCCGCGCCGCCCGAGGCGGACGAGCATGACGATGCTCGCGGGCACGAGCAGGGCCGAGACGAACTGCGAGGTCGGCAGGGCGTCGAACACCATGCCCCGCGGGTCGCCGCGGAAGAGCTCGAGCACGATCCGGGCCACGGCGTAGAGCAGCACGTAGGTCCAGAACGTCCGGCCCGGGAACGCCCGCCACCGGCGCTCACCGACGAGCAGCACCCCCAGTATCAGGAGGACCGCGATCGACTCGTAGATCTGGCTCGGGTGCAGGGCCACGCCGAGGGGCGTGCCGCTGTTGGCGGCGGCCAGCGTGCTCGAGAAGGTGATGCCCCACGGCGCGTCCGTCGGCCGCCCGAAGCAGCACCCCGCGAGGAGGCAGCCCATCCGGCCCACCCCCTGGGCCAGCGCGATGCCCGGCGCGAACAGGTCGCAGGTGGTCCAGAGGGGCAGCCCGTTGCGGCGGATGTACCACCAGCACGTCGGCACCGCCAGCAGCAGCCCGCCGTAGAACACCCCGCCCGCCATCAGCAGCGCCGTCAACTGCGCGGGGTCGGCGGCGTACCGCTCGAAGTCCACCACCACCAGCATCGCCTTGGCCCCGACGGCGGCGCTGATGATCCCCACGATCCCCAGGTCCACGATGCGCTGGCCGTCCAGCCCCGCGCGGCGGGCCCGCTGCAGGGCGTACCACAGGGCCAGGAAGTACGACCCGCCCAGGATCACGCCGTAGCTGTAGATGTCGAGGGGGCCGAGCTCAAACAGCAGTGGATACATCGTCCGGGCTCCGGATCAGGTCGAGGATCAGCAGGCCGGCCCCGACCGTGATCGCGGAGTCGGCCACGTTGAATGCCCAGAAGTGCACGCTTCCCCAGTAGACGTCGACGAAGTCGACGACGTGGCCGACCAGCGCCCGGTCGATGAGGTTGCCGACGGCCCCGCCGACGATCAGGGCGAGGCCGGACCGCGCCAGCACCGCCCGCGGGCCCACCTGCGACGCGAACCAGCCGACGGCGGCCAAGGCGACCAGGGCCATGCCCGTCATCAGCACCCGCTTGTAGGGGAGGTCGGCGAGGTTCAGGAACCCGAACGCGGCCCCGGTGTTGCGCACGTGCACCAGGTTCAGCAGGCCCGGTATCACCTCGACCGAGTCGTACAGCGCGATGCCCGTCCGCACCATCTGCTTGGTGACCTGGTCGAGGACCACGATCACCACGCTGGCCGCGGCCAGGATGTTGCGGCTCGGGAAACCGGGGGCCCCGTGGTCGGCGGCGGTCGCCGCTGCCGGCGGCTTGTCGGTGGTCATGGAGCGCCTTCCGCGATTCGCAGTCTTGCCACCGCATCATCGAGGAACGACCGCAGGTCGTGCGAGGTTGCCTGCAGCAGCTCGGCACCGAAACGTGGATACTCGTCGGCGTGCGCCGCCGCCGTCACCAGTTGGCACGCACAACGCACGGTCACTATCAGAGAAAACGCCCATTGTACGCGCCCGACCAACGGACTGGACGGGCGGTTCAGCACCGCCGCCAGTGATGCGTCGCGTCCGATCTCCGTGTCCTTGATGCGCAACACCTCGACGAGCGCCTTGGCCGTCCTGCTCACGGCATCGGGCGGAGTGCCGTTGGCATGCCGCCACAGCAGGCCGACCACCGTGGGCTTTCCATGCCTCGTACTCGGTCTGTAGGCAGTCGGGGTGACCGCGTCCAGCCTGCCTTGCGCCTCTCGCAACGTGTCCTCGATTCCAGAGTTCTTCGGACCAATCTGGTCCCAGAGCGAGTTCGTGAGTCGATGATCGGCCGCCCGAGACGCCAGCAGGCTTCGCGTCAGCGTCTCATCGAGTTCATGGAGCAACCGTCTCAGGTCGTCGAGCGCCAATTTGGGATCCGACAACAAGACGCGGGCCGACCACGTGAGATCCTCGATGTGGACCTCGGGGGTCTGACCCGGCGCCACGGGGAACCAATCCGGGAGCAGGATCGGTGACGACGTGTCGGCCAGCTCCAGATCCGCCTTTCCGAGCATTACCAGATCCACGCCGCCCGCCTCCCTGGCTGCGCCCTCGACCGCCAGAATCTCCGCCCGCGCATCGTTCAGAATGTCGAGAATGTCGCTCATCACCGAATCCGCGTGCCGCAAGGCCGCCTTGCGCAACACCCATGGCACGATCGGAGACCGAGCCCGCAGTTGCGCGATCTTCCGCCTGAAGCCGTCGCGGTCGCGCGGCACCCTCACCCAGAATACTCGCAACTTTTCTCGCGGCCGCGAACGAACGCTCTCCACCACCGTCGTCGCATCCAGCATCGTTGGTGGCGTGGTCTCAGGCCAGGGCGGGTCGGACCGCCGCCGCGATCCGCCCCAGCGTCCGGATCTTCACGGCTATTGCGTCACGTCCGCGTTCCAGGAAGTTGGCGAGGGACGCCGAGCTCAGCAACTCCTCCGGATCCGGCAGGCGTTCCCCGGCTGGAACCGGGATCTTCCTCGTCAGCTCGTCCAGCCTGGCCAAGGGCGTGGCGAAGCGGTCCGCCCCGTCGCCCGACAGCCCGCGGATCAGCCAGTACGCGGCGAACAACCACCGGTTGTTTCGGAACCCCCGCTCCGACATCGCCTCCGCCGCCGCTTTCCGGAAGAAGCGGTACGCCCGGCCGGACAAGATCCGGTCCACCTGCAACCGGCCGGCCGCGAAGTGCTCGAAATCGCTGGCGTCAACGCGCAGGGCCGACTGTGGGCGCTTCGTGTCTATCAGCCAGTCGACGAACTCGACGAGCACGTTGGCGGTCAGGAATGGATGGCCGGCCGTCTCGGCGAACAAGGCGTCGAGGAAGTCCGCGGTGCACTCCACGCGTCCGCCCAGTATCTTGTCCACCAGTTCGGGAAACTCGCCCTTCGTCTTGCCCGAAGAGTGCTCGAACAGCGGGAAGGGCTCCTGCGTGACGTAGGGCGCGAGCTGGTTCTGATCCATGAGGATGAAGTGCGCACCCGGCTTCTGCCCCAGGAACACGAGCAGGTTCTCGTGCGAGAACGAGGCCAACTGATTCAGGATCGGCTGGACGACGTTGTATCGAGTCAGGCGGGATCCCTCCGCCGCCGCGTCGAGGTGGTCGAAGAGCGTCTCGTACTCGTCGAGCACGAAGACCACTCTCCGGTTCTCGACATCGACGGGCGCGCAATCGGCGACCGCGTCCTTCACGAACGTCTCCGACAGCATCCGGCCGGCGGCCAGCGCCTGACGGACGTTCTCGTGGAATCTCTGGGCTTCCTCCCGGTCGGATTGTCCACACGTCTGCGAGACGACCGTGGAATCGCCGGACGTGGAGCCAAGGTCCAGGCAGGCCGTCGTCTTGCCGCTTCTGCGCACGCTGCACCAGAGCCGCACGCCGTTGCGACGCTCGAACGTGCGGAGCAGATCGCGGACGCTCGTCCTCGAGACGTGGAAGAACGGAGCCTTGTCCGGCTTCTCCAGCGGGAACTCCTCCGCGAAGTTGTAGGTGATCGGCGCGTTCCGTTGCAGTCGGCTCCGCAGCTTGTCAATGGCCTCGTTCCAGACGCGGTGCGCGTTCTTTGCGGTGCGTGACCGGTCCGGCTCGACGGGGACGACTATGTCGCTCAGGGCCGCGCGATCGTTCACGATCTTCTGAACGTCCGGCCTCATCGGCGCAATGACGAGCGTCGCCTGCCGAGCGATGGCGTCCTCGAGTTCCGTGATCGAGACGAATCCCTCCTCCAGGAACACGCTGACTTCCATGAGGCGCTGCGCGTCGCCCGGCGGCCGCACGGCGATGTCCAGACGGCGGCGGTGCCACGAATACTGACCGGTGACCGGGAGGGGAGAATAGTCGTCGCCGGGGTTATCGAAGAGCTTCTGAAGGGCCTCGAGTGCGGGTAGCAGCGATGTCTTGAGGCCCTCGCTCAGGTCTCCGGTCTCGATACCGGCGATGATCCGTTCGGCGTGGCGCGGAAGGAGGAAGGCGGAGCAGTGCATCCAGGAACGACGGAACCGGGGCAGGAGCTCTCCACCTGTCACCTTGCCGAACGATGTTGACGACCAACCCGTGAGGATGCCGGTGACGGCTGCGGACAGGAGCAGACGCAGCGCGCAAGCGGATCGCGGATCGGCCGCCGCGGATGCACGTGCGGCGTAGAACTCAAGGGGCAGGGCGAGAAAGCGGGCGAGGCCGTTGGCGGCCCTGCCAACCGCGAGGTCGTGACTGAGACCCTTGTCCCGGGCGCGGAGGTATCCGTCAGAGAAGGCCTGCCGCGCATGGTGGGCGAGAGGCCCGGTGAGGGCGTCGGCGAGATCGTCAGGGGCTGCGCTTCGAAGCGCGGTCAGGAACTTCTCGAAGTGCTTTGCCAGTCCGTCCCGGTAGAACGTGGACCACTGGAAAATGTGGCGCTCACGGAGTTCATCGAGCGTGTGTTCGAATTCGCGCCAGAGCGGGGATTCCGGTCCGATGGCCGTGTAGGCCGGGTCCAGGATCCCGGGCGGGGCTTTTCCATTCGCGCCGATCCTCTCCCTGAAGATGCGCTCCAGGTGCTTGCGGCGCTTCTTGTGGAACCTGTGCACCAGCATCTCGAGGTCGGCGCGCCAGTCGGAGAGCTCAGCCGGACCCATCTGCTCGATGAGCGCGGTCAGGGCCTGTTCCGGCCATGCTGCTTCTCCACCGTCGAGGCGGGACTGGATCTCCGTCAGGCTCGCTTCGATCGTGGGCATCGTCCGGTCCCAAGCTACGCCACCGTCGCGGCCATGTCCGCCAGCGCGTTCGTGCACCGGTCGCAGACCGCCGTGTCGGACGGGTCCGGGGCGGCGCCGGGAGGCATCACCCAGCGCCAGCACCGCGGGCACTTGGCGCCGTCGGCCCGGTCCACCTCGATGCGGGCGCCGCCGTCCCCGTCGCGGTGCACCGCCGCCCCGTCCTCACCGCCGGCGGCGGCGCCGCTGCGCAGCGTCACGCCCGAGGTGATGAACAGCGTCGCGAGGTCGTCGCGGTGCGCCTCGAGCAGGTCGGCCAGGCCGCCGTCCGCGGTCAGGGTCACCGCCGCCTCGAGCGACGTCCCCACCACCTTGTCCTGCCGCAGCCTCTCCAGCTCGCCGTTCACCGCGTCGCGCAGGCGGAGCAGCCGGTCCCACCGCGCGATGAGGTCGCGGTCGACGAGCGATGCGGGGTCGGCGGGGAAGTCGGCGAGGTGCACGCTCTCGGCGTCGGTTCCCGGCAGGTGGCGCCACAGCTCGTCGCAGGTCACCGGCAGAATGGGCGCGAGCAGTCGGGTGACCCCCCCGGCGATCGCGTGCATCACGGTCTGGGCCGAGCGTCGGCCGCGCGACCTCGGGCCCAGCGTGTAGAGGCGGTCCTTCGAGATGTCCACGTAGAACGCGCTGATGTCCACCGTGAGGTAGTGGTTGACGGTGTGCACCACCGCCTGCAGCTCGTAGCGCTCGTAGGCGGCGAGCACCCGCGACGCCACCTCTCCGTAGCGGGCCAGCGCGTAGCGGTCCACGTCGAGCAGCTCGCTCCGCGGCACCGCGTCCGCCGCCGGGTCGAAGTCGTGGAGGTTGCCGGCGAGAATCCGCAGCGTGTTGCGGATCTTGCGATACGCCTCGACGATGCGGTCGAGGATGTGGGGGCCTATCCGCACCTCCTCGCGGTAGTCGACCATCGCCACCCACAGCCGCAGTATCTCCGCCCCGCTCTGGCGGATGATCGTCTGGGGCTCGACGGTGTTGCCGATCGACTTCGACATCTTGCGGCCGGCCTCGTCGACGACGAAGCCGTGGGTGATGACCTGCCGATAGGGGGCGGCGCCGCGCGTGCCGAGGGCCACCAGCAGCGAGCTGTGGAACCAGCCCCGGTACTGGTCGCTGCCTTCCAGGTAGACCGTGTACGGCCACCCCAGCTCGGGATGGTCGCAGAGCACCCCCAGGTGGCTCGACCCCGAGTCGAACCACACGTCGAGGATGTCGCGCTCGCGCTCGAACTCGGCCCCCCCGCACTCGGGGCACCGCAGGTCGGGGGGGACGAACTCGCCGACGTCCCGCTCGTACCACGCGTCGGCCCCGTGCTCGGCGAACACCGCGGCGGCCCGGTCCGTCAGGGCCGTCGTCAGCACCGCCTCGCGGCACGCGGTGCAGTAGACGGCGGGAATCGGCACTCCCCACGACCGCTGGCGGGAGATGCACCAGTCGGGCCGGTTCGCGAGCATGCCGCGGATGCGCTCCTCGCCCCATCCCGGGAACCACTCGACCTCCCGGATGGCGGAGAGGGCCCGTTCCCGCAGCCCGTCGGTGTCCATGGCGATGAACCACTGCCAGGTGGCGAGGAAGATCACCGGGTGGTGGCAGCGCCAGCAGTGCGGGTAGGTGTGGTCCACGGTGTCGCGGTGCCACAGCCGGCCGGCCTCCTCGAGCGCCGCCTCGACCTTCGGGTTGGCGTCGAAGACCTTCTCGCCCCCCACCACCCCGACGTCGTCGTCGAACCGGCCCGACGGCCCGATCGGGGCGTAGATGTCGAGCCCGTAGCGGACCCCGGTGGCGTAGTCGTCGGCGCCGTGCCCCGGTGCGGTGTGCACGGCGCCGGTGCCCTGCTCCAGGGTCACGTAGTCGGCGAGCACCCCGGCCGAGTCGCGGTCGTAGAGGGGGTGGCCGAAGACCGCGCCCTCGAGGTCGCGCCCCTTCAGGGTGGCCAGGGGGGGGCCGAAGTCGCGGCCGATGGCGGCGGCGGTGGCGTCCCGGAGCTCCTCGGCGATGATCACCACGGCGCCGTCTCCGGCTGCGGCTCCGCCGTCGTCTCCGGCTGCGGCTCCGTCGTCGGCCCCGGCTGCGGCTCCGCCGTCGTCCCCGGCTGCGGCTCCGCCGTCGTCCCCGGCTGCGGCTCCGCCGTCGTCCCGGGCTGCGGCTCCGTCATCGTCCCCGGCTGCGGCTCTGCCGTCGTCCCCGGCTGCGGCTCCGTCGTCGGCCCCGGGGTCGCCGTCGCCGACCGCATAGACCCCGTAATCGAGGCCGGGGTGGAACGCGACCGCGAGGTTCGACGGGATGGTCCACGGCGTGGTGGTCCAGATGAGCACGGATACCGGCCGGCCGGCCAGGGCCGGGACCTTCTCCGAGAGCGCCGCCGCCGACGCCGCCCGCATCGGGAACTCGACGTAGATCGACGGCGACCGGTGGGGCTCGTACTCCACCTCCGCCTCGGCCAGCGCGGTGCGGCAGTGCAGGCACCAGTGCACCGGCTTCTTGCCCTTGTACACCACCCCCTGCTCGACGAACCGGCCGAGGGCGCGCACGATGGCCGCCTGGTAGTCGGGGGTCATCGTCCGGTACGGCCGCGGCCAGTCGCCCGACACCCCGAGGCGCTGGAAGTCGGCCGACTGCCGCTCGACGAACTTCTGGGCGTAGCGGCGGCAGGCGCGGCGGAAGTCGGCCACGCTCATCTGCCGCTTCTTCCCGCCCAGCTCCTGGTCCACCTTCAGCTCGATGGGCAGCCCGTGGCAGTCCCAGCCCGGCACGTACGGCGCGTCGAACCCGGCCATGGTCCGCGACCGCACGACGACGTCCTTCAGCACCTTGTTCAGCACGTGCCCGATGTGGATCTTCCCGTTCGCGTAGGGGGGGCCGTCGTGCAGCACGAACCGCGGCGCCCCCGCCCGGCGCTCGCGGATGCGCTCGTACAGACCCATCTCGTTCCAGCGCGCGATCACCGCCGGCTCCGTCTTCTGGAGGTTGGCGCGCATCGGAAAGTCGGTCCGAGGCAGGTTCAGGGTGTGTTTCCAGTCAGCCATTGGGTAATCCCGCCATTGTAGTGCATGCGGCGGGGTTCATCGGCGGGGACGGGCGCCCCGACACGCCCGCCGCCGAGGTGCTGACCGAGGACGAGCGGCAGGTCATCGGTACCGTGGTGCGGGCCGAACCGCTGCTGCTGGCGCGGGGGACAGGCGGGGGACAATGTGGCCTCGAGCCGGCCCGAGGCGGTGCGGCGCCGCTTGCGCTTGCGCCTGGTGCATGCCATGATTCGAAGGTGCCCAGCAACGATGCGAAGTGGATCATCGGTACCCTGGGGGGACTGCTGGTCGTGATTGGCGGCCTGCTCCTTGCCCAGAATGCCGGCCTGGGCGCACAGAATGCCGCCATTCGCGCCGAAATCGCGGAGCTTCGCACGGATTTCCGCCGCCTCGACGACCGCGTGCGAGCGCTCGATATTGCCCTCGGCAAGGTCGAGCAACGGCTCGAGACCCTCGAACGCATCATGCTGCCGGCCGCCGATCCCGCCGACCAGGACGAACAGGAGTAGCGTTGTGTCGGACCACGCCGGTGCTGCCGGTAACGGTAGCGCAAGATGCAGCTCCGCCCGGGTAGCCTCCGATCCGGGCCGGCCTGTCGCCGAGTTCACGCCGCCCGTCGCCGACCGGACGAAGGCGTCCGGGCGCGTAGCCGTCTACCATCGAATGATGGCCCGGCTGGATGAAGGGGTCTCGCTGGGCGGCGTGAAGATCGATCGCGACGAGATCCACGAGCGCAAGGACCGTCAGCCCCGCGGTTCCGATTGACGCCCGACCGACCCTGCCGGGAGTCTGCACCGCGTCCACGGCGCGGGGCTCCTACCCCGGCGGCCAGTCCATGCTGCGGCCCCCGAGCAGGTGCAGGTGGATGTGGAACACGGTCTGGCCGGCCCCGCGGTTGCAGTTGAACACCGTGCGGTAGCCGTCGGCGGCGTGCCCGTGCTCGCGGGCGAGGCGCGCCGCGCAGAGGACGAGGCGGCCGAGCAGGCCCTCGTCGCCGTCCTCCGCGTCGTTCAGGGTCGAGATGTGCCGGCAGGGGATGACCAGCACGTGGAACGGCGCCTGGGGGTTGATGTCCTCGAACGCCACCACCTCGTCGTCCCGGTAGAGGACCTTGGCGGGAATCTCCCCGCGCGCGATCTTGCAGAACAGACAGTCGTCGGCCATGTCGTCGGCTCCCGGTGATGCCGGTCGGGCCCGGCGGCCCTGTCCGGCAAGGGCACGCCGTCATTCTACAGGCCCGACGGCGTCCGGCCCGGTCGCGCCGCCAGACGGGGCTCTCCGCCGCCGCGCGCCCGCGGGCCGAGAGGCCAGGCGAGCCG
>JAJEFC010000129.1 GCA_022820675.1 Vicinamibacteria bacterium | reverse complement strand
CGGCTCGCGGGCGGCGCGCCGCCGCGGCGGGTCGGCCGCGCGCTCGGCGGGGGCGCTCTCCCCGAAGAACGACGTGAGCTCGGGCAGCCAGTCGGGCGGCGACGTCCACAGGTAGTAGCCGCCGCCGGCGAGCGCGAGCAGGGCAATCAGCACTAGGCGCCCCCTGCGGGAGGGCGCCTCGGGCTCCGGTTCGTGCAGCAGTGACATCCGATCGATCCTATCCGAGGTGGCCGCGAGAGCACTATCCCGAACGGCTGCCGGTCCGCGAAATCCGCCCTCCTCGCGACACGCCGGCGATCCTCGCCGGCATCGGGCGACATGAGGCCAGGAAGCGCGCGAGCCGCAAGACCCGCGGACTGGAGCCCGGCACCATGAGCGCGGCCCTGCCGAAGAGCGACGATGGCTCGGGGCGGTCCGAAGAAGCCTCGGCTCGGATCACGATGTCCGGAAACGTCATTCTGATGCGCGTGCTACATTATAGTGACGCATTCGGAAGTCGAATGGCCATGGAGAGGATGCAGTGACACAGGAGACCGTCGTACAGCGGATTGCCGCTCGGCTGGCGGCAGGGATTGAGGGCTTCGACATCCCGCTGGTCACCTTTGCCGATAGCGCTGCCTTCATCCACGCTGCCCGCGCAGGATTGCCCGGGAAGGTCGTGAAGCAGACCATCGACGTCGTCGGACACCGGGAGCTCATCGTAGGTCTCATGGGAACGACCTCCGGCAATCTGCACCGGGTGTACCGCCGCAAGGCGCTCAGCCCGGCGCAGTCCGAAGTGCTTCTCGACACACTGCGCGTCTTCCTTGGCGCCACCGGTGCATTCGGGAGCCTCGAGCGGGCGAACGAGTGGCTGGATGCGCCGCTGCCGGCCCTGGACGGGGAACGTCCGGCGGATCTGTGCGACACCTTCGAAGGGCGCCGCCTCGTGCAGGACGCCATCCACAGGATCGAGCACGGCGAGTTTCCGTGATGCGGCTGTACCGGATCTGCCGTGCCGACCATCTCGAGAATCATCACGGGCTCGGGGTCAGCTACCTTCGCGGCGGCCGCTGGAACGAACCCGGCATCCCCTTGCTCTACTTCGCCGCGACGCCCGGGGTCGCGATGCTGGAGATGGCGCACTATCTGCCCTCGCCCCACCTCGTGCCGCCCGAGTATCGGTTGGGCGTCTACGAGGTCGCGGGGAACCCTTCCGCCGAGCGCTGGACCATCGAACACCTGCCGGCCGACTGGAACCGGTTCCCGTATCCCCGGTCCACGCAACGGATGGGCTCGGACTGGTTGAAGCGCGGGAGCGCGTCGCTGCTCGTGCTGCCGAGCGCCGCCGTCCCCGGCGGACTCGACGACATCGTCCTCGCCGCTCCCGCCCGCCTCGACGCTGGGTCGATCCGCCTGATCGCCGCCCACCAGAGGCTCTACAATCCGAGGGCGTTCGCGAGCACCCGTGGGAGCGGACAACGTGAGGGAGAGGAACGTGAGAAGACCAATTCTGGCGATGGCGCTGCTCGCGCTGGCGGGCCTGCCGGCCGCGGCCGGGGCGCAGCCGACGCAAGAGCTGTTCGTGACCCCGCTCGGCCTCGACGAGATGCGGGACAAGCAGGCGGTGGTGGAGACGACGGCGGGGACGTTCGTCATCGACCTGCTGCCCGAGGCCGCCCCCAACCACGTCGGGCTGTTCCTGCAGACGGTCGAGGAGGGCACCTACGACGGCACCGCGTTCCACGCGATGGTGGCGCGCGGCATCGTCCAGGGCGGCGACCCGATATCCGCGGACCCCGCCCGCCGCGACGAGTACGGCCGCGGCGGCCTCGGCCTCGTGGCGTCCGAGCCAAGCGACGAGCGGCACACCCCGGGCACGGTGTCGTCGGTGGGGGTGCCGGGCAACCCCGCCAGCGAGGGGCTGCAGTTCCTGATCTGCGTCGTCGCCCAGCCCGGGCTCGACGGCGCTCACACCATCTGGGGACGGGTGGCGGAAGGGCTGCCGGTGGTGACCCGCATCTCCGAGACGCCGGTCGACGCGCAGGGAAAGGCGACCGAGCGGATCGAGATCGTGTCCGTGTCCGTCCGCGACTGGCAGCCGCCGCCTCCGCCGCCGTTCACGACCGAGACCGTCGACGAGCTCGCCGCGTACCGCGCCGTGCTGGAGACCAGCGCGGGGCCGATAACCTTCGAGCTCTTCCCCGACCGCGCGCCCGGGCACGTGCGCAACTTCCTGCGCCTGTCGCAGGCGGGGGTCTACGACGGCATGGCGTTCCACCGCGTCGCCCCCGGGTTCGTCATCCAGACCGGCTTCGTGCCGAGCCGCGGCACGCCCCTGACCGAGGAGCAGCGCAGCCTGATCGCCAACCTGGAGCCGGAGTTCAGCGACACGCCGCACGTGAAGGGCATCGTGTCGATGGCGCGCGGCGACGACCCCGCGAGCGCCGACACGTCGTTCTTCATCGTGACCGGCCGCGCGGCCGAGCTCGACGGGGTCTATACGGTGTTCGGGCGGGTCGTCGACGGCATCGACGCCGTCGATCGCATCGAGGCGACGCCGGTCGACGGGGAGACGCCGCTCCAGCGCGTCGACCTGACGCGCGTGCGGCTGGTGCAGGTGGGGCAGCCCTGAGCGCCGGGCCGGCCGTTACCCGTTCGGCTCGGACTCCGTGCGCTCCAGCAGGGCCGCCGCGATGCGGGCATAGTGGCCGACGGCGGCCCGCAGCTCGTCGATCTCCACGTACTCGTCGGCGGTGTGGGCCAGCAGCACCGACCCCGGCCCGAAGAGAAGCGGCCGCCCCCACGCGGAAAGGAACGGGATGTCGGTGGTGAACCGGAAGGCCGCGGTGTCGAAGCCCGGCACCGTGACCAGCTCCACCGGCGGCACCTCGGCCACGTCTTCCAGGTCGACCCAGCGCTTCAGCGGGTCGAGGGCCGCGCGCACCTCCGCGGCGGGTCCGACGGTGCGGAAGTTGACCTCGGCGCTCGCCACCGGCGGCACGACGTTCGGCGCGATCCCGCCGTCGAGCAGGGTCACGGTGTAGCTCGTGCCGCCGAGCTTCGGGCTGGCCGGCAGCGGCAGCGTGCGCAGGGCCACGAGGGCGTCGACCAACTTCTCGATTGCCGACACGCCCTCCTCGGGATGCGACGAATGGGCGGTCTTCCCCGCCGCGGACAGCCGCACCCGACAGACCCCGCGGGTCGCGATGCCGAGGCGGCTGTCGGTGGGCTCGCCGTTCAGGAGGTAGCGCGAGCCGCGCGGGGTGCGGTTGGCGGCGTGCGCGCCGTGGCTGCCGCGCTCCTCCCCCACCACGAGCAGCAGCCCGACCCGGGTCTCGCCGGCCGCCCGCAGCCGGTCGAGCGCCCCGATCTGCGCCGCCGCGATGCCCTTCGCGTCGCAGGCCCCCCGCCCGTGCAGCCGGCCGTTCTCCTCGCGGCTCGGAAAGTGCGGCGGCACGCAGTCGAGATGGGTCGACAGCACCACCTCCGGCGGCCCGAGGGCGACCCAGAGGTTGATGCGGTCGCCCTCGACGGGCTGCTCCTCGACCTCGTAGCCGCGGTCCCGCAGCCACCCCGCCAGCCACCGGGCGACCGGGCCCTCCCCGCCCGTCGTCGAGTCGAAGTCGATGAGCGACCGGGCCAGCGCCAGGACGTCGAAGGCGGGTACCGCGCCGGCTCCGCTGTGAGGCGTCATCCATCTGCTCCGTGCCGGATTCGTCCGGTACCGGGAATGCTCGATCCGCTGCGCGTCCTTGCAGGAGCGAGGGTACCACGGAGGCATGGCGCTGAGGTTGTCGAAGACCTGCGACGGGACGTCCGAAGTCCCGCACTCGCGCGTCGCTTCGGAGCTCGCCCGACCGTCAGCTCCCTCGTTCCTCTGGAATCGGCAGGCCCCGGTCCGGCGACAGCCGCCGGAGGAAGTCGTCGACCGGCAGGCACCACACGCCATCGATCCGCAGGCGCTCGCCACCGCGGTAGAGCATCGCGGTCTGCGCCTCGGGGTAGTCTTCGCGGAAGGTGCGCAGCGCCCGGAGGTCGACGGCATGGACCCGGCGGGCGTTCTTGACCTCGAACGCGTGGAGCCCCGTCTCGCCATAGACGACCAGGTCGACCTCGCTCCCCGCCCGCGTTCGCCAGAAGAAGAGGTCCACGTCGCGCGCCGCGTACGCGATCCACGCCCGGAGATGCTGGGCCACCAGGCCTTCCAGCGCCTGCCCGTCGATCTCCTCGGGACGGTCGAACGGCCCCTTCGGACGCAGCGACCGGAACACGCCGGCGTCGAACAGGTAGAGCTTGTCGTGGGTCACCGTCGCGCGCTTCGCGCGCTTGCGGAACACCGGCAGTCGGAACGCCAGCAGCAGGTCCTCGAGGATGCCGACGTACCCCGCGACGACCTTGCGCTCGACCTCGCATTCGCGGGCCACGGCCGAGACGTTGAGCTGCGCGCCGTGGGAGAAGCTGACCGCCTCGAGAAAGCGCGCGAAGTCGCCGACGTTGCGCGTCAGCCCTTCCGCCCTCACCTCCTGGTCGAGATAGAGGCTCGCGTAGCCGTCGAGCACGTCCGCCGGGTCGGACGCCCCGACCACCAGCGGCAGGAGTCCGATCCGCAGCGCCCGGCCGAGGTCGAAATCCGGCAGCTCGGCCGCCATGAAGGGGTGGAGCGTGCGCTGCACGGCGCGGCCTCCGAGCAGGTCCACGCCGCCGCGACGGAGCTTCCGGGCGCTCGAGCCGGTCAGGATGAAGCGCGGGGGCGACGGTTCCTCCAGGACGGCATGGACCACCGTGAGCAACTCGGGGACGCGCTGGATCTCGTCGATGACCACCGTCCCCTTTCCCGCCGACCCCGCGAGCAGCTCCCGCAAGCGCTCCGGGCGGGCGCTCAGGCCGCGGTGGACCGGCGGTTCGAGCAGGTCGACGAACAGGGCGTCGGGCAGACGGTCGCGCAGCCACGTCGACTTCCCGGTACCGCGTGGACCGAAGATGAAGCAGCTTCGGTCTGGTGTCTGGAAAAATCGACCAATCAATTCCATTTCGGGTCGAAAAACGGAAACTTCTGCCCCAAGATACGCAACCAGAGCCGTGAGTGCAACCGGTTGGATCAGCCGGCCGCCGAGCGAGCGTGACGCGGGTCACCCCGGGATTCTCTGTCCCGCCGGTCGCTGGCCGGTCCGCCCGGGTCCTGGTCGTTCACGTCCTGAGAGTGTCCTCATCGACGCTGCACTCCCGCCACCGCGAGACGATACGGTACACTGCGTCTCGCACCGCCGTCGCACCGTCCCATCGTGGACAGCAAGTGGTTGGGACCTGCTGATCGTCGACGAGTGCCACAACCTGATGCCCTCCCCCTTCGGCGAGGACAGCGAGCTGTGCCGCATGCTGAGGCTGGTGGCTCCGCGGTTCGAGCATCGTCTCTTCCTCTCCGCCACGCCTCACAACGGACACACGCGCTCGTTCACGGGGCTGCTCGAGATGCTCGACCCCGTGCGCTTCTCCCGCACCAGCGAGATGGGTCCCGCCATGCGCGGGCGCATCGAGGACGTGGTGGTCCGCCGGCTGAAACGCGACATCAACGCCGCGAGCCTTCGGCGGGGGAGCGCGAGGGGAAGCCCCTCGCAGGAAGAGGACACGAGTCCACGCTTCGGCACCCGGCGGCCGCCGGAAGCCCTCCTCCTCGACCTCGACCCCCTTAGGCCGAGCTGTCCGCCGCCTTCGACGCCTTCCGCGCCGCCGTTCGCGCCCTCGTGGCGAGGGGACCGGCGCCGAGGCGCCGAACCGGCGCATTCGCGGTCGAGATTCTGAACAAGCGGCTGCTGTCGTGCCCCACGGCCTTCGCCGACTCCTGGAGCCGGGCGCGGCAGGGACTCTCGAGCGCGGAGCCGGCCACCGACAAGGACGTGGCGGCGGCCGAGCGCACCCTGCGGCAGGAGACCGGCGACGACCGCGAAGCCCAGCAGCGCTAGGCCACCGCCGCAACCGTCGCCGGCGCCTGGCTCCGGAACTTCGCCGGCGATCTGCATGCGGAGATCCGCGGCATCGAGGACGCGCTCGACGCCCTCGGCTTCGACGCGCCGGGCGTGGAACAGACGCCGAGCGCCGATGCGCGGTTCGACGCGCTCGTGGCCCTGATCGAGCGCCTGCTGATGGAGCCCCCCGGCCGCACCTGTGGCGGCGCGGGGAACGCACCGGCGTTCCGGCCGGATGAACGCCTGATCGTCTTCACCGAGTACAAGACCACCCTCGACTACCTGACCCGCCGACTGCGCGAACGGTACCCTGCGGACCGTGTCCTGACCCTGTTCGGCAGCGGCGGCCCCGACGGGATGGACCAGGCCGACCGGGAGAACGTCAAGACCGCGTTCAACGACCCGGCGTCGCCGGTACGGGTTCTCGTCGCCACCGACGCCGCGTCCGAGGGGCTCAACCTGCACCGCACCGCGCGCTACCTGCTCCACTACGACTGCCCGTGGAACCCGTCGCGCCTCGAGCAGCGCAACGGCCGCATCGACCGCTACGGCCAGGCCCGCGACGTGACCGTGCATCACTTCGCGAGCACGGCCGACCCCGATCTGGACTTTCTCGCTCACGTGATACGCAAGGCCGACGAGATACGCGAGGACCTCGGCTCGCTGTCCGCGCCGTTCCACGGCGCACACTCCTGCCCGGCTGGGACCGCCTGCGCCGCGGCGGGCTGCTGCTCGACGGCACGCGCCTCGCGGCTCTCGCCGGTCTTGCGCCCGCCCCGCTCGACGCGTGGACCGAGCGCCAACTCCGCCAGCGCGCCGGTGCGATGCTGAACGGCGGCGCCGACGCGTCGGCCTTCGTCGCCTTCGTGCTCGAGCACGTCTGCGGCCTCGACGCGTCGACCGGCGCCTGGACGCGCGGCAGCCACGTGACCGCCGCGTGGGGACGGCGCGCCGTCACCGGCGAGACCGTCAAGCCCCGCCAGCTCTGGCAGGGGCGGCGCGGCGCCCCGACTGCCGGTGTTCCTGGACGACGGCAGGCAGCTCGGCATCGGCCGGAGCCGCCGCATCGTGAGCCGGGTGCTCGGCTGGCCGCGCCGGCGGCGACCAGTTGGCGCTGGTCACGAACGGCCGGCAGTGGCGGCTGGTGTTCGCGGGGCTCGACTACGACGCCTGGTGCGAGCTGACGGCTGGGGCATCCGGTACGCGCGCGAGTTCGACATGACCAACGACTCGCAACTCTTCCCGCCCCGCCCGCGCTGGGAGGCCAAGGGCTACCGACCTGACGAGTACAGCCGCTGGTTGCTCGGCGACTGGCGGCCCATCGACGAATTATGGGAAGAGATCGATGCGGATCCGTCGCGACCCGAGCCGGTAGCGATAGAGCTCGAAGACTGGCTGTTCGACGCCGCAGCCGGTCCCGAATGCCGGCGAGCCCAGGCGCGGTTCGTACACGGTCGTTGGCTAAAGCCGGGCGATGTCGCCCGCTCGTACGGGCGCTCCCGTTGCGCCCAACCGCCGTACGATGAATTGCCCACTCCGCGGGCGGCCATCCCGAGGGGCATCGTCCTCTCGCGCGACGGAGACGCGTGGATGGGAGAGGAGCAGATAAAAGACATCGCCTTGCCGCTCTACGAGGGCCGCATGATCGGCCAGTGTGACTCCAGTCAGAAGGGTTGGGTGAGCGGCAAAGGACGATCCGCGGTGTGGCGAGACATTGCCTGGGACCTCAAGCAGATTGAACCGCGGTACCGGATGGCGCGCAGCGACTACGTGCGCGGGTCTGCGACCGAGCGAGGATTGAAGTTCGCCTTCATGGACGTTACATCATCAACGAATGCTCGCACGGTAATAGCTTCCCCGGTCGCAGATTCGCCATGCGGCAACAAGGTGCCGGTCCTGCTGCCTTCGTCGCGTGATGTCCTGAGAACGATTGAATTGAGCACCATCGCGAACAACGGCGAAGGCTGGATGTTGCCGGAGACCCCTGCGTCTCGCCGACTACGGCCTCGGACACG
The DNA here is from genome assembly GCA_022820675.1 of Vicinamibacteria bacterium. Taxonomy (GTDB): domain Bacteria; phylum Acidobacteriota; class Vicinamibacteria; order Vicinamibacterales; family UBA8438; genus JAJEEA01. Next base: position 13,591 of record JAJEFC010000129.1, on the reverse strand, counting down.
ACGACCGCGCCCGTGAGCCCCAGCCCGTGGCCAGCCGCCTCGGCCCCCGCTTCTACGACTGGCAGCTCGCCCAGAGCGCCGACGAGTCGTGGCGCGAGTGCCACCTGCACGCCCGCAACCTGCTGGGCGAGCACCGCTACGCACTGCGCATCGTCGACCTGATCGCACAGCGGACGACCGACGGCGAAGACTACCGCGGCCTGCTCACGGACCCGTTCACGCACGACCTGACGGGCGACGACGGCTACGTGACGGTGCTGGCCGAGATCCGTGCGCGAGACCTCCTGTACGAGGGCGCCTACTGGTCGCTGGTCGCCGATCTGCGCCACGCCGGTCATCTGCATGACGACGGCTACGCCCGGCTGATTGACCAGTTGCACGCCCGCGAGCTTCTCCACAGCGACGCCTATCGACGCCGCGGGGGACGGGCCATACCTGCGACGGACGTCGACATGCCGGCGCAACGGGTCGCCGAGACCGGGCCGGGTGGTCAGCCCGAGCTAAGCTAAGCTATTTCCGACGCGTCGGCAGCGGAAGCTGTTCGAGTAGCACGAACGAGGGCTGAACAGGAGGGCCGTCTCGGGCGCGGTACGAATGCCGATGGAGGTCCCCGACGAGGGGAGGGTGGACGCAATGAGTCATTCCGAACTGCTCAAACGGATCACCGTGCGACCGGACGTCTTCGGCGGCAAGCCGATCGTGCGCGACATGCGGCTCTCCGTCGAGTTGATCCTTAGCCTGTTGGCGCAGGGCGCCACGCCGGAGGAGATCCTGGACGATTACCCGAGGCTCGAGGCGGACGATATCCGGGCGTGCATCGCCTACGCGCACGCGGCGATAGCGGACGACACGCTGGCCTCGGTCTCGGTGGCGAAACGGTGAAGTTCCTCGTCGACCACTGCGCAGGCCGACGGCTGGCCGAATGGCTGCGCACCAAGGGTCACGATGTCTTCGACGCGGGAGAAGAATCCGGTGATGGGCGGTGCGCCCCGCGGCATCCGGAAAGACCGGAAGGCCGTCGTGTTCTCGGTCGGCCAGGCGCGTCCCTCTGAAGCCGCGCAGCGCTAGCATCCTGCTGCGGCGGCGGTCGCAAGGGAAATCAAGATCGCTAGAATCGCCTTCGAGATGGGCGCACCAGCAGATCGGTGGCGGCGGACAGGTCGGTCCGCCATCGCGCCGGCGCGGTCGGGCGGCGCGCCTTGTCGCAGCCACTTGCCGACGGCCTGACGGCTCACGCCGAAGGGACGCGCCGCCTCGGCTTGGCTCAGGCCCCAGATCTCGATGGTGCGTGCGAACCAAACGCCGCCACCCAGGGGGTCGAGGCATTCCGTGAACGCGTCGAGCCGGTCGCTGTCGTGTTCGTGCCCTGCGAACGTCCGGTCGGCCGCTTCTTCGGGACTCAGGGCTCGGTTCGGGTCGCTCATGTCGACGATGCGCATGCCTCGCCTGCAACCGTATGTCGGCCGCCACCAGATATCAACTTCCAGTTGCCTGTCGCTCCGCTGACGAGTGTCTCCGCCAGCCGCCAGCCGACAGGTCATCATTGCCCGTCGTCCATCGAAGCGCCGAGCGGGGCGCCGCGCAGGAAGTCTGTGAGGGACTGGTGCCGGACACCCTGAAGGTCGGCGGGCTGGTGCGGGTCGAGGGAGAGCAGGACCCGGGGATACGCGTCTCGAACCGCGGCGAAGGCCGCGAGCTCGCGCTCGATGGTGGTGGGCGACTCGAGCAGGTAGGCGACCTGCACGTAGCGACGACCCGACCGCCGTTCCGCGACGAAGTCGATCTCTCGCGGGCCCGCCACGCCGACCGTTACCGTGTAGCCGCGGCGGCGCAGCTCCAGGAAGACCAGGTTCTCCAGGACGCCGCCGATGTCGCTCTCGCGGTAGCCGACGATGCCGTTGCGCAGGCCGATGTCGCCCAGGTAGTGCTTCCGGTTCACCTGCAACAGCCTTCGTCCCCGCAGATCGAAGCGGGGAACGGGCGTCAGCAGGAACGCGTCGCCCAGGTGGGCGAGGTAGTTGAGCACCGTGTCGACCGCCGTCGCTCGGCGCTGGCTCTTCAGGAAGTCGGCGATTCGCTTCGCGGACACCAGGCTGCCGATGCTGTCGACCGCGAACCGGGTGATCGCCTCGAACAGGGCCACGTCGCGGATGCGGTGACGCCGGATCACGTCGCGGATGGCGATGGCGCTCACCATGTCCGCCAGCATCTGGTCGACCACGACGTCGCTCAGGTCGGTGTGGAGCAGCCCCGGCAGGCCGCCGATGCGCAGGTAGAGCCGGAACAGCTCGGCGTCGTCGGCCGCCGCGCCGGGACGCTGCCGGTACAGCTCGCCGAACTCGGCCAGCGTCAGCGGGAACACCTGCAGCGTGACGTAGCGGCCGGCGATCAGCGTCGCGAGCTCGGCCGACAGCAGCGTGGCGTTGGAGCCGGAGATGACGACCTCGGTGCCGTCCTCGCCGTTCAGCGAGGCGACCGCGCGTTCCCAGTCGGCGATCTGCTGCACGTCGTCGACAAATCACCACCCGCGGCTCGCCCCGCCGCGTGGTGGACTCAAGGTGGTCGATCAGATCGCGGGCCGTCTGCACCGATTCGAACGCGAACGACTCCTTGTCGACGTAACCGCCCTCGCCCGGTCAGCCAACCTGCTCCTGCCCGGCCGCCGTGCTTCCGGCCCCGGCCGTGGCACCGTCCCCGCCAGCAACCGCCGCCTGGCTGCCGCGGCGACGCTCGTCCTCCTCGATCTCGCGCAGGGCCTCCTGCCGCATGCGCTCGCGCTCCTCCGGTGTGTAGTGCTTCTTCATCAACTCGTCCCACGGATGATGCCCTGTCATCGTGAGCGCCCTCCCTCTGGTCGGTCACGTGCCTGCTGACGTTCCCGCTCGATCTCTCGCAGGTACTGATCGTAGATCCGGTCAGCTCGCTTGACGTACTCCTCGTAGAACCGTTGCGGATGGGTCTTGTGCCCACCGATCAGCAGGATCGCCGTCCGCCGCGGATCGAACGCACAGAAAATCCGGATCGGCAGATGCGTCCGCACCCGCAGCTCCCGCATGTGCCCGTGCCGCGAAGTCTTGACTCCCGACGTGTCCGGCTGCCGCAACGCCACACCTTTCAACGCGAGCTTCGTGACCGCCTTGTTCACCGACCGTTGCTCCGATTCCGGCAAGCCGTTCCACCATATCTCGAACTCGTCTGTGTATTCGACCTCGCACCTCATCCGGCCTCCGCCCCGTCGCCACCGTCGGGTTGTTCGTTCACCGCCGGCACCGTTCGAACGCCTCCGGCTCGGGCGATGTCACGATGTATCCCGTTCATCGGAGTCCCGCGTCGGCAGTAGTACCGCCGCACCCGCCGGCATCAACGCTAGCCCGCCCACTCACGTGCCTGTATCCTCATGCCATCACGGGAGAGTCCCAGGATCTCCGCGGCGCGTCCGAGTGAAATGCGTTCCTCTTCAAGCGCCCGTCGTACGAGCCGCAACAGCCGATCCTCGACGAAATCGTGCTCGGAGAGACCCGCCGGTTCGCCCGACCGGCGCCAGTCCCAGGCGAACTCACTCTTCGCGAGCGCTTCCGGCTCCTCGATCCTCCGAAGCGTCCTGCCGAAACGCTCACGATGCTGACGCTGGAAGACGTCCCAGACGTCGGATGGCTCGCGACCGGTCTCCACCAGCCGGCGCAGAACCGTCATGTAGCTCACGCGAAAGATGCGCTTCACCTTCAGCACGCGAATCAGCAGGAGGTGCCCGCCGGTCGCGTCCCACTCCATCGAAAAAGCTGCCTCGGGCATCAGGAACTCGCTTGCGAACTCGTCGGCCTCGCGCTCCGGCTCGCTCGGCATTTCGGTCGCGTCCCGCCGGTACTCGGCAGGGTGCAGCAGCAGGTGTCCCAGTTCGTGCGCCGCGGTGAAGATCCAGCGCTCCACCGAAATCCGGTCCCACGTATTGACCACCACGGCCGGTCCGCCGTCGCGCTTGCCGACGCTCAACCCGAAGAAGGAGTCGCGCGCCGTCTCCATCAGCAGGAGCTTCACGCCGTTCTCCTCGATGAGCCTGCTGACGTTCCGTACCGGTTCCCCGGACTCGAGCCCGACCGCGCGGCGAGCGGCTCGCGCGATTCCCGCCGGCGTTTCCCCACCCGCTGACGCGGCCTCGAAGCGGAACACCGGGCGGTCGCCCATCTCGGCTTCGAGCCAGGCGTAGGCGTCGAGCCAGTTCGCAACCGCCGCCAGGATCTGTTCTCGCCCGTGAACCTGCGCCCTGGCGCGGAACCGCACACTCTGGAGCGCCCGAACCGGCGTGACGAGCTCACCAACGGGCACCGCCAGCGCCACGGCCAGATCGGCGAGCGTGCGTGCCCGAGGGACGACCACCCCCCGTTCGATCTTCCCGAGAGCCACCCGTGAGATCCCCGCCCTTGCCGCGAGCTGCTCCTGTGTCAGTTGGCGAGCCAGCCGCAGCCGGGCGACGTTCACGGCGATCTTCGAGTCCTCTGCCATTCGCGTCTTCCCTGTCGACAGGAGGTCGACAGAGTCAGACTCGAACATTATCATGTCTTCGAGGACCGATGTGATGATGTCTTTCGGGCGCAGGCATCCGGCCGCCCGCCGGTCCGCCATTATTGCCCGTCGTCCATCGAGCCGCCGAGCGGGGCGCCGCGCAGGAAGTCGGTCAACGACTGGTGCCGCACGCCCTGAAGGTCGGCGGGCTGGTGCGGGTCGAGGGAAAGCAGCACCCGCGGGTAGGCGTCTCGAACCGCGGCGAAGGCCCAGAGCTCGCGCTCGATGGTGGCGGGCGACTCCAGCAGGTAGGCGACCTGCACGTAGCGGCGCCCGGACCGCCGTTCCGCGACGAAGTCGATCTCTCGCGATCCCGCCACGCCGACCGTCACCGTGTAGCCGCGGCGGCGCAGCTCCAGGAAGACCAGGTTCTCCAGGACACCGCCGATGTCGCTCTCGCGGTAGCCGACGATCCCGTTGCGCAGGCCGATGTCGCCGAGGTAGTGCTTCCGGTTCACCTGCAACAGCCTTCGCCCCTGCAGATACAATCGAACGAAAACGTCAACTGTCTATAAATTTCGATTATAGGCGAAATTTGGGCGCCACGACCCAGCAACTGAACTTCCCGCTACCCCGAGGACCGAGGACAAAGCAACTCCGGGCGGGCGCCTGGAAGAATCCGACCGATCAGTTCCACTTCGGGTCGAAATGGGAGATCCAGGTTCCAAGATGCGTCGCCGAGAGGCCGTGAGTTCAACCGGCTGGAACCAGCCGACGCCCAGCGAGCATGGCGCGGGTCACCCCAGGAACCACGCCGTGAACGCCAGCGAGCAGACCGGTTGGGCGATGCTGCGGGACGACGCGGGAAACCACGCCAGCTCGCGGCCGGCGCCGTCCAGCGCCTGTGCCGAGCGGGCACGCACGCCGCGCAGACCGGCGGCCTTGGCCCGCACGCCGATGGGTTGGCAGGTCGCGTGCGGAACCGGCACGCCGTCCTCGTCCAACGGATACGTGTCGGGCAGACCGGCGGCGCGAACCCCGGCCGGCGAATGCGCGTCACAGACGGCTTGGCGGCGCGGCAGGACGCAACCGACCAGCATCGGTCCGCGGTCGTCGCGCAGGTCCTCCGGTTCGTACGGCCACCGGGCGATGAAGGTGCGGAGATTGCCGCGCGCCGTCGCGGTGTTTTCGTTGAGGTAGAGCACCGGAAAGCTGCCTGGCGGGTTCCAGCGCCCGCCGCCCCGTCGCGCGAAGTCCGGATCGAGCGGGTCGGCCCAACCCGGATCGGCGATGCGCCACCAGACGTGGCCGTCGGGTGCCGTCTCTCGCAGCAACTCCACGGTCAGGCGTGCGCGCGGTCGAACCGGAACATGTCGCGGCAGGCCGCCAGCACCGTCCGCGTCTCGCCTCGCTCCCACAGCGCCACGAGGGACTCGCCGCCGAGGGCCGGGATCGGCCGTCGCACCACGGCCGGTATGCGATCGCGCTTGAGATGATGTACCAGCAGGTCGGAGGCGGCCGACAGATCCGCGATCGCGCCCGCGCGCTCGGGCGGCGCACCTCGTCGCAGCCACTTGCCGACGGCCTGGCGGCTCACGCCGAAGAGACGCGCGACCTCGGCCTGGCTCAGGCCCCAGACCTCGATCGTGTGCGCGAACGATGCCCCGCGGCGCCGACGATCGAGACGTTCCGTGAACGCGTCGAGCCACGCGCCGTCCTGCTCGTGCGCCGCGAACGTCCGGTCGGCCGCCTCTTCGGGACCGACGACTCGGCCCGTGTCGTTCGTGCCGACCGCGTGCATGCTTCGCTCCTCGGATTTTGCTGCAACCGTACGTCAACCGCTACCAGATGTCAACTTCTCCCGTTCGTCGACCGCAACGACCTCACGGCCCGCCTCGCGAGTGGCGCCGGCGACGCTCGACGAGGTGGCGATGGCCGACTCGTCGTTGGTCGGCAGCCGTCCCGCCGGGGCGTGCCGTAGTGGCCGTTCCCCGGTTCGTGTTCCTGCGGCCGCCCTCGCCGGGTTAGCCAACCTGCCCCTGCCCGGTCGCCGTGCTTCCGACCCCGCCGTCTCACCGTCCTCGCCAGCGACCGGCACCTGACCGCCGTGGCGATGCTCGCCCTCCTCGAGCTCGCGTAGGGCCTCCTGCCGCATGCGCTCGCGCTCCTCCGGTGTGTAGTGCTTCCTCATCAACTCGTCCCACGGATGATGCCCTGTCATCGTGAGTGCCCTCCCTCTGGCCGGTCGCGTCCCTGCTGACGTTCCCGCTCGATCCAGACCGGTCACGAAGCGACCCGCGGTCCTGAGGCCGCAGTCAGACCGCCACGGCGCTCAAGGCGCCGGCCGCGCCCATCTACTTGCGCGGCGCACCAACGACTCCTCGCCCGCCGGCCTGCAACAACCACTCGCAGGCGCTCTGCGTCTCCACGCCGGATGGCGGATCGGCGGGCAGGCCGTCCTGCGTCAACGTCAGCAGTCGCCGGCGGGCGCGCGGAAACAGCTTGCCGGCCGCGGCGAGCGCCCGGCATTCGCGCTTCGCGGTGTCCGGGTCCGAGAGGTCCGCGCAGACCTGGATCAGTTCCGTCTCGCCGGTCGCGCCCCGAGCCAGGAAGTCGACCTCGTAGCCCTCGGGGGTGCGTACGTAGGTCACCTCGCAGCCACGGCGCTCCAGCTCCAGGAGGACCGCCGTCTCCAGCGCGTGGCCCAGGTTGGCCCGGCCGGTCCGGTCGAAGACCGGGATCAGCCCCGGGTCGACCGGATACGCCTTGCGCGGATTGACCATGCGCTGCCGTTCCGACGCCGATTCAATCCAGACGATCCGCACCAGGAAGCAGTCTTCCAGGTATCCGAGGAACTGGTGCAGCGTGTCCTTCGCGATGGGGATGCCCTGCGACTTCAACGCCGCGTGGAACTTCTCGATGCTGAACATCCCACCGGCGTTGCCCAGCAAGTGGCGCACGAGCCAGCGCAGAGACGTAACGTTGCGCACGTCGTGGCGCTCGACCACGTCTCGCAGCATCGCCACGTCGACGTAGTCGCGCAGGAGCTGATGCCGCGACGGCGGGTCGAGCCCCTGCGCCTCGGGAAAGCCGCCGGTTCCGAGCCAGTCGAGAAGGGCGCGTTCGAGCCGCGTCCGCTCCCGGCCCGTCAGGACCGTCGCATCGTCGGGAAGCGCCCGCCCCTGGTGGCGGAGCGCCTCGTCGAAGCTGAAGGGGTGAATCAGCACCCGCCACCCGCGGCCCCGGAGGGCCGTCGCGACCTCTCGCGACAGGAGCGCGGCGGACGAACCGGTGACGATCACCTCGGTGCATTCGGCGTCGAGAAGCCGCCGGACGAAACGCTCCCAGCCGGGGACGACCTGGATTTCGTCGAAGTGCCAGACCACCGGCGCGCCGTCGTCCACGTCCGGGAACTCGCGGCCGTACTCGGACACGAGCAGGTCGAGGTCGGCGGCGTCGAGGTCCGCAAGCCGCTCGTCCTCGAACGAGACGTACGGCAACCGCTGCCGGGGAACGCCCTGCTCGATGCGCTCCTGCCGGAGCTGGTGCAGGAACGTCGTCTTGCCGGCCCGGCGCATCCCCACCACCGCGGTCGCCTTGCCGGGAAACCGCAACCTGCCGAAGACGCGGCGCCAGGTGAGCGCGGGCAGCGGCTTGCGCAGCGAGTCGGCGAGCTGCTCTCTGAACGCCTGCCGCAGGCGAGGGTGCTTTGCGTCCACCGCTGGTCATCCTCTCTGCAAGGTGAACTATCCGTGATAATATCCGCTTGAAAAGGATAAATCTACGCCCTCGGTACCGGACTCGCCGCTCTTCAGATCGCCACACCGACGCCGTTCGAAGCGCGCGCCCCGGAAGACGAGTTGAGCTCCGGGAAGGTGGCCGGATAATGTGTAGCCGGCACCTCGATTCGACGGAGGCTGGGCATGTCCATCGTCAACGTCAGCCAAGCCAAGACCCAACTGTCCCGGTTGCTGGCGCGGGTCGAGGCAGGTGAAGAGATCCCGATCGCCCGTCGGGGCGCACCGGTGGCACGGCTGGTCGTGTACAAACCCAAGGGTAGGCGGCAACCCGACGCCCTGAAGGGGAAGATCAAGATCACGGACGCCTTCTTCGAGCCGCTCCCGGAAGACGAGCTGAAACTCTGGGAAGGCGGGTAGCCGGCTTCGCGCTCACCCGCGACGATTCCCCCGATGGCGCTGAACCCCATCGCCTACACCGAGCACGTCGTCCGCAGCTTCCTGCGCTACCAGCTCACGGCGTACCCCTTCGCCGACCCGCACCTGCACGCGCAGATGCGCGAGCTGCTGTCGCTCGACGAGACGCGCCGGTCGCCGCTGCTGAAGGGTCCATACGTCAGCCTGTCGCGGCCGTTCCGGCAGGGCGCGGCCGTCGACGCCCTGGTCGGCGAAGGGCTGCTGCATCCGCATCTGCGCGACCGGATTCCCGAGCAGCTCACCCACCTGTACGGCCACCAGGAACGCGCCCTGCGCGCGGTCGCCTGCGGCCGGACGACCTTGGTGTCCACCGGCACCGGCTCGGGCAAGACCGAGTGCTTCCTCTACCCCATCGTCAGCCGGTGCCTGCGCCTGCGGGACGACGATGCCCCGCCGGGCATCAGCGCCGTCATCGTCTACCCGATGAACGCCCTCGCGGAAGACCAGCTCATGCGGCTGCGCGGCCTGCTGGCGGGCACGGGCATTCCGTTCGGCATGTACGTCGGCAAGACCCCCGAGCACGAGACCGAGGTGGCCGGCGTCAGGCTGCCGGCGGGGTCGTCGCGGGCCGACTACGAGGCCCGGCTGGCGCAGGCCCGGCGCGACGGAAGCGGCGAGACGGTCTGCCCGGCCGAGGAGGTCTGCTCGCGGGAGGTCATGCGCAGCGCCGGGCGGCAGCCGCGCATTCTCCTCACCAACGTGAAGCAGCTCGAGCTGCTGCTGACGCGCCAGCAGGACGTCGAGCTCTTCGCGGGCGCCCGGCTCGACTTCCTGGTCTTCGACGAAGCGCACACGTTCACCGGTGCGCTGGGGGCCGAGACGGCGTGTCTCGTCCGGCGTCTCCGCGCGTTCTGCCAGGTCGATCCAACCGGCACGACATGCATCGCGACATCTGCGACCATCGTCGACCATGACGATCCGCAGGCCGGACGCAGCTTCGCAGCGCGTTTCTTCGGCGTGGCGCCGGACTCGGTGACCACGGTCGGCGAGGACTACGAGACGGAAGTGTGGACGGCGCCGCGACGCGTTCCGCCGGCGCCCCCGGAGGACGCCGCCGCGATTCTCGACCGGACGGTGCGCGCGGTCGAGGACGACGCGCCGGCCGCGCAGGAACCGGGTGCGCCGCGCCCGCCCGGTGACGGTTCGGTGCGGGCCGTAGGTAACGACACGCCTACCCGACAGGCCGTCCGGGGGCGGCTCGGCCGTCGACCTGCCGCCAGCGGCGCGGAGGTCGAAAACGACGCCTCGGCCGGACAGGCCGGCCGGGGGCGCCTCGGCCGTCTACCTGCTGACGGCGGCACGGAGGCTGGGAACGACGCCTCGACCGGACAGGCAGTCCGCGAGGTCTATCGCGCGCTGGCCGGCGAGGACCTCGGCGCGGGCGGCTGGCCCGAGGCGCTGCACGCGGCACTGTCCCGCAACGAGATCGTGTTCCGGCTGAACGAGGCGCTGGCGACCCCCAGCGCCCTCGAGGAACTGCCGCCGGCCCTCGAGGCCCAGGTCGGGCGCGCGGTGACCGAGGCCGAGATCCTGGCCTGGCTGACCCTCGCCGCCGCGGCGCGCCGCGACGGACGGCCGCTGCTGCGGCCCGTCGTGCACGGGTTCGTGCGCGGCATCGGCGGGGCGGTGGTGTCGTTCCCCGACGACACCGACCGCCCGCGGCTATGGCTCGCGGCCGAGGACGACGGCGCGGCCGGGGGCGGTGACGAGCGACTGGCCCAGTTTCCGGTCGCGACGTGCACCGTGTGTGGACAGCACTACTACGTCGCGTTCCTGAGGGACTTCACCTACACCGGGCGCGTGCCGGGGGGCGGCGACGCCGGCCCGAGGGGACCCTGCTGGGAGCGGCAGGAAGAGAAGCTCGGCGGCAGACGGGTGGTGCTGGTCGACACCCTGATCGGCGATAGCGACGAGGACGAGGAAGCGACGCCTCATGCCCGCACCGCGCCGCTCCACTTCTGCCGGGGCTGCGGCGCGGCCCACCCGACGGCGGTGCCGCGCTGTCGCGCCTGCGGCCGCGGCGGCGACACGGTTCGGCTCTACGCCGTTCGCCAGAACCCAAACCGTCCCGGGCGGCTGACGAGCTGTCTGTCGTGCGGATCGACGGGCCGCACGCCGAGCGCCGGCCGGTACCGCGAGCCGGCCCGGCCGGTCCGCGCCATCAACGTGGCCGACGTGCACGTGCTGGCCCAGGACATGCTGCACCACGCGGAGCGGCCGCGGCTGCTGGCGTTCTGCGACAACCGGCAGGACGCCGCGTTCCAGGCCGGGTGGATGAAGGACCACGCGCGCCGGTTCCGGCTCCGCGCCCTGATGGCCGAGGGCTTCAGCGAGTCCCCACAGTCGATCGGCGATCTCGTCGCGCGCCTCGACCGCTGCCTGGACGCCGACGAGGCCCTCTCTCGCGCGCTCATTCCCGAGGTCTGGCAGGTGGCGCGCCGCGAGCACTCGGGGGGGAGCCACGAGCAGGAGCGCCGCAAGTACCTGCGGTTCCAGGTGCTGCGCGAGCTGACCCTGGCGTCGCGGCAGGCGCTGGGCCTCGAGCCCTGGGGCCGGATGAAGGTCGACTACGAGGGTCTCGATGCCTCCCTGCCCTGGATGCAGGAGCGCGCCCACCTACTTGGCATCTCGGCCGAGCAGTTGCGGGAAGGCGTGGCGAGCGTGCTCGACTACGTGCGGCGCCGTCGCGCGCTGCACGACCCCGAGTACGAGGTCTTCACGAAGGGCTGGATGGACGGCGACCGGGAGGTCCAGCAGGGCTACCTGCCGAATCTCCGCGGCCCCACCGGCACGAAGCTGCGCCGGGAGGCCGCCGAGAAGCCTGCGCTGGTCTTGCAGTGGTTGAGCGACGCCGGCCAGACCACGATGCGGCAGGTCACCGGGAAGTGGGAGGTGCCCGCCGACGTCACCGGTCCGTTCCTCGAGAGCCTGTTCCAATTCCTGGTGGATCGCGGGCTGCTCGTCCCGGTCCGGCTCAAGGGGTCGAGGGGACGCCCGCTGCCGATCGTCAGCGGCGTCTACCAGGTGAACGCCGACCGGCTGCGGCTCTGCCCCCACCACGGCGTGTGGCGGTGCCGGAGCTGCCGGCGCACCACCACCCGCGAGGCCCCGCACCGCCGCTGCATCGCCTGGCGCTGCGACGGCACCCTCGAATGGGAGCGGGAGGACGACGACAACTACGACCTGCAGATTCTCGTGATCGGCCACGTCGACCGCGACGACGTCGACGCGCTGCTGTGGGATCCCATGCCCGGCGGATCGGGACTGCTCGACCAGTTGTGCGAACGCTTCGGGGAGATCGTCGAGACAGCCCGCGGGGTGGCCGGCGCCTGCCCCGGCCGATGCGAGTCGTCCTGCATCGATTGCCTGGAGACGTTCCGCAACGCCTACTACCACCGGCATCTCGATCGCGGTACGGCTCACGAACGGCTCGACGAATGGGGGCGGCAGCTCGCGTTCGACCACGAGTTGCCGCGGCAACAGCCGGACGCACCGCCCGGAGACCAGGCCGCGCCCGTCAACGACGCCGAGATCAAGCTGCGCCACCTGCTGCTCGCCGCCGGGTTCGGCGAGGGCGTGCGGGGCGAGCAGATCCGCCTCGGCGGCACGTTGGGCACCACCACGCCGGACGTGATCTATCGCGCCGAGGACCACGATCCCGACGAGGGGGTCTGCATCTACCTCGACAGGTTGAGCGCCGAGCTCCATGGCGACCCGCGGAGGACCGAACACGATGCGGGCCGGTTCGCGAATCCACGTCAGGCCGGCCACGAAGGCACGCCGATTGACTGGATGCGACTGTCATGGAAACATGGCTTCAGTTCCGCGGAAGAGGCCGAGGCGACATGACTCTCGAACAGGCGGTGTGGGTGGATCCGGAACGCATGAGCGGCACGCCGTGCTTCCGGGGCAGCCGGCTCCCGGTGCAGCAACTCTTCGACTGGCTTGCAGACGGAGTATCCCTCGATGAGTTCGTCGAGGACTTCCGCATCGATCGGCGGGCCGCCGAGACCGTAATACGCGCCGCGGGTGTTGACTTCTGCGACAGAAGCGCGGCGCGTTCCGCCTAGCAGCAGACACCGCGGGCACGAAGGTCCTGCTCGATGTGGGGATCTCTCCCCGCGTGAGAGCCGGACAACAGGAGGAGCCCCCTACCGCAGCCAGGCCTCCAGCTCGGCGCCGGCGTCGGTCTTCTCGTCGCGGTACTTGACGATGACCGGGGTGGCCAGCGCGAGCCCCCACTCGCGGCCGGCCTCGGCGGTGACGGCGCGGGTCCCGGGCACGACCACCGCGCCTTCGGGGATGACCACCGGGGCGCCGTCGCCGGGGCGGATCACCCGGCGGCGCGGCAGGTCGTAGACCGGCGTCGACCCGGTGAGCACCGTGCCCGCCCCGATGACCGCGCGCGACTTCACCACCGTCCCCTCGTAGACGCCGGTGCTGCCGCCGACGAGCACGTCGTCCTCGATGATGACGGGCATGGCCCCGATGGGCTCGAGCACGCCGCCGATCTGGGCGGCGGCGCTCACGTGCACCCGCTCGCCGACCTGGGCGCACGAGCCCACGAGGGCGTGCGAGTCGACGAGGGTCCCGGCCCCGACGTGGGCCCCGATGTTGATGAACATCGGCGGCATGCAGATGACCCCGGCCCCCACGAAGGCGCCGTCGCGGATGGACGATCCGCCCGGCACGAGCCGGACCCGCGACGCCGCATCGAGCCGCTTGAGGGGCAGGGTGTCCTTGTCGAGGAACGGGATGTCGGGGTCCGACCCCGGGAACGCGCCGATCCCGCCGCAGCGGAAGCCGACGAGGATGCCCTGCTTGACCCAGCCGTGCACGCGCCAGCCGGCCGGCGCGGCGGGGTCGGGGGTAGCGGC
>JAJEFC010000097.1 GCA_022820675.1 Vicinamibacteria bacterium | reverse complement strand
GACGACTGTTCCCGCTTCCGCCTTTTCAGGGTGTCACGACACGCGCGTCGACCACCAAAGAGTCGCGCTTCGGCAGGGCGCCAACCTGGTCGCGTTTCATGACCTCGGGGCGAGCGGCGCCCCGGTCATGACGGTTTGGAGGGTTGGGGAGGCGGCTGAGGCGGAGGCGGCTGAGGCGGCGGTGGTGGGGGCGGCGCCGGCATCGGCGGAAACTCCGTCCGATGGTCAGGCATGGCCCGCTACCTGCCTGGCTGCCTCGTAGCACCGCATCAGCTCGCGCGCGTTGATCCTCGACTTCATGAGCGGGCGCGTGGCGATCACGGAACGCTCCTTGAGCGCCCGGAGCCGTTCGGCGGCATCGTCGTCGGCCACCTTGTACGAGTCGATATCGCTCCACAACTCACGGTATCCGGTGAGGATTCGGTTGAACTCCTCGGCGGCCGTCGCATAGGTCGAGGCGTGGTCGTGGAACCGGACGATCACGGTCAGCGACGCCAGGACCGCCGCGGCGAAGGCCAGGTACGGCGCCGCCGCAGGCGCCAGCGCGACCAGGCTGGCCCACGCCGCGCTCGACATGACGAGCAGCAGCACGCGCACGGTGTCGTCCACACGCTTGTTCCAGGCAGCGCGAGAGAGAAAGTAACGGTGGCTCATGTCAGCGGCAAACATGGCGTTCCACACCAGTTCGCGGGTCGTCATGGCTCGCTTCCTCCCTACGCAGCACGGTACTACACGCTCGACTTGACCGACAAGCGTCGACGCCGGTCAGCGATCTCTCTGATCGCGGCCCGATCGGCCGGCCCCGGTCCTGAGCACCGACCGCTATCACGCGGGACGACGAGACGTGGCCCCGTGCGGCGTCGCACCCGCGCCTCCGTCAACAGCGCGGTCGGTTGATTCGTTGATATTGATGAGTCATGATTTCAGGTCACCAACCTCATTGCCGTTGGAGAGTGCCACGTGGCTCGAGTGAAACTGGCGCGCGGATACGTCTTCGGCGAAGAGCCCGATTCGCCGCTCGCCCACCGTCTCATCGTGCTGGACGAGTCCGAGGGGGCGGCGCCGGCGGAAGATCGGCTGAAGGCGTTGGCCCGGGCATTGTCCGACGAGGCCGAAGCGTCGTCCGACGGGGCCCGGGCGTGGTCCCGCCTTCGTAATCGGGTCGCCCATACCGCTCTGCTCGTGTCCGGCGACGACGAGGAGGAGCTGCAGGCGATCCAGGCGTTCGTGCTCCTGCTGAAAGGGCGTCTGGAATCCGGGGATACCCTGGAGATGGAGCGGTTGATCGACGTGGCCATGCCGGCGCTGTCCGGCCGGCCTCATCCCGCCGTTCTCGATCAGGCCCGGCGGAACGCCGAGTTTCGCGCCGACTTCATGGAGCGGTACGACGTGCTCGACGCCGGGCAGGTCCACCGCCTGTATGGATCGAAGGCCGACAACACTGCGGCGTTGGCGGGGCGTTGGCGGAACGCGGGGAAGATCTTCGCCGTCGATCATCGAGGGCGCCTTCTCTACCCCGCGTTCCAGTTCGACGACGCCGGCCGTCCGAAGCCCGTCGTGGCCGATGTCCTGCAGGCGCTCGGGAAGCGGGGACCCTGGCAGATCGCGAGCTGGTTCACCGCGCCCAACGGTTGGCTTCCCGATGACCGAAGCCCGGTCGAGGTCATGGACACCGACGCCGATGCCGTGGCCGCGGCGGCGCGTGAAGTCGCGCGGGCGAATCGGTTCTGAGGCGGGATGGAACCGCTTCCGGAGCCGCCCCGGCCCGCCGAGCTGGATCCCGAAACGAAGACCTGGAGCGCCGGGCGACCCCTGTTCAGGGTGCACGACGCCTCGCCCGCCAACAGGTTCAACCCCGGGCAGGGGTGCGGGCGCTTTCATCCCATCCGCGACGGTCGGGGGCAGTCGATACCGACCCTCTACGCGGCCGACGAGATCGACGGCGCATTGTCCGAGACCGTGTTTCGCGGTGTCAGGGGTCCGGGCGGCCGCATTCATCGTGCCGACCTGGAGCCCCTCCGCCTCTCGC
This sequence comes from Vicinamibacteria bacterium, assembly GCA_022820675.1. Taxonomy (GTDB): domain Bacteria; phylum Acidobacteriota; class Vicinamibacteria; order Vicinamibacterales; family UBA8438; genus JAJEEA01. The sequence goes on along the minus strand of JAJEFC010000097.1, from coordinate 521 downwards.
GCCTCGCCCTCGAGGCGGACCTGCGCCTCGTCGACCTGACGGGGCTGGCGTTGCGGCGTCTCGGGCTGACGCGGGGACAACTGCTCGAGGCACCCGAGCGGCTCTGGTGGAAGACGGCGCGATGGGCCGAAGCCCTGCACGAAGCGGACCCGAATGTCTGCGGCCTGCTATGGGTCTCGCGCCAGTGCGACACCGCCCGGGCCATCGTCCTGTTCGGCGACCGGGTCGACCCATCCCGCCTGCGCCCGGACGGCCCGGCCGAACCGCTCCGCGGCGGACGCGGCTTCCAGCGGGTCTGCGAGGCGGCCGGCCGCGCGAACATCGTGGTCGTTCAATGAAGATGCCGTTCGGCGCCGGCTGCCATCACCCTCATGGGCGGCTGCGGCCGGCGAGTTCGACGATGCCGGCAGACCGCGGCCCGTCGTGGCGGCCGGAACCGAGGCGGCCGTCGAGCACCGGCGGAGCGGAGGGTCGTACCCGCCGGCGGCGCCGGTGGCCCGCGCCGGCGAACGCGCGCCGGC
>JAJEFC010000180.1 GCA_022820675.1 Vicinamibacteria bacterium | reverse complement strand
GGCGGCCCGCGAGGCCCAGCGGGCGCGGAACCGGCATCCGGACGGCGCGCCGGTGAACGCCCGCCTGCAGGGCCGCGCCCTCGCCCGGCACTGCGCCCTCGACCCCGCCGGGCTGCGGATTCTCGACGCGGCGAGCCGGCGGTTCCGCCTCAGCGCCCGGAGCTGTCACCGGTTGATGAAGGTGGCGCGCACCATCGCCGACCTCGCGGGGGACGACTCGATCGCGGCCGGGCATCTCGCCGAAGCAGTACAGTTCAGGCTCGACGAGTGACCGCCGCGGGCCGGCGCCGAGACTGGGCCGCCCGCGTCGACGGTTCCGGGCTCCGGCCGGTCGATCCTGACCGGTTGTCGGCAACGCCCGAACGATCGCCCGGCGCTGTTCGAATCGCGTCCGCGTGCCGATACTCCAAGGCGACATGGAAACCCACAGGATGGGAACCGCGACTTCGGCGAGCTTCCGATCGCTCGGTTCGGCGGCGCTCCTGACGCTGGCGATAGTTCTGGCCGTCCAGGCCCCGCGGACGGGCGTCGAGGCGGCCCAGTCCGGCGACGGGCCCCTGGACTGCCTGGCGCTGGCGGCCTTCTGGGAGGCGGGCGGCGAGGGCCGCGACGGCATGGCGGCGGTGGCCTGGGTGGTCCTCAACCGCCGCGCGCACGCCGACTTTCCCTCGACGATCTGCGGCGTGGTCCACCAGGGCGGCGAAGAGCCGGGCTGTCAGTTCAGGTTCTGGTGCGACGGGAAGAGCGACGAGCCGCGTGACGCGGACCTCTGGGCCTTGGCCCGCGAGGTCGCGGCGCAGGTGCTCGAAGGGCTCACCGACGATCCCACCGGCGGCGCGCTGTTCTTCCACGCCGCCGCCCTCGAAACCGCGCCGTGGCGGGTGCCGCGGGAACGCACCGTCCAGATCGGACGGCACGTCTACTATCGCTAGTCTGGTCCCTGCCGGCCGCGCTCACGCCCCCGCGCCGACCGGCTCCGCGACGCTCCTGCCCCGGCGAATGAACTCCTCCTGCACCTCGCGCCGCGGCTCGCCGGCGGCGGGGGTCCTGAGGACGTACTCGCCGTCCGACCCGCAGTCCCACACCGAGCAGTTGTCCTGCTCGTAGGCGGCCAGGATCTCGTCGAGCTCGCGCTTCAGCGCGGGGTCCTCGACCGGGATCACCGTCTCGACCCGCCCGTTCAGGTTCCGCTTCATCCAGTCCGCGGACCCGATGAAGTGCTCCGGATCTCCCCCGTTGACGAACCGGAAGATCCGGCTGTGCTCGAGGAAGCGCCCCACGACGCCGAACACGCGCACCGTCTCGGACAGCCCCTTCACCCCGGGGCGCAGGCAGCACAGCCCGCGGACGTTGAGCCGGATGGGCACGCCCGCCCCGCTCGCGTCGTAGAGCTCGTGGATGATCTCGGCGTCCTGGAGCTGGTTCATCTTGGCGTCGATGCCCGACGGCCGCCCCGCCCGGGCATGCTCCGCCTCGCGGCGAATGAGCTCGATGAAGCGCCGCCGCATCGACACCGGGGCCACGAGCAGCTTGCTGTCCTCGGGATAGGGAATCACCCCGGTCAGCGAGTTGAAGACGGTGGCGACGTCGTTGCAGATCGACTCGTTGCAGGTCAGCAGCCCGACGTCCTCGTAGATCCGGGCCGTCCCCGAGTGGTAGTTCCCGGTGCCGACGTGCGCGTAGCGCCGCACGCCGTCCGTCTCGTCGCGCACGACGAGGGCGAGCTTGACGTGGGTCTTGAGGCGCTCCACCCCGTAGGACACGTGCACGCCTTCCTTCTCGAGGAAGTTGCCCCAGGCGATGTTCGGGGCCTCGTCGAACCGCGCCGTGATCTCGACGAGCACCGCCACCTGCTTGCCCTGCCGCGCGGCTTCCGCCAGCGCCCGCAGCAGCGGCGAGTCGCGGCTGGTGCGGTAGATCGTCAGCTTGATCGCGAGCACCGCGGGGTCCGTCGCGGCCGAGTTGAGGAACCGCAGCACGGAGGCGTCGAAGCTCTGGTAGGGGTGGTGCAGCAGGATGTCGCCGCGCGCGATCTCGCCGAAGATCGCCGAGGGGCTGTCCGGCAGCCGGCGGAGCCGGGGGTGAACGACGGGCTCGTGCGGCGCATGGCGCAGGTCGTCGCGGCCCGGCCCGTCGAAGCTCCGGAGGTCGCTCACGCCGAGGGGCGCCCGCGTCGGATAGACGTCGTCGGGGCCGATCCCGAGCTGGCGGCTCAGCCACGACACCTGATGCTCCGGCATGGTGCTGTCCACCTGCAGCCGGACCACCCCCGCGAACCGCCGGGCCTTCAGCTCCGAGCTCACCTGCCGGACGATGCTGCCGGGCTCCGCCAGCGGCGCGTCGCCGGCGCCGTCAGGCGGGTCCACGTCGCCCTCGGCCGCGCGCGTGACCCGGAACACGTGGACCGCGGCGGGCGGCGAGCCGGGATACAGCAGGTCGAGGTTGGCGGCGATGACCTGCTCGATGGGCACGACGCCGGGACGGTCGTCCAGGGGTATCCACCGGGGGCGGTTGCCGGGCACCTTGATGCGTACGAAGCGGGTGTCGCCGTCGTGCGGAATGAACACCGCCAGATTGAGCCCGAGGTTGCTGATGAACGGAAACGGATGCTCCGAATCGACGGCGAGCGGGGTCAGTATCGGCTGGATGTTGCGCGCGAAGTGGGCGCGCAGGGCCGCGCGCTCGTCCCGCTTCAGGTCGTCGTGCCGCAGGATGGGCAGCCCCGCCCGGGCCAGGTCCGGCACCAGCTCGTCGTGCCACAGGCGGCCGAGCTCCGCCACCTGGCCGAGGAGCTGGGCGCGGCAGGCGGCCAGCTCCTCGGCCGGCGTCCGGCCGTCGATCGAGACCTTCTTGGCCCGGTTGTCGATCTCGCGCTTGAGGCCGCTCATGCGCTTCATGAAGAACTCGTCGTGGAGCATCCCGATGATGCCCGCGAACTTGACGCGCTCGAGCAGGGGCAGGTCGGCGCGGCCGACGAGGTGCAGCACCCGGCGGGCGAACCCCAGCCAGCTCAGCTCGCGGCTGAGGAACGCCCGGGCCGGGCCGAGGGCGGCGAGGCGGGCTCTGGTCGACACCGCTTCCCTTTCGATTCGGGGGGCGCTGTTAATATCTCGCGGGGCTTCCGCTCACGGGAGCCTTCGATTATAGGACACCGTCGTGCCGAACCCCATCGAGAGCCTTCCCGAGAACATCGCCGCCGTCGACCTCGGCTCCAACAGCTTCCACATGCTCGTCGCCCGCACCAAGGGCGGCGAGCCCGTGCTCGTCGATCGCCTGCGCGAGATGGTGCAGCTCGCTTCCGGCCTCGACGCCGACGGCCGCCTCAGCCCCGAATCGCGCGACCGCGCCATCGAGTGCCTTCGGCGATTCGGACAGAGGCTGCGCCACATGGACCCCAGCGACGTGCGCGCGGTGGGCACCAACACCCTGCGGGCGGCGGTCGACGCCGGCGAGTTCCTGGTCGACGCGGAGCGGGCCCTGGGGCACTCGATAGAGACCATCTCCGGCATCGAGGAAGCCCGCCTGATCTTTCTCGGGGTGACGCGGACCCTGCCCGGCCACCGGCGCCGGAGGCTCGTCGTCGACATCGGCGGCGGGAGCACCGAGCTGATCGTGGGCGAGGAGGCGCCCCTCGAGATGGAGAGCCTCTACATGGGCTGCATCACCTTCAGCCGCGCCCATTTCGGCGACGGGCGGCTCACCCCCGAGAACTGGCGGCGGGCCGAGCTCGCCGCCCTGCAGGAGCTCGAGCCGATCACCGAGCGTTTCCGCGCGATCGACTGGGAGGAGGCGGTCGGGGCCTCGGGGACCATCCGGGCCATCGACGGCCTCGTCCGCACCTACGGATGGAGCCGGAAGGGGATCACGCCCGCGGCCCTCGGCAAGCTGCGCGAGACCCTGCTGAAGGCGGGACGCGTCGGCCGGCTGAAGCTGGAAGGGCTGAACCCCCGGCGCAGGACGACCATCGCGGGGGGGGCGGCCATCCTGTCGGCCCTGTTCGAGGCGCTCGGCATCGACGTGATGCGACGCTCCGACGGGGCCCTGCGGGAGGGCCTGCTCTACGACTTTCTGGGCCGGATCCGCGACCAGGACGTGCGCGAGCGGGGGGTCGAGGCCCTGGCGGATCGCGCCCACGTCGACCGCCAGCAGGCGGCGCGGGTGAAGCAGACGGGCCTGTTGCTGCTCGCGCAGGTGGCGGACGGCTGGGACCTGGGCAACCGCAACGCGCGGCAGTTCCTGTCCTGGGCCGCGAACCTGCACGAGATCGGCCTCGACATCGCCCACAACCACTATCACCGGCACGGGGAGTACATCGTCGCCCACGCCGACCTGCAGGGGTTCTCGCTGCCCGAGCAGCAGGTGCTCGCGACCCTGGTGCGGTCCCACCGGCGCAAGTTCCCGACCGAGGTCATCGCCGCCCTGCCCCGGAACTGGTCGGCGTGGACCGAGCGGCTGGCGATGCCGCTGCGCCTGTCGGTGGTGCTGCACCGGAGCCGAAGCCCCCTGCCCCTCCCCCCGATCGAGCTCGGCGCCGCCGGGAATGCCCTCGACCTGCGGTTTCCCCCGGGATGGCTCGACGAGCACCCCCTGACCCGCGCCGATCTGGAGACCGAGTCCGCCTGCCTCCGGGAAGCCGGCTACCGGCTGTCGTTCGGATAGCGGCCGTCTCGGGCCCCCGGCGGTGCATGTCGGCCGGCCGACTACGGCTCGAGCCGGGCCAGGATTCGGGGGGCGACGAGCCACAGCAGCTCGCCGACACCGGGTCCGACCTCGTCCCAGCCCGCCGCGCCCAGCCGGATGCACGCGAGCGCCGCGGTCGGGAACCGCAGCGCGGCTCCGCGGACGAGCATCGAGGCGGTCTCGGAGCAGGCCGGCTCGTGTCCCACGACGAGGAGGGTGTCCACATCGGGGTCGGCGGCGCGAACGCACGCCAGCACGTCGTCGGACGACGCGCCGTACAGCTCGGGGACGACGACGGCCGGGGCCCTCCACCCGCCGGCGTCGGCGGCGTGCCGCAGCGTCTCGACCGTGCGGACGGCCGGCGAGCAGAGGACGCAATCGGGGACCGGCCCCGCCCGTTCGAGGAACCGGCCCATGCGCCGGGCCGCCTTCACGCCGCGCGGGGCGAGCGGGCGCTCGCGATCCGGCCGCGCCGGGGCGTCCCAGCTCGACTTTCCGTGACGGAGCAGGAGAATCGTCTTCACGAGGTCTCCGGGCCGGCTTCTTCGAGCCGCCGCACCAACTCGTCCCACAGGGCGGCGTAGGCGCGCGCGGCCTCGCTGGTCCTCCGGAACGCGCACAGCGGCTCGCGCCGCGAGCTCATCTGCTCGACCGCGCTCGAGTACGGAATCTCGGTCGCGAGCATGGGGCACGGCATCTCTTCCGGGGCTTCGCAGATCCGGCGATGCAGGGTCCGGCGGCGGTCGACCATCGAGTAGAACGGCAGCACGCGGACCGCCGCCGGCTCCCGCCGCAGGTGCCGGGCGAGCTGGCGGAGGGTCCGCCGCGACAGCGTCGTGGGGATGGTCGGCACGATCAGGGCGTCGGCGACCGTGAACACCGCCTCCGAGGCGAGCGAGATGCTGGGGGCGCAGTCGAGAAAGACGTAGTCGTAGCCGGCGCCCAGCTCGCGGATTCTGCGGGTGAGGCGCCGGACGTACTTCGGGCTGTCGAGCAGCAGGTCCAGATGGCGGTACGAGAAGTCGGCCGGAAGCAGGTCGAGCCCCTCGTAGTCGGTCTCGCGGACGTGACGGGCGAGGGCGCCCTTGCCGCGGACGAGCTTCCGGCCGCCGCCCCGGACCTTCATCCTGACCCGGAAGCACCAGGTGGCCGCGCCCTGCGGGTCGAGGTCGCAGATGAGGGTCCGCGCCCCCGACGCGGCGGCGAGCCACGCCAGGTTGACGGCGGCCGACGTCTTCCCCACGCCGCCCTTGATGTTGTAGGCCGCCAGCACCTTCATCGTGCACCGCGGTCTGCGTCCGGGGCTTCCGGACGGGAGGCGAGGAGCCGGTCGAGCTCGGCCGCGGTCCGCGCCGTCGCGAACCTCCCGACCTCGTCGGCGAGCCGGCGCCGCGCAGCGGCCTGGCGCGACTCCAGCCGGTCGACCAGGCGACCCGCCGCCAGGAGCGCCGCCGCGTCCGCCCCGCCCGCCGCGAGGAGCTCGCGGGCGGTGTCCTGCAGCTCGCTCTGCTGGACCGCCAGATCGTTGTAGTCCCCGAGGTCGTCCTGCAGCCGCTTGAGGGAGCGGACGAAGGCGTTCACGCGGTCGGCGGCGAACAGGCTGCGGAAGAACTCGAGCAGGTACCGCAGCTTCTTGCAGGCGATTCGCAGCGCGTGGACGGCCTCGGGCGGGGTCTCCGCCGAGAGGCCGCGCCCGCGCTTGCGCACCCTCGCGAACGCCCGCTCGACGCGCTCGCCCGCCACGTCCCGGATCGGGCGGGCGGCGTTGGCGCCGCCGCCGTCGGCGTCGGTCTCGAGGAGCCGCCGCCATTCCCGCTTCAGCCGCCGGTAGCGGGCCGAGTCCAGTCCCTCCACCTGCCGCGTGTGCGCGGCCTGCCTCCGGTGCTCGAGCCGGTCGGCCAGCGGGGACAGATCGCCGCGGACGGACGCCGGCAGCTCGGCCCGGTGCCGCCGCAGGCTGATGAGGTGCACGTCGAGGTCCCGGGGCGGCCCCGTCAACCGGCCGAGCCAGGCGAACTCGCCGGCGAAGCGGCGCGTCACGGCTTCGTCGAAGACGTCCCCGACCTGCCCCAGGCAGGAACGGGTCCGCCGTACCGCGACCAGGAAGTCGTGCAGGAACTCGGGATCGAGGTCGGCCCGCAGCCCCGCCTCGTTGGCCTGCATCATCTCCCAGAGCGCGGCGAGGATGCACCTCACGGCGCGGTCGGTGCGCGCGTCCGGGTCGAGGCGCAGCGCGAGCTTGCCGGTGTAGTCGCCGGGCCGGCGGCCGACCGCGGAGAGCGCGAGATCGAGCTCCGTCTCCGGTCCCGGCGCCAGCCCGAGGTCCTCCTCCACGAAGCGGCGCACGCTGCGGTAGGCCCGTTCGTACCCCGTCATCCGGGCAAGCCGCAGGACGGTCGGCAGCCGCCGGCGGCGCCGCGTGGGACCAGCCGCGGTGCCGTGATCGAGCGACAGGCGCACCACCGCCTTGTCCCGACCGTCGACCACGGAGATCCGCTCGCTGCGGCGCTCGATCCGGACCACCGGCAGCAGCCGCCGGATGCCCGTCACCGCCTGCAGGTCGTCCCGGAAGCCGCCCGGGGGCAGGTCGCGGGCGAAGTCCGGCGGCGCCGGCAGGGCCGCGCGGTGGCGCAGGCCGCCGTCGAAGCGGTCCCAGCGCACGCTGCACGACCCGTCTCCCGCGTCGGACAGGACGGTGCCGGCGTCGCGATAGAGGCGCCAGTCGAACGTGTCGAGATAGGTGCGGGCAGCGGCCCGGCCGTTCTCACGCCGGGTCGGGAAACGCTCCGCGAGACGGGACAGGACGCCGGCCGCGGTCCGTGGCGCGTCGAGCAGGTACCGGTGGCACATCGATCCACCCGATGGTACACCGTCGCCGGGCCGGCCGCCCGCTTGCACGCCCTTTCACAATCCCGATCGCCGTGGTAGTATCCGTGACTGAGAGGTGGGTGCTGGTCAAACGCTACTCTTTCATCGTCGCCAATCGTTCGACCGGAGTCGTCCATCGCTTCGCCCTGAGTTTCCGCCCGAAGCTGGTGGTCGCCCTGTTGTTCGCGCTCCCCCTCGGGTGGGCCGGCCACGCCGCCTGGCTCGACGGGTCGAGTTTCGATCCGGCCGAGTGGCTGAAGTCGCCCCGCTGGACGATGAACGACCGGCTGCGCTCGTTCAACGCTCTCCTCCAGTCCGAGATCGACCACTACGGCACCACCGCCGTCGACGTGTCCCGCCAGTTGGCCGCCCTGCAGCTCGTCGTCGAGGCCCTGCGCGATCAGTCCGTCGTCGATCCCGGCGTCAGGCAGGCCATGGTGCAGGTGGCGGAGGTCGACCGTTCGCGGAGGGCGTCGACCTTGCGGACGGTGGCGCAGGCGGCGCCCACCGAGACCCTCGACCTGCTTCGCGACCTGCTCGACATCCTGGAGATCGAGCTCGGGGTCGCCCACGACAACATCCTCCTCCGACGGGATCTCGCCGCCGCAACGCCGTTCAACCTCCCCGCCCCGGGCCGCATCAGGTCCCGTTTCGGATACCGGAGAGATCCATTCACGAAGGAGCGGACGTTTCACGAGGGGCTGGACATCTCCACCGGGTACGGACGACCGGTCCGGGCAACGGCCGGCGGTCGCGTCGTGGAAGCCGGTCGCAACGGCGCCCTCGGCAAGATGATCGAGATCGACCACGGGTTCGGCCGGCGCACGCGCTACGCTCATCTGTCGGAGTACGCCACCCGCGTCGGCGAAGACGTCGAGCGCGGGCAGGTCATCGGGTACTCCGGCGCCACCGGCCGCACCACCGGGTCCCACGTCCACTACGAGGTCCTGGTCGGCAACCGCCCGATGAACCCGCTCCGGCTCGTGTTCGCCTCCGGCGGCGTCTCCGCCGACTGATTCCTCAGCGGGTCCGGGCCGTCGTCGTCCCGCTTCCCCCGGGCCTCTCGTTTCCCCAAGACTTCGCCGGCCGGGATGCTGCGCCGGAGCGGGCGCGGACTCCTGCAGGATTGCCGGGGCGCCCCAACGGCGTCGAAGGCGACGGGGCGGACCAGGATTCTGCGCCGTGGAGCGGCGCAAGCTCCTGCAGGGTTGGTCGAGCGGCGAGCGGCGTCGAGGCGATGGGCGGGGCCGGCTTCGCCCGGCTCGCGCGTCGTTCGTGCGCACCCGGGGGCGGCGCGGATCTCGCAACCGTCTGGACCCGTCTTGACGCGTCCAGACCCCTTCCCTACAATCGATCACATCCGTGTCTACCGGATCGACACCCGCCTTGGATCATCATCGACAGCGCAACGTCACGGAGGGGCCGGCCCTGCCCGAGGCCCGGCCGGCCGTCCCGGCCGCGGGACGGCGCGAGCTGCCGGAGAGATGGTCGGGCGCCAAGCGTAGCCGCGGGCGACGATCGCCGCGCCGGGAGCCCGCGCCGTAGGACGGTGCAGACTCCCGGCAGGGTTTGGCTGGGCGGCCATCGGAGCCGCCGGCGACGATTTCCGGGCCGGATGGCCCTCGACGCGGTCCCTGGACTCGACCGATGCTGCAGAACGTCCTCAGGAAAGTCTTCGGCACCCAGAACGAGCGCGACCTCAAGCGGATGCAGCCGGCGTTGGCGGAGATCAACGACCGGGAGGCGGCGGTCCGGGCCCTCGACGACGCCGAGCTCCGCGGGCGCACCGCCGGCCTGCGCGAGCGCGCCGACCGGGGCGAGCCCCTCGACGACCTGCTGCCCGACGCCTTCGCGGTGGTCCGCGAGGCGGGCCGGCGGGTGCTCGACATGCGGCACTTCGACGTGCAGCTCATCGGGGGCATGGGCCTGCACCAGGGCAAGATCGCCTAGATGAAGACCGGCGAGGGCAAGACCCTCGTCGCCACCCTCGCCGCCTACCTGAACGCCCTCGGCGGCGGCGGGGTCCACGTCGTCACCGTCAACGACTACCTGGCCCGACGCGACGCCGAGTGGATGGGGCGCATCTACCGGTTCCTCGGCATGTCCGTCGGCATCATCCAGCACGACCTGCGCGACCCCGAGCGTCAGGCCGCCTACGCCTGCGACATCACCTACGGCACCAACAACGAGTACGGCTTCGACTACCTGCGCGACAACATGAAGTTCGAGCTCGCGCACTACGTGCAGCGCGGGCACCGCTTCGCCATCGTCGACGAGGTCGACAGCATCCTCGTCGACGAAGCCCGGACCCCCCTCATCATCTCGGGGCCGGCCGAGCAGTCGACCGAGCTCTACTACGAGGTCGACCGCATCATCCCCCGCCTGAAGCCGGGGGCGGTCACCCAGGGCAACGTCAAGGCCGAGGACCGCGAGGCCCTCGAGGACACCGGCGACTACCTGACCGACGAGAAGCACAAGACCGTCTCGCTGACCGAGACCGGCATGGCGAAGGCGGAGAAAATGCTCGCCAAGCGCCTCAACCCCGGCGGGCTCTACGACCCCGCCAACATGCCCCTCCTCCACCACGTCAACCAGGCCCTCCGCGCCCACGCCCTGTTCAAGCGCGACGTCGAGTACATGGTGAAGGACGGCCAGGTCGTCATCGTCGACGAGTTCACGGGCCGGCTCATGCCCGGCCGCCGCTGGAGCGACGGCCTGCACCAGGCGGTCGAGGCCAAGGAGAAGGTCAAGATCGAGCGGGAGAACCAGACCCTCGCGACGGTCACCTTCCAGAACTACTTCCGCAAGTACGACAAGCTGTCGGGCATGACCGGCACCGCCGACACCGAGGCGCCGGAGTTCGCCAAGATCTACAAGCTCGACGTCATGGTCATCCCGACCAACCGTCCCCTCGTGCGCGTCGAGGAGGCCGACTCGGTCTACCGGACCCAGCGCGAGAAGTACGACGCCATCGCCGAGGACATCATCGAGAAGCAGGAGGCGGGCCGCCCGGTGCTCGTCGGGACCGTGTCGATCGAGAAGTCCGAGCGCCTGGCCGGGCTGCTCAAGCGGCGGGGCGTCAAGCACGTCGTGCTCAACGCCAAGTTCCACGCCCAGGAGGCCGAGATCGTCGCCCAGGCCGGCCGCCGGGGGGCGGTGACCATCGCCACCAACATGGCCGGCCGCGGCACCGACATCGTCCTCGGCGGCAACGCCGAGTACATGTCGCGCCAGCGGGCCCTCGCCGAGCAGGCGGCGGAACGGCTGCCGAAAGAGGAGGCCAAGTTCGTCGACGACGACGAGTTCGTCTACTTCTACCACCTCGAGCACTTCTACCGGGTGCCGCGCCCCGCGTGGGACCGCATCTTCGGGCAGTTCGCGGAGCAGACCGCGGCCGAGCACGAGGAGGTCGTCGACGCCGGCGGGCTGCACATCATCGGGACCGAGCGGCACGAGTCGCGCCGCATCGACAACCAGCTCCGGGGCCGGGCGGGCCGTCAGGGCGACCCCGGCTCGTCGCGCTTCTACCTGTCCCTCGAGGACGACCTGATGCGCATCTTCGGTTCCGACCGCATCTCGGGGCTGATGGAGCGGCTGGGCATGGAGGAGGGGGTCCCCATCGAGCACCGCATGGTGACCCGGGCCATCGAGCGGGCCCAGAAGCAGGTCGAGGCGCAGCACTTCTCGGTGCGGAAGCACCTGCTCGAGTACGACGACGTCATGAACAAGCAGCGCGAGAACGTCTACACGCTGCGCCGGGAGCTGCTCGAGGGTCAGGTGCACGTGTCCGACGACGAGGTCGTCGACAGCCGCCGCTACCTGATGACCTTGGCCGAGGACCTCGTCGACCAGGAGGTCGAGGCCCACTGCGGCCGCGACACCGACCCCGAGGAGTGGGACACCGACGGCCTGTCGCGCGCCGTCGGCGAGCTGGCGGGGCTGCCGCCCGAGCAGATCGACGGGTTCGAGCTCGACGACAAGAACCCCGACGAGATGCTCGACACGCTGTGGGCGGCCGTCAAGTCGCGCTACGAGGAGAAGGAGGAGGGGATCGACGCGGAGCTGCTGCGGCGGGTCGAGCGCGACGTGATGCTGCAGATCGTCGACACCCAGTGGAAGGACCATCTCTACAGCCTCGACCACCTCAAGGAGGGGATCGGCCTGCGCGCCCACGCCCAGCGCGACCCCCTCGTCGAGTACAAGCGCGAGAGCTTCGCCCTGTTCCAGGCGATGAAGGAGCGGATCGACACCGAGATGATCCGCTATCTGTGGCGCCTGCGGCCGATCGTGCAGGGCGAGGGCGGCGAGGTCGCCCGGCCCGCGGCCCGTCAGCGGGCGCCGGTGACCCTCAACGACCCCGGCGCCGCCGCCCCCGCCTTCGCGGGGCTTGGCACCGGATGGCTTGCCGCCGGAGCCGAACCAGCCGTCGCCGTCGATGGGCGGGCGCAAGCCGTAGTTGGGATCGAACTGCGCGCTGGCCTGGGCGAACGTGGGCGGCGCGATGATGCTGCCCGGTTCGGTGCCCTTGGCGTAGTCCTCGTCGTAGTAGACTTGGTTGTCGTCGCCGACGGAGCGCGCGAACATCATGATGTGGCTCGCCTCCACGGAGAATTTCTCTACAGCCATGTTCCTCCCTTCGCTTGAGTATGAGTGACTTGGTGCGGCCTTAAGCGCCGCAGCCGCGTAACTTAGCAAAAGTGGCGGTGCTCGGGATACGCGTGTTCGCGGTGCGTGACAGGTAGGGCGCGCACCTCGAGCGTATCCCCTTTAGCGGCCCTTGAATTCCGGCTTGCGCTTCTCGAGAAACGCGGCGATGCCTTCCTCTTTGTCTTCGGTCTGCACCAGCGCTCCCTGCGCGTACTTCTCGAGCATCAACGCACCGGCCAGGCTAGCATCCATACCGAAGTGCACCATGGCCTTCAT
>JAJEFC010000090.1 GCA_022820675.1 Vicinamibacteria bacterium | reverse complement strand
ATAGTCGGGGCTGTCCGCACCGTCCATCCGATCCGGACCCCTCGTCGGTGCGCTCAAGGCCGTTCCAACCACGGTCACGCTCTCCGTGCGCCCGGATCCAGGTGGCGTTTCACAGCAAAGACATGAGCGAGCACACCGACGCCGAGTTCGACGCCCTCAGGGCTCAACTCGCCGGCGAGCGGGCGGTCGAACACGCCGCCTGCGCGGATCGAAGGGCCAGAGACGCTGACCGCATCGCCCGGTGGGGGCTCGGGATCGCGCTCGCTCTCGTAGCCCTCATCGTGGTCCAACTGCTCACCATGGAACAACGCATCACCACAGCAGTGGTCGATCAGTTGGCCCCGCTCATCGCACCAGAGATACCGCCCGGCGGGTAGTCGTTCGCCATCCTCGTGCCTTCGCCTGCGTCATGGAGGCGCGGAGTCCCCGCTGGCGCACACTCGATGCGCCCGAGGCCCCGTCCTTGAAGCTCGCCTTCGATCGCCGGCTCGATGCTGGGCGCCGACGCTGGCGTGATGCCGTTCGAGTCGTCGTTCCCCGGCGTCGCGGTCAGGACGGCACGCCGGCCCCCACGTATCAGAACGGCACGCCGGCCCCCACGTAGAAGACGCGTCGCCATCGGGAGGCTTCGGCGGGAGCGCCGGGCGGGGCGTCGGGGTCGGGGACCGCAGCCAGCCCGAAGCGAAGCCGCAACGGGGCCTGGGGGACGAAGGCGAGCACGTCCGTCGTCAGCTCGACGCCGAACGACGTCAGCGGGCGCCCTCGCGCCGGCGCCGCCGGGGCGAAGGCCGCGCCGGCGCCCCACGCGTCGCCGGCGTCGACGAAGGCCGAGGCGAACAGGCGGTCGAGGTGCAGCCCCCAGGTGCCGGCGCCCCGGTTGACCAGCGCCAGCGGCGCGCGGACTTCGACCGATGCGGACCATGCCCGGCGCCCGGCCCGGGTCGCGATGTCGTGGCCGCGGACTGCGAACCCGCCGAAGTGGCCGCCCGCCGAGAAGTACCCCGTGCGGGTCGCCGGCCCGCGCGCCGCGCCCCCGCTCGCGCGGACCGCGAGCACCGGGGCCGCGAACCCCGGACCCGGCAGCGGGAGGTAGGCCCGGAGCCGGCCGACGAGGTCGTCGGCCGAGCGGTCGGCGTCGGTCGCGCCCGCGAGCGCCGCCGGCACGTCGAGGTCGCGGCGGGTCCGGGCCGTCAGGTCGACGGTGGCGCCGCGCGCGTTTCCCAGTTGGAACGCGTGCGACCGCGCGGACGAGACGTTCAGCGCGACGGCGAGCTCGCTCGAGGTCGCGCCCGGCCGCGCGAGCCGGTAGCCGCCGCTCGCCTGCAGGTCGGCGTCGAGCACCTCGCGGTCGCTCCGAACCAGCCCGGCCGAGAACGTCAACCCGACGAACGTGCGGTAGCCCGGGCGCCGGATGCGCACCGACGCCGCCACGCGCCGCCGCCGATCGAGAACGAAGAAGGTCTCCGGCTCGCCCTCCGCCCCCGCCGCGCCGCGCACCCTGACGCCGTCGTGCCCCCAGCCCTGCGACGCCGCGAAACCCAGCGTGGGGTTCCCCAGTCCCCGATACTCGTACGACACGTCTCCCGCGCGCCGGCCCGACGTGAAGAACCGGGCCCCGCCGGCGTAGGCGTGCCTGCCCACGACGTCGAACATCGCGGTTCGGCCGCCGAACGCGTAGCCGAGCAGCTCGGTGCGGGGCGTCTCGACGTCCCCGACCGTCGTCTTCGCGACCGCCACCGGCGGCCGCACGTCAGGAATCCAGTAGGTGGGCCGCAGGGTCGAGAACGGCGAGTAGCCCCCCACGGCGTCATCGGCGCGGCCCGGCCCGCGTTCGTCGCCGGCATGGGCCGTGTTCGCGGCCGCCGTGGTCGCCGGCGCGTCGTCGGCGAGGGCGCCCGCCAGGATCGGGTGGGCGACGGCGTCGTCGTCGAAGCGCGTGGCCGGCTCGGGCGCGGGCGGGGCGAGGTCGGGTGCGAACGGGACGCGCTCGATTTCCCAGCCGTCGACGTGGTAGCCCGAGAAGTAGAGCCACTCGCCGGCGGGGTCGACGCTCGGAAACGCCGCCCCCGTCCGCAGGTTGGTCAGGATGCGCGGCGGCCCGGCGGCGCCGGTGCGGGGGTCGACCTCGGCCGCGAGGACGTTGGGGATGCCGGTGCGGTCGGACGACCAGACGAGGTGCCGTCCGTCCGCGCTCCACGCCGGGGCCATGTCGAGGGCCCGGTCGCGGGTCACGGCGTGGACGAGCCGCCCGTCCGCGTCGAGGACGACGACGTCGTGCCGGCCCTCGGCCCAGCGGCTCGCCGCGATCCAGCGGCCGTCGGGGGACACCGCGGGCCAGGCCCAGTAGGTGTCCGCGGCGGGGGCGACGAGCTCCTCCAGGGCGCCGTTCCCGAGGTCGACCCGCACCAGGCCGTTGGCGCCCCCGCCGTCCATCACCGCGACGGCCCGGCCGCCGCCGGGTCCGGCCGACGGCGCGGCGACCCGGGCACCTTCGGTGACGCGTCGCACCGACCCCTCGGGGGTCAGGACGTAGATGTCGCTGTAGTGACGGTAGCGGTCCGTGAACTCGCGCTGCGAGAACACGATGCCGTCACCCGGCAGGAAGTCGAACCGCGTGAGGTGGTTCGTGCGCGCCAGCGTGGACGCGTCGCCCCCGGCGGGGGGCATGGCCACGAGCCTCGGGTCGGACCGTCCGTCGGATCGGACGTAGACGAGCCGGCCGCCGTCGGGCGAGACCGCGGCATGCAGCGCCTGGCGTGCGCCGCTCGTCAGCGCCTCCGGCTCGGTGACGGGGCCGAACGCGGCGAGCTCGTCGTCCAGCCGTTCGACCCGGGCGCGCATCTCGTCGCGCCACGTGTTCCACTCGCTCGTCAGCGAGACGTCGTCGAGGACGCGCCGGGGCAGCCCGCCGTTGCGCGCGACCTCCTCGACGACCCGGGCCATGGCGTCGCGCCCGTGCTTGTCGAGCAGGTGCTCGAAGAACAGCGACCCGTACACGTAGCGGCGGCCGACGCCGGGCCACTGGGGAGAGTAGCCCCCGGCCGTGCCGAGCGACTCGAAGCGCCCCTCGAGGGCCGCCGTCCGCAGCACCATCTCGTGGTAGGTGCCGTGCACCCGGCCGCCCGAGGTCAGGGCCGACTCGTACCAGGTGGCGAGCCCCTCTATCACCCACCCCGGCACGTTCGAGCCGGGGAAGGCGAGGACGGACCCGGGCCAGGGCATGCGGCCGAAGAGGACGCGGAAGAACCTGCCGAACCACCCGGTGTAGTCGAGGTGGAAGACGTGGGCGAGCTCGTGGACGACGAGCTGCTCCAGCCAGTCGTCGAAGTAGCCCAGCGCGAGGTGGTCGGGCGGGGGGCGCGCGTAGAGCACGACGCGGTTCGAGGGCGTTACGCGGGCGTAGCCGTTCGAGACGTCGACGTGGTCGGTCAGGACGATGTCGACGGTGCCTCCCGGACCCGCCCGGAACCCCGCCGACAGGGCCTCGTGGGCCCGCTCGGCCACGACCCCGGTCCTGGCCGCCAGGTCTCCGAGGTGCTCGGGGAACGTGATGCGGAAGTGCTCGGTCTCGAGGGTCCGCCACGCCTCGTCCGGCGGCACCTGGGCCGCCGCCGGCCCCGGCGAGACGAACAGGCCGGCAATCAGCGCCCATGGGGCGGCCCGCCCCGGCCGCGTGACACTCCCGTTGGGCATCTCGAACGCCTCTGTTGCCTTCATTCTTTCCCGGGCTCCCCGCGACAGACGCTCCGGTATCTCGAGAAGCACGTGTCGTGCCAATGTTCGTGAGCCGTCGCGACCGGCCGAGGCCGAAACGGCGAGCGTCCACCGTCCACTCCGGAGGACGGTGTCACTTCGCCACTACGGATTGACGTCGGAGGACTTCGCGGGCCGATCGAACGTCAAGCAGCGAGGGCCGTCGGAAGCGGTGTGGACGACGGCTGCGGAGTCACGCGGCGGAATCGACAACACGTCTGATCCATGGCGGTTGGAATCGAAGACGCGCGGCTCGGCAGCTCATCGGCCGCCGCGAACACCATCGCGCCCCGCCTCCACACCGTTCCGTGACGCAGACCCTTGTCTGGACGGCTTCTCGAACCGCGCGGCGAGGGCGCGGGACTCGTCGACGCCGATCAGCTCGTTGAACTCCTCGAAGGCCATCAGCCGGTCGGCGGCGCCGCGGGTGGCGCCGGCCTCGTGCAGGTGGCGGTAGACGCCGGTCAGGGCCTGCGCCGACGCGTAGAGCCCCGCGACCGGATACAGGATCAGGTCAAAACCCAGCGCGGCCAGCTCGGACCGGCCGAGCACCGGCGTTCGCCCCTGCTCGACCATGTTGGCGACGGTGGGCCGGGGCGCCCGCCGGCCTATCTCCCGCAGCTCGTCGAGCGACCGGGGGGCCTCGACGAAGGTGGCGTCGGCGCCGGCCTCGCGCGCCGCCTCGGCCCGCGCGAGCGCCTCGTCCAGCCCCGCGGCGGCCAGCGCGTCGGTGCGCGCGACGATGAAGAAGTCGCGCCCGCCCCGCGTGTCGACCGCGGCCCGGATCTTCTCGAGCCATGCCTCGCGCGCGACGACCCGCTTGCCCGCCATGTGGCCGCACCGCTTCGGCCACACCTGGTCTTCGAGGAAGCAGCCGGCCGCCCCGGCGCCGACGAGCGCGCGCACGGTGCGGACCACGTTCAGGGCGTTGCCGTAACCGGTGTCGGCGTCGACGAGGACCGGGATGTCCACCGCGCCGCAGACGTGGCGGGCCCGCTCGACGATCTCCGTCTGGGTGAGCAGGCCCAGGTCGGGCTGGCCGATGAACGTGGCGGAGACGGCGTAGCCGGAGATGAACGCGAGGGGAAAGCCGGCCCGCTCGGCGATCTTCGCCGACAGCGTGTCGTAGACACCGGGGAAGACGAGGGACCCGTGCTCGTCGAGGATCCGCCTGACGCGGTCGGGGGCGGGGTTGGGGTGAGTGACGGGGGTTGAACCCGCGACATCCGGAGCCACAGTCCGGCGCTCTACCACTGAGCTACACTCACCATGCGATGACCGCGAGGCGCGTCCGGCGCAGGAATGGCCGGCGCCGCCGGGGCGGGGAGCACCCTCCCATTCATTCTATGCTCCCCGGCCGCGATCCGTCCACCGGGTAAACTGGTAGCCGAACCTCGACTTCCATCGAGCCGCCGATGACCCATCCTCAGCCGGTTCTCGAGACCCCCTGCACCGACGAGGCGTTGCGCGCGGTCCGCGTGCTCGCCGACGCCTACCGGCTCACCGCCGAGCCGCGCGACGCCGACCGGATTCTGAACGGCATCCTCGACTGCGTGGCCCGGCTCGTCGACTACGACTCGGCCGCCGTGTACGTGCTGGGCAGCACCGGCCGGCACGTGCGCCACTACTGGTGGCGCGACGAGTCGGGGGCCGTGCCCTGCCACGACGGCGCCCTGGACGAGGGGCGGCCGGTGGCCCGGGCCATCGACTCCCGCGAGCCGGTCGTCCTGGACGAGACCATCGATCCCGCCGAGGGGGGGCCGTGTCACCGTTCCGGCCTCGTCGTCCCCCTGGTGGGATTGCACGAGGTGATGGGGGCGATCGAGCTCCACTCCCGGCGGGCGGGGGCCTACGAGGGCCGCGCGGTCGAGCTGCTGATGCTGCTGGGCACCGTCATCGCCGGCACCATCGAGCAGTCGCGCATGCGGGAGGAGGTGCTGGCCAAGCGGCGCATCGACGCCGAGATGCTCGTGGCCCGGCAGGTGATGGAGGACCTCGTCCCGCGCGGCATTCCCGCCCTGGACGGGTTCGACATCGCCGGCGTCAACGAGGCGTCGTTCGAGGTGGGCGGCGACTACTACGAGTTCATCCCGCTGCCCGAGGACCGCTGGCTCGTCATCATCGCCGACGTGGCCGGCAAGGGCATCGCCGCCGCCCTCCAGGTCGCGGCCATCCGCGCCTCGATATACGCGCTGGTGGGGCGCGAGCTGGCCATCCGCGCGGTCATGCGCCACGCCAACCGCTTCTTCCACGACTCGGTCGACGCCGGCCGCTACGTCACCCTCTTCTACGCCGTCCTCGACGTGCCGACCCGCCAGATCATCTACGTCAACGCCGGCCACCAGCCGCCGCTCCTGCTGCGCCCCGACGGGTCGGTCGACAAGCTGTGGAGCGGGGGGGTGCCCATCGGCATGTTCGAGTCGCCGCGCTACTTCGAGGGCGGCGCCCGGCTCCGCCCCGGGGACCTGCTGGCCCTCTACACCGACGGCATCGTCGAGTCGGCCAACGCCCACGACGAGGAGTACGGCCACGACCGGCTGGCCGCGACGATGCACGGGGCGAGAGGGGAGAGCGCCGAGGCGATCTGCCGGCGGGTCATGGACGACGTGCACCGGTTTTCGTTCGGCAGCCCCGACGACCGCACGCTGCTCGTCCTGAAGTCCACCTGAGAGCGTCGTCGGGAAGTCCACCTGAGGGCGCTGTCGGGTGGTGTCTCGGTCTGGTACGCGCCGCCGCGAGCCAGCCCGCCAATCGTCGCCTGACGACTCCGCTCGGCGCCCCAACCAACCGTACAGGCGTCCGTGCCTTCCCTACGGCGCAGACGCTGCTAGTGCTGCGCCTTCAGCAAGGCCGAGAGCACGGAATGCTGCGTCTTGCTCTGCTCGTCGACGCGTCCGGTCAGCACGTCGACCTTGCTGTCGAGGGCGTCGATCTTCTCGGTGTTGGTGTCGATCTTCTTGCTGTTGCGCAGCCCGACGACAGCGGCGATCACGGCTCCGACCGCACCCCCCAGCGAGATGAACAACCCGACCAGCACGACCGCATCGTCCACCCTTGCCCCCTGCGTTCGGTGGGCCAGCCGAAGCACTGTCGGTCGCGACAGGCGCCCGGGCTGCGCCCTGCGTCGATGTGCACACGAGCGCGCCAATTTTCACACAGAAAGTCCACCCGACGCCGAGGGTGCACGTCAGGAAAGTTGCAGATTCGCGATTGCGAGCATTTCCGGGCCAAGTTGGCGAGCGTTTCCGGGCCGGGTTGGCGTGCGAACGGGTGGCTTCTACGAAGTGCTCGTGGCGGCAGAGGCGGGTTTCACAAATCTGACGTGCACCCCCACGCAGACCGACAGGAGGTCGCCGGCGAATCGGCCGGGCTGGAAGGCTCGCTGGAGCCGGGCTGGAAGGCTCGCTGGAGGGTGGTCCTCGCCGGACGTCGCGGCTGGGACGTTCGACTGACCAATCCGGGCCGGCCGGTTCTCACCGGCCGGCCCGGCAGGCGTGTGTGCGTCGCGGCGCGACGCCGTACCCCGCTAGTCCGCGTTGCGCGTGCCGTGGTCGTACTGCCGGTAGTGCTCGGCCAGCAGGTCGCGGCCGAAGTCGCCGGCGAAGTCGCGCCACACGCTGTGCACGTGGTTGGCGTTGCCCTGGGTGTTGTCGTACTCGATCAGGAACGTCGGCCCCTGGATGCGGTAGTAGTGCGGCTCGCCCTGGGCCTCGCCGCCCATCCACACGAACCGGATGCCGTCGAGCCCGGCGTCCTGCACCTCGGCCAGCCGCTCGTGGGCGACGGGAGCGGGCTGGGCGCTGGCGTACTCCTCGATGATCGACCAGAGGGCCGCCTGCTGGTCGGCGTCGAGGTCCTTGTGCGTCACCCCGAAGTCCTCGAGCAGGGTGACCCGCCGCTGGGCGCGGGTGAGGATGTCGCTGGGCGCCTCGTCCGACAGCTTGGCCGCCTTGCGCTGCTCGTCGTTCAGCGACGCGAGCAGGTCGCGGGCCTGGTCTTCCTCGCTGCCGAGGACCCGCAGGCCCTGCCGCGGCCCGCCCCGCACCTCGGCCGGGTTCGAGCCGAAGAACTGCGGCGTGGCGGCGATGGCGCTGCCGTCGACGATGGTCCAGTTCTGCGAGATGTGGTGCCCTTCGTAGCGCCAGCCCCACGTGTTGCCGTCGCCCGGCTCGCCGAAGATCATGAAGAAGTAGAGGTCGGGGTCGCGGATGTCGCGGCCCTCCTGCTCGTACAGGATCTGCTCGAGCTGGCGGATGATCTCGGACTTCGTGAACCCTTCCTCGCTCAGGCCCGTCCGCACGAGGTCGAGGGCGGCGGCCCGCTGCGAGCCGGTCATCATCTTCAGGGAGACGCCCTTGCGCTCGCGCGGGATGAAGTGCCAGTCGAAGCGGTCCTCGCCGTCGAACGGGAACCGCACCGCGGCCTCCTGATCGTCGTTCAGGGTGTCGAGGAACCGCGCCGCGGCTTCCGCCATCGCCGACGCGGGGTCGGCGGGCTGTTGAGTGAGCGTGATGGTGCCGAGCAGCACGACGAGGCAGGCGACGTTGAAGATGGTGCGAGCCATGACCTTCCTTACCCCCCTTGCGCCGCCCCGCGGTGTCCGAGCACCCGGCGCGCGGCGCGCAAAGACCGGATTCCGAGCGAGAGCCGGAGCGTACCTCCCAGGGCAGGACGAGTCAAGACGGCGCCCGCACGCGGGTGCACGTCAGATTTGTTGGAGAGCCTGAGGCTGCCTTGGCGGCTCTTCGTTCCCGGAAGTCTCGAAGCAGCCGCGGAGCTTCCGGCCGTGCAGCGCGATGTCGGCGTCGGCCTCTGCGATGGTCCAGCCCATGCCGGT
>JAJEFC010000401.1 GCA_022820675.1 Vicinamibacteria bacterium | reverse complement strand
GCCGGCGGCCGCAGCTCGGTGAACCGTCACCGACGCCGGCCGCCGCGGCCCGCCTCTGCGCCCCGCGCAGCCGTCACTGACGCCGGCGGAGCGGCGGACGCCAAGCGGCGTGGCTCGCCGCCGCGCGGTCCGCTCCAGAGTCGCTGGTGCCGGCTGCCACCTCCAGCGAGCCATCACCGGCGCCGCCGCGGGGGCGCCGGGGGTATCACTACCCCGGCGCCGGTCACCCCACCCGCGTGAGCCTCCGCGCCGTGCCCCTCACTCCGCCAGGGGGTCGGGCCGGAGCTGGAAGTGGATGATGGCGCTGCGCCTCCCCTGCCCGCCCTCGATGTGCCAGTTCAGGTTCGAGCCGTAGTTGGCCCAGAGCCCGCGCCCCTTCCAGCCCGCGTCGGGGTCGTCGATGCGGCCGTCGAGGCCGCGGGCGAAGAACCCGAGGGGATAGGGCACCCGCAGGACCACCCATTCGCCGGTGTCGGGCAGCAGGGCGAGCAACGAGTCGGACCCCGATCCGGGGGCGATGGGGACGTTCGGCCCGAGCCCCAGGGTGCCGAACTGGTCGACCCAGTTGTAGTAGTGGTAGTCCGCGCTGCCGGGGTCGGTGACACCCTTCATCTGCGGTCCCGGCGTCGGATAGAGGGTCCAGCCCTCCGGGCAGTGCTGGCCGGTGGCGTCCGGCCCGTTCAGCACGCGGCACCGGCTGCGGTCGAAGCTGGCCATGTGGCCGCTGCCCGACAGGGCGGTCCAGATGACCCCGTTGCGGTCGACGTCGACGCCGCGGGGGGCGTGCCCGGTCTGCGCGGGATCGACCGCGGGGTTCTCGATGGACGGCGGCTCGTAGACCTCGGCGATGCACGTCTCGGGCGGATTGTCGCCCCGGTCGAGGCGGACGAGGCGGCCCGGGAACGGCCCGGTGCGAGCGACCCACCCCGTGCCGTCGACGGGATTGGCGATGACGCCGTAGGCGAAGCCGGCGATGCGGGTGTCGCGCGCGGGGTCGACCTCGTCGCCCGGCTCGTTCCAGGGCCGCGTGATCACGCCGTCGCCGTTGGTGTCGACCACCGTCGGGCACCAGCCCTGCGAGAGCTGCTCGTCGCCGATCTCGTCGTAGAGCTTCGTGTCGAGCCAGCCCACGACGTTGGGGTCGCCGCTGAGCCACAGGGTGTCCTGCTCGTCCTCGCCGAACTGCAGGTGGTGGGTGCCGTAGCACGTGTCGATGAGCCCCCACTCCTCGGTGGCGGGGTCGTAGACGGAGATCTGCCGCCCGCTGCGGTCGACCGGGAAGTAGCGGGCCGAGGGGTGGTCCGAGCCATCGCGGCACCAGTCCGGGTTCTCGCGGCGGCGCACGGTCGAGGTCAGCCACACGCGCCCCCGCGCGTCCATCATCGGGTTGTGGGGGTTGGCGGGGGCGTCGAAGATGATCTCGTCGCCCCAGTACGGCGACGGCTCGAAGCCGGGCGCGGTCGGGAACATCGACGGCACCATGGCGCGCGGCTCGCGCAACGGCACGTCCAGCTCGATCGACCGGTGCCGTTCCGTGTCGGTGATGACGAGCTTGTCGGTGGTGATGGAGACGCCGTAGACGAGCCCGCCGCCGTTGACGGTGGGATCGCGCTTGTCGGTGGTCACCTCGTCGTGCACGTAGGACGTCTCGCCCGCCCAGTCCCACATCGTCAGCACGAGGTTGCGCTCGACCCCGCGGGGCCGCGGCGGCGCCTCGGGCACCTCGCCGGCGGCGATGCGGTCGCTCCAGTCGGCGAACATCGCGAGCCCCCGCTCGCGCCCGAACCGGTTGAGCACCCCGCTCATCTGCCGGCCCCGCTGGCCGAAGGTCAGCCGGTGGGCCCACGCCTCGGCCGACGAGTCGAAGCCGTCGAGGTGGCTCATGTCGAACGTGAACCGGTTGCCCATCTGGTGGCAGAGCTGGCAGCCCTGCTTGGTGACGTCGACCCACGCGGCCTGGCTGCGCAACCCGCGGGCGATGCCGTTGCCGGCGGGACCGGTGCCGGGGAACTCGTCGGCAGCCGGGGGCTCGAGCAGCGAGTACCAGTAGTTGGCAGGATAGACCTGCGCCGCCTCCTGCGGCGACGCCGCCGGCACCGCGTCCAGGACCAGGGTCTCTCCCGGCTTCGCCGTCACCGGGTCGGAGTCGACGAGGCCGTAGCCGCGCACCCAGACGCGGTACGAGGCCTCGGGGAGATCGGGGACGAGGAAACGTCCCTCGTCGTCCGTCACCACGATCTTGCGGAACCCGGTGTCGAGGTCGTCGGTTTCCGCGATTACCCACACCCCGGCCTCGGGGCCGGCCGGGCTCCGCACCGTGCCCCGCAGGCCGTCCCCGCCGGCCGGGGCCTGCCCGGCGAGCAACGGCGTGACCACGACCGCGCCGGCGGCCACCACCCAACCGAGACGTGCATGGCGTGTCATCGATCTCCTCCGTAATCTCGCCGCGTCACTGCCCGCGGCTCGACGTACGCAAACGCCGGATCTGGCTCACGGCCGCCTCGATCTGCATCTCGAGGATCTGCTCGCCGTACTCGGCCCGCGAGCGCGACGGCGTGCCGTTGACCCCGTTGCCGGCGCTGCCCGGCTCCATCCGGTCGAGCCGGATCTTCGAGGGGTCGAGGAACAGCAGCGTCGACGTGTCGTGCATGCCGGCGTGCGTGCCCACGTCCTCGGCCCGCTCGCCCTGCTCGACCAGCCACTCGTCGCCCCGCCCCGGATAGTAGTCGGTCAGGTGGTGCACCCGCGCCGGCCCGTCGGCCCACTCCGCGTTCAGCCGCTCCGCCACCGCCGCCTGCGACCGCTGGTTGCCGCCGCTGTCGCCCATCAGGGCGATGTCGACGAATCCGTGCTGCGCGAGGCTGCGCGCCGCATGCTCCAGCACCTGCTCGA
This sequence comes from Vicinamibacteria bacterium, assembly GCA_022820675.1. Taxonomy (GTDB): domain Bacteria; phylum Acidobacteriota; class Vicinamibacteria; order Vicinamibacterales; family UBA8438; genus JAJEEA01. The sequence continues at coordinate 41,696 of JAJEFC010000401.1, read as the reverse complement.
ACACCTCGGGCGGAGTGGTGATGGTGCCGGGAAAGCGCATGTGCCCGCTGGGCGGGTCCACGTTCCCCTCCGGCACGTAGGCCATCACCGGGGCGACCAGCGCATCCCCGAGGCGGCGCGCCGTCTCCTCCGCCTTGTGCCGCACCAGGTAGTTGTGCTTGCCCAGGACCATGTGCGGCCCGTTCTGCTCGGTGCCCCCGGTCGGGATGATGATCGTCGTCGTCCCCGCCGCGACCGCGTCGCGCACCTCGGTCCAGGTCAGCTCCTCGAGAAAGACGGTGTCCGGCGCCTGCCCGAAGGCAGTGCCGGCCAGGCAGACGGCGACGAGCGTGACGAGCGATCGCATCGAACCTCTCCCTTCGGCGAAGGATTCGCCGGACCCGGGCATGCTATCACCCCTCGGACCGCGGCAACGAAGGAGCGACTCCCGTCGCCGGGAGCCGTATACTGTGGCAAGACGACCCCACGAAAGGACGACCATGACGAATCGGACGCTCGTCGCCTTCTCGACCGTTCTCGCCATCGCCTGTCTGGCCGCACCGGCGGCGCTGGCCGGCCAGCCCGCGTCGGCGGGGCGGGCGCCGGAGGGCTCCCCCGCGCCGCGGACCCCCTGGGGCGCGCCGTACCTGCAGGGCGTCTGGAGCCACGCCACCGTCACCCCCCTCGAGAGGCCCGAGCGCCACGAAGGGCGCGAGTTCCTCACCGCGGAGGAGGTGGCGGAGGCGAACGTCCAGGCCACCACGTTCGCCAGCTCCGAGCGCCGCGGCGAGCTCAGCCCCGAGCGCGACGTCGGCCTCGCCTACAACCAGTTCTGGTGGGACCGCGGGCTGTCGGACGGCCGGACCGCGCTCATCATCGATCCTCCAGATGGCCGCATCCCGCCGCAGACGCCCGCGGCCGAGGCCCGCGCCGAGGCGCGTCGGGCCGCCGCCCGCCCCCGCGCCCTCTCGGAGAACCCCGAGGACCGCGGCCTGTGGGAGCGCTGCCTGACCCGCGGCACCGTCCGGCTCGGCGGCGCCTACAACAACAACCTGCAGATCTTCCAGACCGAGGACGTGATCGCGATTCACCTGGAGATGGTCCACGAGACGCGCGTCATCCCCCTCGCCGCCGGCCCGGGGCCGGCTCACGCGCCGCCCCAGTGGCTGGGCCGCTCGCACGGCCGCTGGGAGGGCGACACCCTCGTCGTCGAGTCCGACGGCTTCTCGGGGCAGGCCCCTTGGCGCGGCTCGGGCGAGAACCTGCAGCTCGTCGAGCGCTTCTCGCGCCCCGACGCCAACACCCTGCGCTACGAGGTGACCTTCCGCGACCCGACGACGTGGGAGCGCGAGTGGACGGCCGCCCTCGACATGCCGAAGACCGAGGGCCTCATGTACGAGTACGCCTGCCACGAGCGCAACTACGGCATGGAGAACCTGCTGCGCGGCGCCCGGGTGCAGGAGATGGAGGCGGCGGAGGCGAAGTAGGTGCGTCATGGCGCGCGCATGCTGTCTCCTCGCCGCACTGCTGCTGCTCGGCGCGCACCCGGTCCGGGCGGCGCAGGAGCAGGAGTCGCCGCCCCGGACGGGGACCGGCGCCCTGCTCCAAGAGCGCTGCCAGCTCTACTTCGAGTTCCTCGGCCGCACCGGGGCGGGCCGCGAGGACACGTTCAACCAGAACCCGTTCGGCATGGGCTACTGCGCCGGCCTCGTACGCGGCGTCGTCATCGCGGCGCAGTCGTTCATGCCCGACCGGGTCTGCGTGCCCGGGGGCACCACCATCGCCCAGGTCGTCCACCGGGTGATCCAATATCTCGACCAGCACCCCCAGGAGCGCGGCGAGCCGGACGTGGAGTTGGTCCTGCGGGCGCTGGAGGACCGGTTCCGCTGCCCGTAGCCCCGAACTCTCCGTCTCCGAGGCGGCCGGAACGGAATGTTCAGGCCACTCCAGAATGGCTTGGAAGACCGCAGGTAATCTCGACGCGCTGCTCGCTGCGACGGACCCCAATCGCTTGCCGCGAGCGCGACGTCTGTTCGAGCACGCTCGGGCCGTCTTCGACGACGACGAGGCGGCCGGCCACTGGCTGTCGACTCCCAACCCCGCTCTCTCCGGCCATGCGCCTCTCTCGCTGTTGGCGACCGACGCCGGCGCGAGGCGCGTCGACGACGTGCTCACCCGTCTGGAGTTCGGCGTCTACGCGTAACAGGTGCGCTACCAACTGTCCCGGCACCGCTCCGCAGGGACAAGCCTCCCGGAGCGGGGCGCCCCGCGGTGTCACAACCGATGGAACCCGGCGGCGGGCCGATGGCCTGCCCGCGGAATGTACTCCGACGCATTTTAATGAATAATGAATCATTTATTGAACGTGCTATTATTCATTGATGAAGCTCACGACCGATCAGCTTCGCTCTCTCCTTGGACGCCTCGACGGCGCGCCAGCGGACGCCATCGAGTCCGACGTCCTGGAGTGCAAGCCCTGGGATCCCGCGCCCGGCCGTCTGAAGGAACAACTCGCGGTTGCGGCGGAGTCGGTGGTCTGCCTGGCGAACGCGAACGGCGGCACGATCATCCTGGGAATCAGCGATCGGGCCCGCAGCCGAGCCGCTGCCATCCATGGTGTCGGCGCCCTCGACCCGGAAACGATCCGCCGGGCCGTCTTCGACAGGACCGAGCCGCATCTGACGGTCGACATCGAGGAGCTGATCGAGCCGGAGGGACGCCTGCTGCTCGTTCGGGTGCCGCGCGGCGTGGTGCCCCACACGACCAGCGACGGCCTGGCGAAGGTTCGCATCGGCAAGGAGTGCCGGCCATTGACCGGGGCGATGCTCACCCAGCTCGTGGTCGAGCGCCGCGCCTTCGACCCGACCGCACAGGTGGTGGCCGACGCGAAGCTGCGGGACCTGGACCCGGAACAGGTCGCGAACCTGCAGCGTCGAGTGGCCACCGACGGCGGGAAGGCGGAGCTGGGGCGGCTGCCGCCAGCCGAGTTCCTCGGCAATCTGGGTCTGGTGCAGGACGGTGCGGTGACCCTCGCGGCCGTGCTCATGGTTGGCCGCCGAGCGGCCCTCGCCAGATGGGCGCCGCAGCACGAGGTCGTCTTCATCCGTTACACCACCGCGACGAAGTACGACGCCCGAGAAGATCTGAAGGGTCCACTCCTGGCCGTCCTCGATGCCCTGCAGCAACGCTTTGAGGCACATGTCAGGCTCGCCCTGCTCGACGACGGCGGATTCGGCGAGCTCACGGTGCCTGACCTCACTTGGTGGACAGCTCGAGAGGCGGTGCTGAACGGTCTCGTCCACCGCGACTATTTCCTGAACCAGTCCGTCTACGTCGAGCTGCGTCCCGGACGGGTCGACGTATCGAGCCCCGGAGGGTTCTTCGGCGGTGTCGGACCCGAGAACATCCTCCGCCATCCGCCGGTCCGCCGGAATCCGCTGCTCGCCGACGTACTCCAGGCGGGCGGCTACGTGAACCGGGCCGGCATGGGCGTGGACCGCATCTACGAGGAGCTTCTTCGGCTCGGGAAGCCGATGCCGGCGTACGAGTCCGACATCGGATTCGTCCGACTGGTCCTCAAGACCCGATCGCATGCAGCCTTCGCTCGGTTCGTCGCCGAGGAGGCACGCCGCGGACGCTCGCTGGATCTCGACGACCTGATCGTGCTGCGCGGCGCGGCCGACCGGGCACATCTCGACCGGTGGTCGGCCGCCAAGGTGTTGCAGACGCCGGACGAGGCCGACGCGGCGCGCAGGCTTGCCTCGCTCCGCGAGCGCGGGTATCTGGCAGCAAACGGGCGCGGTAAGGGCACGAGCTACCGGCTGGCGCGCGACCTTTCCGACTCGCTGCCCGGCCATCCCGGTACCGACGAAGGACTGGATCTGGACCCTGAGGCCGTGCGAATCCGTATCCAGGCGATCCTCGCGGAACGCGGCCGATTGACCAACGCCGAGGTACGCCGCATGTTCGGCTACTCTCGCGCCGAAGTCGTCCATCTCATGCGGTCCCTGCGGCAGCAGGGGCTGGCGATTGTCGAGGGCCGCGGCCGCGCGGCACACTATGCCCCGGGCCCCAAGCTGAGTCCGACCCGCACGAGCGGCAATCGCCGACGAGGTTCGTAGGTCGGACTCCAATCACCATCTGCGCAAGAAAACCAGAACGACCGAATGCGACCACGGAGGCCGCTAGGCCTCCCGCCCGACCGCGTCTTCGCCGCGCTACGGGCCACCTGCTCCGCCCGTTCCCGTGCCCGGCGCCCCGCCCGCAGCATGGCCGCTTCCGCCCCGATCAGATCCGGGTCCCGCCGCCGCGCAGCCAGGTTCGGTTGCGTTGTGTTCACTCTCGACTCCCTTCCTCGAGGAGGAACGGAACGTAGTCGGAACTGTCGTACACCGCCCAGGTATCGACGAGGTCTCGGTAGATCAGCTCGAAGTTGCGCCAACCCCCGTGGAACCGCCTGCGAATCACCGCCTCCGGCACATCGTGACCACCTTCCGACACCCGTTGTGCGACTCGCGCGATCGCCGACTCCGGCGTCGGGAGACGGAGGAAGAAGAGCTTCACCCGGTACCCCTGTTTCCGCCACCCGACGATCCGACGCGCATGTCCGCGCCCGCTCAAACGTGGTCTCGAAAGCGAAGCTGTGTCCCTGCCGCGCGTGCGCCTCGATTTGCCTCAACACCAGCCTGCCGGCTTCCACGGCCGCCCGAGCCGGCCGGAAGGGGCTCAGCCCGGCCGCGATCAGATCGGCGTTGACGAAGATCGGACAATCGGCTTCCTTGGGCAGGAACTCCGTGGCGAACGTGGTCTTGCCCGCCCGTTCGGTCCCGCTACCACGAGGATCCGCTTGCCGGCGGTCCCGGTCATGATCTGTGCATCGCCTGCCTGTACTCACCGCTCGAACCGCTCGAGTTCCGCTCCCGCCTCTGCCACGCCCTCCAGACAGAGGAGATCAATCAGGTCCAGTGCTGGCCTCGTCCATTCGTCGTCCGGGTGCTGCTGGTACGTTCGGAAGATGAGCTTCGATACGGTGTGGGTGTCCCCGAAACGGCCGGTCCGAGAATCTCCCTCCTCGTCACTTACGCGCCCGAGGAGTCTCTCGCACACCAGGCAGGTGGTTCCCGGGAGCCTCCTCCGTGACTGTTCCAACGCGTGCAGGAACTCCGCCAGATCTCGTGGCTTCCGCGCCTGTCGGTCCAACTCGAACCCCAGCAGCCGCAGCCTGCGGGCGACCTGCCGATACGAGAAGCCTGCCAGACGCCCCATCAAGCGCCCACCGCGACGTCCAGCTCGACGACGTCCGCATCGATGGCCCGCAGGCCGTCCGGCACGGGATCTCCATGGTCGAGGCACGACTCGATCAACTTGCGCGCCACGTCCTGGGCAATCTCGACCGTCTCGGTCACGGTTCTCCCCTGCGCAACGAGCCCGGGGACGGTCTCGGACGTGGCCAGGTACCGGTGGTTCTCCAACCGTTCGATACGCAGGTGCATTCGATACGCCTCCGGCATGGCGATTCTCCCTCCGGCAGGGCTCACGGTGCAGCCTGCACGATCGATGATACCGCTTGCAGCGTTCACTGCCGACGGCAGTCGTGAGTCGTGGCACGCCGGTGCACCATCATTCGGCGCGCGGACGCGGGACGTGGGCTAGACTGGGCCAATGTGGAACCCTTGGTTGCGCCCGTCGAGCCCTCGCGAGACTCCGATGTCGCCGCCGGCCGCTCTGCCCCGCTCAACGCCGTGCCGGCTCAGATCGCTACCGCGCGTGGTTCTGGCGCCCAGCCTGGCCGTCTGCCTGTTCGCCGCCTGCGCCGGCGGCGCCCCCGAACCCGACCCCGGCCCGCGGCCGGACTTCCAGCCGACGACCACCGTCGAGGAGCTGATGCGGGCGGTGATCGACCCCGCCGCCGACGCGGTCTGGGACGCGGTGGTCATCACGTCGACGCGTGACGGCATCGACCGGGAGGTGCCGGACAGCGACGAGGACTGGCTGGCCCTGGAGCACCACGCGGTGCGGCTGCTCGAGTCGGGGAACCTGCTGCAGATCGAGGGGCGGCCGATCGCCGCGGCCGACTCGGTGTCGGAGCTGCCGGGCATCGACCTCGAGCCGGCGGACATCGCGGTGCGGGTGGCCGGGCAGTACGACGCCTGGCTGCGGTCGGGCCGCGAGCTGCACGATGCCGGGGTGGTGGTGCTGGAGGCGGCGAGGGCGCGCAGCGTCGACGCGCTCCTCGAGTCGGGAGACCGCCTCGACGCGGCGTGCGAGAGCTGCCATTCCCGCTTCTGGTACCCGCCCGACGCGGCGGAGGCGGAAGGGTCGGACCCGCCGTAGCAGGGTCGAACCCGCCGTAGCGGCGTGAACCGATGCGGCTGGCCAGATTCCGAAGGCTGTGCCGCGAGTAGCAGGGTCGGACCCGCCGCAGCAGCGTAAACCGGAGAGGGCGGCAGGCGAAACCGAAGGGCAGCGGCTCCCGGCAGGCGAAACCGCAGGGCAGCGGCTCCCAAAGACCGGCCCCGGCCGAATCGAAGCCGCGATCGCGGCGTGAACCGGGAGGCCCAAAGCAAACCCAAAACCGCGGCGGCCCGCTGATGCGCACCGCGCCCCGAGGCCGTTCCGGCACCGGCTCCGAAGCCCCGCCCGCGGACCGCCGGGAGCGGACGCCCGGGCTGCGGCCTTCGTTCAGGCCGCCGGGAGCCGGCGGTCCCCGCGCCGCACCGGCGTTGGCCGGCCGGCGCGGGGTGGTTCTGCCGGCTCGGTCTACGGCTGGATCGGCGAGCCGTCCGGCCGCGTCAGCTCGGCGCAGCACATGCCGAAGGTGCCGGGCGCGCGCGAGGGCTGCCCCACCGCCTTGATCTGGTCGCCGGCCTGGATCGTCTCCGGGGTCCATCCCCGCCGGCTCATGGAGACCGCCGCCCCCATCTCGATCTCCCAGTGGACGACCTCGCCGTCGACGCCCGGCGCGTCGACGTAGAGGAACGAGTGGGGGTTACGGAACACGAACCGCGTTACCTCGCCGACCGCCTCGACCCGCTGCTCGGGGTCGTAGAACGGTGCGCTCGCGTGGTGGGCGATGGTCGGGGCGGCCATGGCGATCAGCAACGCCGCCGCTGCAATCCACAGAATAGCTCTCACGATGTCCTCCTCGGAAACTCGAACGTCATTCGACGACGGAACCCCGGCCCGCCAATCGCCGCCGAACGCGACCGCGGTTCGCGCTGCGGCCTCCGCCCGGCGCCCAACCGTTCCCGCAGGTGTCCGCGCCGTTCCACGCCCGCAGGACTCCCGGTCCGGCAACTGTCGCCCGCGGCCCGGCTTGCCCTTCGACAATCCTGCTTCCGCGCCACTCGCCGGCTCGAGCAACTACTGGTACCTCGGAATCAGGAACCGGCGGGGATGGCCCGCCTGCTCGGCATCGCAGCCGTAGAGCTGCAGCTTGTAGCCCTCGGGCGCCGGCAGCCACCGGGTGGTGTAGGACACCGGCTCGCGGAGGAACATGGGGTCCTCGACGGTCAGGGTCAGCTTCAGCTCGTCGCCCTCGCGCCAGTAGCGCTCGGTCACCCGCTTCTGCTGCGACGACGGAATGCCGTTGTAGTCGTCGAAGCCGGTGATGTCGAAGACGAAGTTGACGGTCTCGACGTGCAGCGAGCCGTCCTCGTAGTGCCCCGTCGAGAAGCCCTGCACCGTGAACTCGTTGGCCGGCGGCTCGCGGCCGTCGAGCCAGACGGTCCGGATCTGGTCGTCCTTCTCGTAGCGGAACAGCACCCGGTCGGGCCACTGCGTGACCTCCATCATGTAGGGGTCGTACTGCAGGGCCGGCGATGCCGAGGGGACGCAGTCGTACTTGGGGGCGATCGCCTCGTCGAATATCGACTGGAACGCAAGCCCGCGCTCGTTCAGCACCGGAAAGTTCTCGCCGGGCACCCACGGCATGCGCGCGCTGTTGACGGGCCGGACCCCGCCGCCCCCGTTCCACACGCCGTCGAGGTGGGGCACCTCGGCCGGATCGACGCCGGGCTGGGCGAACGCCTGCGAAGCGCCGGCCGCAATCACCAGCACGGCACCCACCGCCGTCCGCAGGAACCGGCGAGCCGTTCCCCGGCCGCGGGACTTGGTTCCGATCATGTCTTCCTCCCCGTCTCCTCGTCGCGCCGCGTCGCCTTCGTCCGGCCGCGGACACCCTCCGCTCGATTCGTCACGTGCAGATTCTACACCGTCGCCCAACCCGTCAGCGACCCACGCCAGGGTCGGCCGGATGCCGGCCTACGAGGCGGCCCGCCGAAGGGCGTGCAGCTCGCGCCCCAGGCAGTCCGCGAGGGCTCCCATCCCGGACACCCCCGCGGACAGCTCCGCCTCGCTGTTGTAGTTGGTGTTGGTGTTGACGTCGTAGGTGTACGCCGTCCCGTCCCGGTCGACGATGAACTCGACGCCCGCGACGTGGATGTCGTTGTCGGCCAGCACGCGCTCGAAGGGCGCCACGAGGGGATGCTCGAACCCCTCGACGATGCGGAACAGCGACGCCCCCGCGTCACCGACCGGACAGAAGGCGTCGTCGACCCGGCACGCGTCGGCCGGGCACAGCTCGAAGCCCTGGCTGGTGTCGACCTCGACGGCGTACATGAAGCGGCCGCCGACGAACTCCACCCGCGTGATGGTGGCGTCGGGCGACTCGATGTACTCCTGGAGCAGGGTCACGCCGTCCACCGACGGCTCGAAGCCGGGGCCGCGGACGTACTCGGCGAGGGCCTCGACGTCGTGGAACAGCCGCACGCCGAGGCCCTTCCCGGCGCGGTTGTGCTTGGTGATGAACGGGAGCGGCAGCGACGCCGCGGCCGCGACGATCTCCTCGCGTCCCACCACCGCCACGGTGCGGGGGGTGCGGATGCCGTGGGCGTCCAGCGCGGCGTACTGGGCGACCTTGCTGACCTCGAGCTGCAGGGCCCGGCTGCCGTTGAGCACCCGCCGGCCGTGGCGCTCGAGCCACGCCAGCACCGCCGCCGCGTACTCCGGCCCGAACCGGTGGTCCCGGGTATGGGACGAGGCGCTCATCCGGTTGTAGAAGACGCCCTCGGGAGGCGCCGCCCCGAAGTCGACGACCCCCGTGTCGAGGAACCACTCGTCGAACGGCAGCCGGCGCGCGTCGAGGGCCGTGCGCAACGGCTCGACCCACTCGTCGTTCTCGTGGAGGACGTGGATTCGGCTCATGGCTAGAACCGCGGGTTCACGACGTTGTTGAAGATCGACCCGAACGTGTAGCTGAACCCGAACGAGACACGATACCGCGAATCGGTGGCGAGCTGCCGCAGCTCGACCAGGATCTCCTCGTCCGTCAGCTCCCGCCCCGAGAGATACACCTGGTCGCGCACCAGCTCGGTGCTCGCGCTGGCGAACACCGACAGCCCCCGCACGACCCGGAACGACAGGTTCCCGAACACCGACGTGCTGTACTTGCTGAGGTCGTTGACGTAGCTGTTGTACCGCACGCGGACCCGGCTGTCCCCCCACGGCTGCTCCACGTCGAAGGTCACCTCCACCTCCTGGGCGGCCAGCGTCTCCTCCATCTTCCCGAAGATGGTCTCCTCGATGTAGTCAAACGACTCCAGCCCCATCTCGTAGGCGAACGTCAGGCTGCGGCGGGACGACTCGGAGTACGGGAACACGTTGAACTCGACGCCCGGGAGCACGCGAATCCGCCGGTCCTGGTTCAGGAACGTCGACGCGCTGGAGCCCCCTCGTATCGAGGCCCCCCAGTGCTCGCCGAGGCTCTTCACGAGCTGTCCGTCCACCTGATGGCTGGTGCGCACGTCGGTGAAGTCGCCGGTGCTGAGCTGGTGCACGTTCTCCCGATACCGGCCGTCGATCTCGGCCCGGATGATCCACTCCTCGGTGGTGCGGTTCGCCGACGCCGACCCGTTGAAGTTGCGCTGCTGCCGCGACGCCTCGCCCGACACCCGGGCGTTGGTGCTGAGGCGGAACACCCAGAAGTCCCAGGGATCGTCGTCGGGCTGGGCCATCATCACGAGGCCCCCGCCGCCCGCGAAGCCCGTTCCGACCCCGCCCCGGCCTCCGGCCCCGATCTCGATGTCGCCGGCCAGCGGCGTGTCGATGATGTAGTGGAGAAAGCCGACCCGCAGCACCTGGGCGAGCCCCTCGCGCGTCTCGTCGTCGGTGTCGGTGCGGCTCTCCGGGTAGGTGTAGCTGACGCCCCGGTCCGCGAACTCCTCGAGGCCGATGAAGTCCAGGGTGTAGAGGCGGCCGCCCCCGCTGTTCTCGGTCGTGACGAGCACGTGCACCTGGGCGTCGTAGCGGTCGCGGACGTAGTTCACGAAGGTGATCTCGCGCCTCAGGTAGTCGAAGTCGCAACGGTTGCAGTCGAGGAAGACGCGGAGGGCCGCCGCTCCCCCGCCGGGGTCCTGGGCCCCGCTCACCCCCGCGAGGCAGAGCATCCAGAGCGCCCACGCCACCCCGGAGGCCGTCGCCCGGCGGCACCGCCCGACGCCCGGGGAGCTCGGGCTTCCGCGCCGCCCTGCCGCCGAGTCGCCGGGCCGCCGACTCCAGCCCAACCGTTCCTCCGTAGCCCGCCAGTCGTCGCCCGACGGCTCTGCCTGGTGGTGTGTCCCTGGAGTGACTTTACAGTTCAGCTTCCGTGGGCCAGACGCGGCTGCCCTCAGTTGGCCCCCGAAATCTGGAGTTCTTCGGCCTTCTGGACCACATCGGCGCGATGTAGACCATTTCGCAGACACACCACCAGCCCGACCAACCCTCCCAGGAGTCCGCTTCGTTCTACGGAGCAGACTCCTGGCGCGTGCGAGGCCGGGGACGGTCGCCGGCGGTCCATCCTTGAGGCCGCCCGGCCGTCCCGGGGCCCGCACCGTTCCCCGCACCGTCCGTTGCACGGCCGGCTTCCGCCGCGCGAGCTGGAATCAGTATACGGCGCGATCAGCGTCTTGACAGCCCCGAGTGGGGCGAGTACAAGGAGGGGTTGCACCGAACGGGCCGAGTCGGCCCCGCTATCGAGGAAACGAGGACCTGTATGCGACGAATCCTGATCGTCGGCCTGCTCGCGGCGTTCGCCAGCGCCGGAGCGGCCTCCGCCCAAACCGACGTGACCCCCGTCGAGCCGTTCAAGGTCGGCACCTTCGACATCCACGGCGTGCCGCACGTCGGGGTCGTGCTGCGGGACAGCCTGGTGATCGACATCGAGGTCGCGAACCTGGCCCTCGAGGCGAGCCCCGAGTACGCGAGGGTCCCGATGCCCGAGGACATGCTCGAGCTGATCGGGCGCTACGAGTACGGCCTGAAGTACCGGCTGTACGAGATCGTCAACCACGTGGTCGCCAACGGGCTGGGCGACGACCGGGCCGACTTCGTCTACGACGTGGACGAGCTGCGCACGCGGCCCCCGATCATGTATCCGGGCAAGATCCTGAACGCCGCCGTCAACTTCTACAGCCACGTGAACGAGGCCGGCACCCCCGAGGAGCGGGCGGCCGAGATTCGGCGGCGGCAGGAGCAGCGCGGCGTGCCCTACCTCTTCCTCAAGCCCAGCCGCGGTGCCGTGGTCGGCAACGGCGACCCCGTGGTGATTCCCTACGGCCGCAACCGCACCGACTGGGAGGTCGAGCTCGCCGCGGTGGTGGGCCGGCCCGCCAAGTACGTGTCGGCCCTCGAGGCGCAGGACTACATCTTCGGCTACATGGTCTCGATCGACGTCTCCGACCGCGGCGGGCGCCCGCCGGGCGGCAACGCCACCCGCTCGGACTGGTTCGTCGGCAAGGGCCACGACAGCTTCGCGCCGCAGGGTCCGTGGATCGTGCCGAAGGAGTTCTATGGCGACCCGATGGATAACCTGCGCCAGACCCTCAGCGTCGGCGGCACGGTGCTGCAGGACGCCCAGGCCGGCGACATGATCCACTCGCTGTGGGAGATCGTGGAGTACGCGTCGTCCATCATCACCCTGTATCCGGGTGACGTGATCAACAACGGCACGTCGGGCGGCACCGCGGCGGGCTCGGCCGAGACCCGCACCGGCGACCGCTTCCTGCAGCCCGGCGAGGTCATCGAGGCCACCATCGACGGCATCGGCACCCTCCGCATGCCCGCGGTGGCCGGCGACATGCCGCCGGACGACCTGACCGGCGCGCAGCTTCCGCCCATCGACAGCTACCGCTAGGGGCGAACTCGGGGAGCGGGCGTTCCTTCACCGGGGCTCCCGCTCCCCTTCGTCGCCGTCCCCCCCGCGGCCCCGTCCCGGCCTTTCCGGCCGGCAAGTCTCGCCGGCCGAAGCCGCAGGCCGAATCACTTCACGCCAGCGCGAATCTCGCGATGCTGCTGCCCAGGGCGGAGGGAATCGAGCGGGTGAGGTCGTTGCCTTCGAGCGGGTGAGGTCGTTGCCTTCGAGGTCGAGACGGCCGAGACGGCCCAACGCCGGGCGGTCACCGCTGGCGGATGGCGAGGGCGGCCGAGAATGCCACGACGGTCAACGCCGTGGCTCGCGGCCGCCCGAGACTTCAGCGAGGCACCGGAAGCCCGCCGCGGCCGGGTTCGAACCGCCGGAGGTCGTCTTCCTCCCGGTACCGGGGAATCGGCTCGCCCAGGGGTGGGAGCCGGGAGAGATCCACCTCGCTGACGGCGTGCAGTCCGCCACCCGCCGGCCGGATGCGGTAGGTCGCCTCCGGTGTCCGCACCGTGCCCGCGACCACGTCGCCGTTGACGACCAGCGTCATCGTGCCCATCTCGACTCCGGCCAACGGGCCCGACAGCGAGTAGCCGCCCGAGAAGGTCGGCGCCACGCTCTGGACGAGGCCGGTGAACGACGCGTCGTCGAACAGGTTCAACGTCAGCACTCCCGACGGCGCGGCTCCCGGCCCCCCGGGGGCCGCGGCGTCGGTGTCCGCCGGCGGCGTGAGCTGCCCGAAGTCGATGGCGACGACGCGCCGCCGCAGGGTGATGGAATCGGAACCGGCCGAGAGGGCGGGACCCGCGACCGCCCCGGCGGGCGCCACCTCCCTGAACAGGCCGGCGGGTTGCCCCGCCGCCTCGCCGGCGGCCAGTGCGATCAGCAGCGCCACGGCGAGCCCCGTCGAGCAACGGCCGCCGAGCGCGACACCGCGTCCCCTGCGACAGCCGGGAACGTGTTCCCTGCGATCCATGGCGACAACTCCTCCCAGCCCGCGGGCGCTCGCCCAGGTGGACGCCCGCTATCACTTCACGAATTGCTCCGTAGACGTCGCCGAGGGTGAGCGACATGCGCTCGCCCAGGCGCCCCCACTCACTTCACTCGGCGCAATCACCCCGGCGCGCGACTCCGGCCCGTGCGCGCGGCGGCAGCGCGGTCCGACCCGTCCACCGGCCGGACCTCGTCGCACGAGGCGGCTTCGGCGAGGCGCCTGGGACAGTGATCGCGATAACCTTGCCAACTACGTACGGAACCGTCCCGCTTGCCTGCGGTTCCTGTGCGCGGCACGTGGCAGCTTGATTCCCGTCACCGTCGTTACTGGTACACCGGGACGACGTTGATGTTGCCTTCCACCTCGCCCACCAGAATGGTCCTGGTGTGCACGCCCTCGGTGCCGATGCGGATGACACCCTCTTCGCCGTTCTCGCCGGGGTTGCCGATGTACACGTTGTTGCTGCCCGAAGCGTTCTGTCTGCCGGCCTGGTCCCCCAAGGCGATGTTCCCCGAGCCGGGCCGGCTCCCGTAGAGGGCTTGTCGGCCGATGGCTAGGTTCCCGCTGCCCTGGTTGTTCTGGAGCGCCTGGAACCCGATGGCGACGTTGCCTTCGCCGGACAGATTCTCCCTCAGCGCCTCCTTGCCGATGGCCGTATTGCCGGATGCGTCCGTCGCCTTGTCCATGGCGGCGGCGCCGATGGACAGGTTGCCCTCGCCGGTGGTCAGACGGGTCAGGGACCGGCGGCCGAAAGCAGCATTGTCTCTGCCGGTGGTCAGCTCCTGCAGCGCCTGGTAGCCGACCGCGGTATTGCCCGTGCCGTCCGTCACGCTCTCCAGCGACCTCCCGCCCAGGTGCGTATTGGTCCCGGAGCCCGCGTGGTCCTGCGAGGTCGCCGGGTCGCCGACGACGACCGCGTCTCCGCCGTATGCCATCGGGGACGCCGACCCCGCCGACAGGAACGGGCCGGGCTCGCCCTGGGGCCCCCGCGGCCCCGCCGGGCCGACCGCGCCGAGGGTCGGATAGAACACCGCCCCCGCTCCGTCGGCCCAGGAGAGGGCCAGCAGGTACGTGCCGGGAAGCACCTCGGGCAACCCCGTCACCACCCCCGTCTCGGTCATCGACAGCACCGGCAGCGCCGTCATGCCGAGGGTCACCGTGGGCGTTTCGCCCGCGAAGTCGAAGCCGTTGATGGTCAGCGTCCCGTTCTCGGCGTCGACGAGCGCCTCGGTGATGAGCGGCTGGCGCTCCGGGGCGGTCGGCGCACCGGCCTGCAGGTAGACGACGCCGGCAAAGACCGCCGGCACCAGGGCCGCCGCGAACCACGAACCACGCATTCTCGACATCGCAAGACTCCTCTCGTCACCGCCGTCCACGTCGGGAGGGCCGTCACCGCGCCGACCGTATCCCCCGATCCCACCTGAAGCCGACGCCGGACCGGCCATCGTCGACGGCCGGCCGGCCGCCGTGTCCCTACCGCCGATCCGGAGGCTCCGCCTCGACCACCATCCCGGGACGCGGCGTCGTGGGCGCGTACACCGGCCCCGCCCGCGGCGCCGACCCGGGCGGGCCGGCCGCCTCGTCGACGGGCGCCCGCGGCCGAACCAGTTGTTGCAGCCGTTCACGCTGTTCCGCCGCGGAGAGGATCGGCGGGGCCTCGCGTACCGGGCGCGGCGGCGGCGGCCGACGCCCCTGCGACGCACCGCCCGGCGCCGCTTGCGGAGCACGGCGACCGGCGCGGATCCAGACCCGGTCGTAGATCGACGCCCCGGAACCCTGCGACCGCCGCGGGGCCGCGAGGAAGCCGGCCGCCGGCCGCAGGAGGAGCCGCAACGCCTCCCGCTCGGGGACGCCCTCGAGGTGAAGCGTCACGCGCGCCGACCCCAGCTCGCCCACGCCTTCGAACCGCGTGTTCCCGGCCCGGGACCATTCGGCGAGGACGTCGCCGAGCGGCGCCTCGGCCGCGGCCAGCGTGACCCGGCCCTCCGCGATGGCCAGCGCCAGCTCTTCGGCCCCGGCGCCCCGGGTCTGGCCCAACGACATCGCGATCGCAGCGCCGGCAACGCCGGCGACCCACCGCCGCCTGCCGCCATTCACGCACTAACGATAGCACTTTGTCGATCTGCCGGTCGGGGTCCAGAGCCGCCGGGCGCCGCTACGGCCCGGCATCCGGACGCGGCGCGATGCGGGGCGGGGGTCCCGTCACCCCCGGGTTGTCGC
This sequence comes from Vicinamibacteria bacterium, assembly GCA_022820675.1. Classification (GTDB taxonomy): domain Bacteria; phylum Acidobacteriota; class Vicinamibacteria; order Vicinamibacterales; family UBA8438; genus JAJEEA01. The sequence continues at coordinate 26,328 of JAJEFC010000401.1, read as the reverse complement.
GGGTGCCGATGTGGATGGGCCCCACGTCCTCCTGCGTCAGCCCGTGCGTGCGGACGATGCGCGGCGTCAGCAGCATCACGATGTCGGTCGACTGCGCCGACTCGTCGTTGGCCGAGAAGAGCTGCCTGAGGATGGGCAGGCGCAGCAGGCCGGGGAACCCCTTGAGAATCTGGCGGTCCTCCTGGCTGAGGAGGCCCGCGAGCAGGTTCGACTCGCCGTCGCGAAGCCGCAGACGGGTCACGACCTTGCGCGTGCCGAACGTCGGCAGCGACTGGCCGGCGACGAGGATGGGCGGCCCCAGGGTGCTGTTCTCGACCTCGAGGTCGAGGACGATCTCGTTCTCGTAGGTGACCCGCGGGATCATCCTCAGGATGACGCCGACCGGCCGGTACTGGAAGGAGGTCAGGGGGTTGAACGACGCGCCGCCGACGGCCAGAGGCGTGAACGCGGTGGTCGGCACGGGGATGTCCTGCCCCAGGTTCAGCTCGAGCTCGGCCCCCTCCTGCCCCCGGATCTGGGGCTGCGCCACGAGCCGGGTGTGGGTGTCCTGCTCGAGGAAGTCGATGACCGCCGACGGCACCGCGAAGTAGAAGTCGGCGCTGCTGACCCCGGAGAGGCGGCCCGGGCTGAACAGCCCGGACGCGGCCGAGGCGCCGTCGTCGCCGTTGCCGGCAGGGACGCCGCCCGGCGAGTACGTCGTCGAGATGGAGTAGCGCGACAGGTCGAGGCCGTACCGCTGGGCGCGCTCGCGATTGACCTCGAGGATCTCCACGTCGATGACGACCTCGGCCCGCGGCTTGTCGTTCGCGGCCAGCACCCGCTCGACGATGCCGACGACCGGGGCCGTCGCCCGCACGGTGATGGCGTTGGCCTCGACGTTGGCCACGAGCTGCGGCGCGTTGGGCGCGTTGGGCGCGCTCATGAGGGTGGAGAGCAGCTCGGCCAGCGTCTCGACGTTGCCGTGCGAGACGTAGAACGTGCGGATGACCAGCTCGTCGTACTCGCCGCGCTTGTCCGGCGTCTCGGGCACGACGACGATGGTCCTCGGGTCGACCACCTTGTGGAACGCGCCGTTGGCCGCGAGTATCCGCGACAGCGCCTCCTCGAAGGTGACGCCGGCCAGCGACACCGACAGCGTCAGGTCCTCGAAGTCCCGGTCGTAGAGCACGTTGATGCCCGCCGCCTCGCCGAGGAAGTCGAGCACGTCGCGCAGGCTCGTGTCGGTGAACTCGATCACCAGCGGCTCGTCCGACACCGGGTCGAGCAGGGGCGGTCCGGTGTCGAGGCGGGCCTGGCTGCGCATCGCCTCGATGGGGGCGGGCGCCCGTGCGGCCTCCATCCGCTCGCGCAACGTCTGCTGCAGGTTGGCGATCCGGACGCCGGTCTGTCCGTTCGACGGATCGAGGTCGTAGGCGCGCCGGTACGCGCCGAGGGCCCCCGGCAGGTCCCCCAGGGCCTCGAGCTCCGCCGCCGCCGCCTCGTGGTGGCGCGCGGCGCTCAGCATGGCCCGCTCCAGGGCGATTCGGTACTCGGGGCGGTCGGGATCCTCCTGCAGCGCCCGACGGTAGTACTCGACGGCGGCGTCCCAGTTGCCCTCGCGCGCGGCCGCCCCGCCCTCGCGGAACGACTGGGTCGACGCGCACCCCGAGACGGCGACAGCCGCCGCGATCAGGACCGCCGCTGCAAGCTCCCGCATGCAGATGTGCCCCCTGCCCGCACTTCCGGAATTCTCCGACGGCGCCGGCCTTCACTCGCCGGTCGGCCGCAAGGTCAACCGTTCCCCGTCCTCGAGCCGTTCGAGCAGGAGGGCGGTACGATCGAGCGCAACGATCCGGTAGCGTCCGGCGACGACGTCGCCGACCCGTCCGTGGTGGACGCCGGCGCCGTCCGCGAGGACGGCCACGCGGCCGACGCTCTCGGGCGCCTCGAGGATGCCGATGAACCGGACGGCCTCGGCCTCCCCGGCCGGCCGCCACCCGTCCACGGCCCCGGGCGCCACCGCCGGGCGGCCGCCTGCGGGACCTGCCGCGGGCATCAGCGGCGGCGGGTTCCCCCGTTCGAAACGGAACGGATTGCGCAGGCGGCCGTCGGGCGCCGGCACGCCGCCCGACAGGGCGTCGAGCCCCACGTCGAGCGACGGCCCATCAGGACTATCGGCCGGTGGGCCGGGGCTCGTGAGGGCGGGGTCGGCGGCGGGCGCACCCGTGGGCAGGGGCGCCGCGCAGGCAACGGACAGAAGGATGGCCGGCAACGGGGCTCCGAGAAGACGCCGTCGGGGGGTGGCGGAGAACCTCCGGGGCACGATGGCCCCAGACTATCACGCCGGTCTCGACCGGCCGGGGACGCTCAGCCCTCCGGACGGAAACGGACAGGAGGCCGACCTCCGCGCCCGCCGATCCTCACCCCTCGCCTCCGGTGGGCGCCCGAGGGTGCGCGACGAGAAAGCGAGACGTCGCCGAGCACGAAACGAGCCGCCGGCCTGACCCGTGCCGGGGCGGTTGTCTCTCGAACCTGTCGTGCACCGGCTCCCGACCAACCCGCCACCAGCCCGCGCCGCTGCACGGCGCCGACTCCTCGCCCGCCAATCGTCGCCTGCGGCTCCGCGCGGCGCCCAATCGACCCACCGGCAGCCCGCGCCGCTACACGGCGCGGACTGCTACCGGGCGACGCCGGCCGCGGCCAGGAGCACCAGGAGGGCGCGCTGGGTGCCGACGTGGGCGTCGCGCGGGCTCCACCACTCGTCGACGGAGTGCGCGCCGCCGCCGGCGCCGCCGCGGCCCAGGGCTACGGCGGGGATGCCGCGGGCGATGGGCAGGTTGGCGTCGGTCGAGGCGGCGCCCAGGCGCGGCTGAAGGCCGAGGAAGCGGGTCGCTGCGAGGGCGCGGCGGACGAGGGGGGCCCGCGGATCGACGAGGCCGGACGGCCGGTCGCCGATCGGCTCGAGCTCCGTGTCGAGCGGCGCCCCGCGGTGGCGGGTCCCGTTCTGCTCGTCGACGGCCCGCGCGACCGACGATCGCAGCACCGCGTCGAGCTGCTCCAGCCGCTCGGGGTCGGTGGACCGCATGTCGACCTCGGCCCAGGCCTCGCGGGGAACGGCGTTGACCGAGGTGCCCCCGCCGATGCGACCCACGTTGTAGCTGGCCGACGTACCGAGCCCGTCGACGGCGGACGCGGCGCGCTCGAAGTAGTCGATGGCCCGCGCGAGGGCGTGGGCGGGGTTGGCGAGACCGAAGTCGCCCCAAGAGTGGCCGCCGGGTCCCGTCACCGTGACCCGGTACCGGCGGGAGCCCAGGGCCTGGTTGACCACCTGTTCGTCGGAGCCGCCGTCGATGGCGATGAACTGGTCGATGCGCGGCCCGCCCGGCCGGAGCAGGTGGCGCACTCCGCGCAGGTCGCCGAGGCCCTCCTCGCCCACGCTGCCCACGAGAAGGACGTCCGCCCGCGTGCGCACGCCGGCCCGCTCCAGCGCCTCGGCGATGACCAGCAGGACCACCAGCCCCCGGGTGTCGTCGCCGATGCCGGGGGCGTAGAGGCGGTTCCCGCGCCGGCGGACAGTGACGTCCGTGCCGGCGGGAAAGACGGTGTCGAGATGGGCGACGACGGCCACCGCCTCGCGGCCGGGCGTCCCCGCCCGCCGCGCGATGACGTTGCCGGGCTCGTCGATGGTCACGTCGGCGAGCCCCCTCGCCCGCAGGAGCTCCGCGAACCGCCGGCCGCGCCGGGTCTCTCCGAAAGGCGGCGCGGGAATCTGCGTCAGCTCGATGAGCGGCGCTTCCGCCGTCCGCTCGAGCGTGCGGACGAGGGCAAGGGCGCGACGCACTTCGGACCTCGCCGCGAGGGCTCGAATGGCGGCGTCGTACACCGGGTCCGGCGACTGGGCGGGCGCGGGGCGGGGACTGCAGACGGCCAGGGCAATCCCCACGGCGATGGCGGAACTCTTCATGGCGTGCACCCCCCCGGGTGCCCCCCGCCGTGCGGTCGGCCCGGGAGCGTCGCCCGCCCCCGCCCGACCGCCCCTCGATCGAATCGGCGCCCCCCGCGGGAGGGGAACCCCTACTGCGACTGCCCGGCCCGCTCCTCGGCGCGGTGGCCGGCGAGAATCCCGTCCATCCCGATGTTGCCTTCGTGGCAGGCGTACTCGAACATCGGATCGTCGCTCCGCATCAGGGGGATGCTGACCGTCCACGGCCGGGTCCACACCGTCGGGTCGGTGATGGTGACCTCGTACTCGAGCGTCCGGGGGCCGACCCGGGTCAGCCGCTCCACCAGGTGGAGGCCGTCGGACGACCCGCGGAAGTTCGCGGTGGACGAGAAGTTGGTCGTCTCGATGACCAGGGTGTCCCCCTCCCAGTAGCCCCGCGAATCGCCGTGAAGCTGGCGGACGGACCCGGGCAGGTGGGGCTGGCCGGTGAGCGGGATCACGCGCGCGTCGTGGATCATCTCGTTGAGGATCACGACGTGGTCCCGGCTCTGGAAGACCTGGTAGTAGTTGTTGTACCCGGCCCCCAGGCTCGGGACCCCGTAGGTCACGCACCGCTCCTGGAGCGGCCGGTCGGTATAGCTGTCGGCGGGGTGCTCGCGCCGGTGCTCGGCGGCGGCGCGGAACCGCTCGCGCGCCTCGGCGGTCACGGCCGGGATCCGGCCGTCCGGCGGATCGACGACCAGCGACGTGCGGTTGCTGAAGTCGCGCTCGACGATCCAGAACTGGTTGTAGTTGCCGGTCGTGGGGTCGTAGGAGGTCGCCTCGATCCCCTCGATGGCGGCCAGCACGAGCTGGTCGCCGAACAGGGCGTCGCCGTCTCCGACCGCGTTGCCGGCCGCCACGCGCAGGGCCGCGAGCTCCTCGTCGCTGAGGGTCTCCCTCCCCGCCCACGCCTCGGGCCGCTGGAGGGGCGTGATGTTGTTGTTGGCCCACACCCCCTGCAGGTCCGCACGGCCGTCCGGCGTACGAGGCACGACCCACCCGGACTCGGCCGGCTGCGCGGCGGCCGTCGCCGGCGCGACCGCCCCGGCGACCGCGAGAACCGCAGCCAAGCCACCTGCCGTCACCCACTTCTCGCGCATGAATCTCGCTCCTTCCGCAACCCGGAGAGCGCCGCATCGCGGCGCGACCTCCTCGACCGACTCCCGCGTCCCACCCGCTTCCGCGCGGCGCGGACTCCACCGTCCCCGCCAGCCTCCGGCCGCCCGCCACCCCGGTCCCGGCGGCCCCGACCGTCGCCTGCCGGCTTCGTCGCCGGCGCCGCGGACATGCCGCAGGGTCATTCTAAATCAGCGGGCGCTCCCGCGATCGCCTCATCCCGGTGAAGACGCCCCGCGCCGTCCCCCAACGAGCGGGCACTCCTGCGACCGATCCCGTCTCGACGAAGGCGCATCCCCGGCGACAGCAGCCGCCGCACTCGGCGCCGCAAGCGCGCACCCGGCCGCATGCGTATACAAGCGCGCACCCGGCCGCATGCGTATAATGGGCGACGGTTCCCTTGGCGCCTCGAGGTCCGGCCGGCCGGCCGGGTCTCTGGCCGACTGGGGTGCGGCCCGCGCCGGGCCGAGCGTATCGCTGACGGAGATCACATGACTGAGACGCAACAGTTGGGACTGGCCGGACGCATGCTCATGTGGGTGCTGGGCACCGCGATCTTCGTGGTCGTCGCGCTCCTGCCGTACGCCCTGTTCATGCGGTTCGCCACCGACTACGTCGTTCACGTCACGGTCCTGAGCTGCGTGGGCGTCATCCTGCTCGTGCTCGTGGTCGGCACCATCTTCGGCCCCCTGCGGACCGAGCCGCTGGCGTCGGACCCCGACACCGGCGGGGGGCTCCGTTTCCTCGCCCTCATCTCGAACACGGTGTTCATCGGGCTGCAGGTCGTGCTGGTGCCGCTGCTCGTGATCGAGATCATCCTGCGGCTCGCGGGAAGCTCCCTCTTCTTCTAGCGAGGCTCCGCCTCAGACCGACGAGGCATGCAGGTCTGCGCAGTCGCCGATGCAGTGGTTCCCATGGCAGCGAACAAAACGCGATCAAAACTTGACTCACCGTGAAGATCACGCCGGTTCAAGGAGTCTAGCGGCTTCCTCCCCTTCGGCTCGGCCGGCCCTGCCTACCCGGGAGGACCGGTCCCCCCCGGAATCGCGGCCGGCGGACCGGGCGGCTTCCCGGATCCGGCCCGCGAGGCGTCCCGCCGGGCGGCCCGCGTCCCCCCACTACGCCTGCGCCCCCCGGCGCTCCGGCCGGCAGGTCAGGGCTCGACGATCGCCGCCCCAGCGAGCTGAGCGATCGCGGCCAGGGTGGTCTGGGCCGCGTTGAGGCCGAGGCGGAAGTCGTCGTCGCTGAAGGTGTCGTAGCGGTCGGTCGGCTGGTGCCAGTGCGGGTCCCAGCCCGCCCCGATGTGCATGCCGCGCTCGTTCTCCCGCAGGCTGATGGACGGCGTGACGTTCATGAACGGGGTCGAGTCGGTGTTCGTCATGTGCGGCCCGACCATGGCGGGATAGTCGGTGGCGTAGGCGTCGTTGGCGGCCTTGAAGACGAAGGCGAGGTCGCGCGACTCGGCCGCGAGCTCCGAGCTCGACTGGAACTCGATGTTGACGTCGGCCTCCCGCCGCTGAACGGGGCTCACCTCCCCGTCGGGGCCGGGCGCCCCATGGTCGAACAGCATCATGTCGTGCTGGATCATCCCCAGCCAGCGCGGCTCGGGATAGCGCCCCGACCCCGGCGGGTCCTCGAGGCCCTGTCGCTCGCGGCGCTGCTCGACGTAGGCCCGGCTGCCGTTCAGGCCGGTCTCCTCGTTGTTCCAGAGGGCGAAGCGGATCGACCGCTCGGTCCGCACGTCGGGGGCGCTGAGGATGCGCGCCAGCTCCATGACCAGCGCCGTCCCCGACCCGTCGTCGTTCGCGGCCTCGCCGAAGCCGTGCCCGTCCATGTGGGCGCCGAGGATGTACATCTCGTCCGGGCGGGTCGAGCCGATCTTCGTGCAGTACACCTGCGAGCGGGGACCGTCGACCGGCTCCTCCATGTTCAGCGCCCGCAACGCCTCGTCGGGCTGCAGCATCGGGTCGCGGATGACGCCGGTGCGGCGGCGGTAGCCGAAGATGGAGCTGCCCCCGGGGCCGCTGCCGTTGCGGCCGATGCGGCCGCCGGTGGGCGTCGGCTCCGTGGGGTTCAGGGGGCGCGCGCCCCCGGCGCGGATCGGCGGGCGGGGGCGCGGCGGCGGGGTCTCGTAGGTGTAGTGGAGGCGCTCGGTGGCGCAACCCACCTCATCGAGCCACGCCTCGATCCAATCGACGGCGTCGCGGTTGCGCCGGGTCCCCTGCCGCCGGTCCCCGAACTGGGTGAGGCCCTTGATGGTGGCCTTGTACCGCTCCAGGTCGAGACGGCCGACGAGCTCCGCGGCGGGGTCGACGGCCTCGCCGGTCGCCGGCTGTCCGGCCGCGCGGTCCGCGCCGGCCCCGAGCATGACTCCGACACCGACCGCCAACAGGATTCCTCTGCGCATCGCCTTTCCTCCCTAACCGCTGGTCCCCGCTTTCGGGCCGGCCGGCTCAGTCGCCGCTCTCTGCAATGCGGTAGAGACCCGACGCGGTGCGGATGAGCAGGCTGCCGCGGGCCACCGCCGGGGTCGCCAGGGTCATCTCGTCGAGCGCGTTGCGCGCCAGCACCTCGAACTCCTCGCCCGCCTGCATGACGAAGGTGTCGCCGTCCTCGCTGAGGGCGAAGATCTTCCCGTTGTACGCCCAGGGCGAAGCGCTGAAGAGCGTCCCCGCGGTGATGCGCCGGCGGCGGTAGACCTCTTCGCCGGTGCCGGCGTCGTAGGCCATCAGGATGCCCCGGTCGAGCAGCGTGTAGTGGGTGCCGCCGTAGACGAGCGACGACGGATTGTAGGACCCGAGCTGCGGGTGCGACCACACGACGTAATCGTTGCTGGTGGCGCCCTCGGGCAACGTGATGTCGCCGGCCGCGCCGGCCCGGATGGCGTACACCGGCCGGTTCCGGTCGGCCACGTAGCCCGAGTTGATGTACAGCAGGCCGTCGTCGGAGAACGGCGTCGGGATGACGAGTGACGACATCCCGCTGAGCTGCCACAGGAGCCGGCCGTCGAGCCCGTAGGACTTCACGCCGCCCTGGCCCGTGGTCACCAGCTCGGTCCGCACGTCGTTCTCCCACACGAACGGCGTCGACCAGTTCGACCGCTCGTCCCGCTCGGTCCGCCACAGCTCGTCGCCGGTCGCCGCGTCGAAGGCAGCCACCCACGACGCCTCCTCGTTGTCGTTGACCACGTAGAGCCGGCCGTCGTGCAGCACCGGCGAGCTCGCGGCCCCCCACTGGCGGCGCGGCAGCCAGTCGAGCGGCGCCGACCACGCCAGCTCGCCCGAGAAGTCGACCGCGAACAGCCCGATGTCGGCGAGGTACACGTAGACCCGCTCGCCGTCGGTGACCGGGGTCTCCGACGCGAAGGTGCTCTTCTGGTGGGCCGGCATCTCGGGCACTCCGGTGTGCAGGGTGTGCTCCCAGCGCGTCTCCCCCGTCTCGAAGTCGATGTCGAGGAGGACCCAGCGCAGGGGCTGGTCCATCTCGGTGATGAAGGCGGCGGTCATCGTGCCGCCGAGCGAGCGCGCCCGGTAGTTCTCGATGGGCTGGATGGGCACCTCGTCGCCCTCGACCGCCGTCGACGTCAGGACGAAGACGTGGTCGCCCCAGACGATGGGCGACGCCCAGCCCCGGCCCGGCACGTCGACCCGCCAGACCACGTTCTCGTCCGGCCCCCAGCGCTCGGGCAGGGCCGGATCGTCCGCCACCACGCCGGCCGCCTCGCCGCGGAACTGCGGCCAGTTGGTCTGGGCCGCGCCCAAAGAAGCGCTCAGCAGGAAGACGCAGACGCCGAGCGCGCTCAATCGCATGTTCATCATCGACTCCTCGAAGCTCTCCGAACCGTTGCCGTCGATCATTGCAGGTATTCTAGTACAACGGCGCCCGGAAGCCGCACCCCCGCGGAGGAACGAGAGATGCTCGCAGGCAACGTACGCACCCTGGTGGCCGGCATTTCGGCCACTTTGCTCATGGCGGCGGGGTCGGGGACGACCGCCGCAGCCCAGGACGCCGACCACTTCGTGCCGTCGCGGCCCGAGACGGTGAGCTGGGGCTGGTTCCCCCTCGACAAGCCGCCGGTGCTGACCATCGACTCCGGCGACACCGTGCGCATCGACACCCTGTCGCACGCCGGGGCCACGCAGAACGACCATCCCGACCTGTCGCTGGGCCTCCTCGGGGTGACACCGGACGAGATCCTCCCCGACGTGCTCGACTTCTGGGCGTCGCGGCCGGGACGCCCGCGAGAGGGCCGGAGCGGCCACGTCATCACCGGGCCGATCGCGATCCGGGGGGCCGAGCCGGGCGACGTGCTCGAGATCCAGGTGCTGGAGATCGCCACCCGCGTCCCCTACGGCATCAACAACACGAGCCCGACCGGGGGCGTCTTCTCCCCCGCCTATCCTGGCTCCCGGCCCGACGACGCCCGGCGCGACATCGCGGCGGGCCGGCACCTCATCCGCACCGCGGTGGTGAACAGCCGCGAGGTCGCCCTCTTCGGCGACGGCATCCACGTGCCGCTCGCCCCGTTCATGGGCATCATGGCCGTCGCCCCCGACCCCGTCGTCGGCGAGCCCGGGGTCACCGTGCCCGGCGTCCAGGCGTCGCGGCCGCCCGGCCTCTTCGGCGGCAACCTCGACGTCAAGGACCTCACCGCCGGCAGCACGCTCTATCTGCCGGTGCTCCAGCCCGACGCCCTGTTCTACGTCGGCGACCCGCACTCGGCTCAGGGCGACGGCGAGGTCAGCGGCACCGCCATCGAGCAGTCGCTGACCGGCACGTTCCGCTTCGTGCTGCACGAGGACCGCGAGCTGACCGCGCCGCGGGCCGAGACCGACACGCACTACGTCCTGATGGGCATCGACCTCGACCTCGACCGCGCGCTGCAGAAGGCCGTGGAAGAGGTGGTGGCGTTCCTCACGGCGGAGCACGGCCTCAGCCCCGACCGGGCGCTGTCGCTGGCCAGCATTGCCGTCGACTTCCAGGTCGCCGAGGCGGTGGACCTGACCCAGGTGGTCACGGGGCGCATTCCGAAGAGCCTGTTCGGTCGGTGATAGGCTCCATGGCGCTGCTGCGTATCGCGGAGGTGGACCCTCTGCCGGGGTGCCGCCTCAGGCTCCGTCTGACGGACGGGTCGACGATAGAGCGCGACGTGGGCCCGTTGCTGGTGGGCCCGGTCTTCGATCCGATTCGGGAGCGACCGGAGATGTTCGCACGGGTCGGAATCGACGGCGGCACGGTGTCCTGGCCGAACGGAGCGGACCTGTGTCCAGACGTTGTCATCTGGGGCGGCGCCCCTCCGTCGGCCCCCGCCGTGCAACCCGAATTCACGCTGCCCGCGCAAGATCTCGACGAAGCGCGCGCAGGTGGCAGCAGGAGGCGTAACGGTCCTCACCGCCCAACCGGGGCGTAGGACGACAGGCTCGCGATGGAACAAACCAACCGTTCCGCCCGGCTCGCCCGGGTGAAAGCCCTTGCCGAAGAGACCTTCGGCGACAAGGACAAGGCCGATCGCTGGCTCCACCGGGAACTGGCGCTGCTGGATGGACAGCGTCCCATCGATCTCATCAGTACGCCGGCCGGCACGCGGACGGTCGAGAACCTGCCGGCGAGCATCGCCTGGGGCGCCGCCCTCTGATGCTCCTCTGGCGGCTGCCGGCGCGCGCACGTGCTTCCGACCGGCGGGTCTGACGGGGTTGGGCGAGCGAGGCCCTGCTACGATGCCGCACGGAACGACAAGTGAGGAACGGTGACATGGCGGAGCGCGAGAGCATCAGCATCTCATTCACGTCCGAACAGGCCCGATTCCTGACCTCGCTTGTCAGTCGGGGGAGATACCGGTCCGTCAGCGAGGCGGTGCAAGCGGCGGTGCGGTGGTTTCAGCAGCGGCAGGCGATGGTGGACGTCGAGATCGACCGCGCGCGGAGTGACATCGAGACCGGCGCCGACCAACTGGACCAGGGCCGTAGCGTGGACGCCGGCGCCTTCTTCGCGGAATGGAATGCCGAGCTGGAGGAGCTCGAAGAGCTCGAGAAGACCTTCGGCGCGGCCCCTGACGCGTCGTTCCCGGGACGAAGCGAATGGGAGGCGCGGACTCGACGCCTGAGAATCCGCGGGTGATCCGGCGGCCGATCTCCCGGTCGCCCGGACCCGGCTCGCGGGGCGGAGAGCAGGCGCGCATCGCGCCGCCTCGCCCGACCGCGCACTGAACGCGCCCGCCGAGCGCCGGCGACGAGCAGCATCCTCACCGCGCCGCGGTCCGGCGGCGCCTCTTCGGCGAGGGCGACCCGACGGCGGAAGCGACGAACTGCCTCCTCTACTCCGCCGCGTCCCTGAAGAACGGCAGCACGAACGGCAGCAGCCACAGCAGCACGACGACGATGGCGAGCACCGTGAAGACGTCGAAGCGGCGCGGGGGCGGGGGCCGGTTGACGGCCACCCGCACGCGGTCGAGCATCAGCCGGCCGACCCACCCCAGCACCGTCGCGAGGACGATCCACTTCAGCATTTCGGCTCAGTCGACTATCGCCTGAGTTCCCCTTCAGCCTCTCGGCTCGGTCGGCAAATCGCCGGGTCCCTTCCGCCTCCCGGCTCGATCGGCGATCGCCCGGCCCCTTCCTTCCGCCTCTCGGCTCAGTCGACTATCGCCTGGTAGGTCATCGTCGCCAGGTCCGGCCGGACGTTGAGGTGGGTGTAGGGCCGGATCTGCTCCATCAGGATGCCGATCAGCTCCTCGGACGGGTCGACCCAGAAGATGGTGCCGAAGGCGCCGCCCCAGTAGTAGGACCCCTCCGAGCGCGGCGTGCCGGACGGGCCGAGGTCGGTGACCACCGCGTAGCCGAGGCCGAAGCCGTAGCCGGGGCCGGCGAGCCAGATGCCCTTGTCGCCGGTGTGGTTGGCGGTCATCAGCTCGACCGTCTTGCGGCCGAGGATGCGGGCGCCGTCGAGCTCGCCGCCGTTGAGCATCATCTGGTGGAAGCGGAAGTAGTCGCCCGCCGTCGACACGAGACCCCCGGCGCCGCTGAAGTAGGTGTGGGGCTCGGCCACGAAGCGGCTCTCGGCCGTGGGGGCCTCGGCCAGCTCGATCTTGCCGTCCGCGTCCGGGCGGTAGAGGGCGGCGAACCGGCCGAGCTTCGACTTCGGCAGGTAGAAGTGGGTGTCCCTCATGTCGAGGGGCTCGAAGATGCGCTCCTTCAGGAACGCGTCGAGGGTCTGGCCCGACATGACCTCGACGAGCCGGCCCACGACGTCGGTGGCGCGCCCGTACTCCCAGTGGTCGCCGGGGTGGAAGTTGAGGGGCAGGGTGGCGAGGCGCTTGAGCATGTCGCCCACCGTGTCGCCGGGCTCGCGCGGGGCCACCACCCGCTGGAACTCGGGCTGGGTGATGCCGCGATAGGTGTTGGCGAGGCCCGCGGTGTGGGTCAGGACCTGCTGCACGGTGATGGGCCGGACCGCCGGCACCGTCTTGTAGCGGCCGGTCAGCCGCTCCTGCGGGGGCGCGGGGACCGCCACCTGCATGTCTGCGAACTCGGGCAGCCACTTGGCGATGGGGTCGCGCAACTGGAAGCGGCCCTCCTCGTAGAGCATCATCAGCGCCACCGACGCGATGGGCTTGGTCATCGACGCGATGCGGAAGATGGTGTCGTGGGTCATCGGCGCGCCGGCCTCGACGTCGCGCTCGCCGAGGGCCGAGAAGTGCACGACCTTGCCTTTCCGCGCCACCAGGGTGACGACCCCGGCCACCTCGTCGCGGTCGATGTAGCCCTGCATGACGCGGTCGAGGCGCTCGAGCCGGGCCGACGACATGCCCACCGCCTCGGGCTCGGCCGCCGGCACGCCGGCCATGTCGGGCACGTCGCCCGGCGCGCTCGCACTCCCCGCGGCCACCGCCGCCGCCAGCACTGCGGCCAGCACCCACCACTTCGTCGTCGCTCTCGTCATCACTGTCTCCTTCGGAGGTCGGTCGAACCGCCCGGCGCGGGTCCGACCGCAGCATTATAGGCCGCATGCTCCGGACGGTCTCCGGGCCGTCCCCGGCAGGGAAGCACGGACGGATCGGCTATCCTTGAACGGAACCGCGATGCACGACATGAACACGATCGCGTCTCCCCGCGAGCGCAGCTTCACAGTCAGCGAGTACCACAGGCTGGCCCACCACGGCATCCTGAGGGAGAACGACCGGGTCGAGCTGCTCGACGGCAGGATCTACGAGATGAACCCCATCGGCAGTGGGCACGCCCAGTGCGTGCGTCGCCTGACGGAGCTCCTGGTGCTCAAGGTGACGCCGAGGGCGCTCGTCAGCATACAGAACCCGGTGCGCCTGGACGACCGCTCGGAACCGGAACCGGACGTGGCCCTGCTCGAACCGAAGGAGGTCTATGGCAGCCGGCATCCGCGCCCCGACGACGTGCTCCTGCTGATCGAGGTGGCCGACACGACGCTCGATTTCGATCGGGACGTCAAGCCCCTTCTCTATGCCCGCGCCGGCGTCCGCGAGCTCTGGGTGCTCGCACTGGAAGAGGAACGGGTGCACGTGTACCGCCGGCCCGGCGCGAACGGCTACGCCGAGCATGCGGTCGTCGAACGCGGCGCCGCGGTGGACATCACCGCGCTTCCCGAGGTCGGCGCCATCCCCGTGGCCGCGATGCTCGACTGAAAGGACCGAGCCCTTCCTCCCCCGACCTCGCTCTTCCCGTCCTGTAATCGTAACCGCGCGACCCGGACTGCCCTCGCAATCACGTCAGGGCGACGACGGAGACTGCGCTGCCACGTATCGAGCGCCGGAAACCGTAGTAGCCGAGCGGCACCGTAGCCGAGCGGCGCCAGGTGAGGTTGGCAAGCTCATAGCGATCACTGTTCCTGCCGGTAGCCCCGTGCCGCCCCTCTATGGCGCGGACACCGAGTCGGAGATACCCCGCCCGCACCGGGGCGCCATGGCCCAGGTTCCGTCGCGGTCCTGGCGCCAGTAGCGAAGCACCGGCGGCTCGGGCCGCTCGTCGTAGGGATCGATCTGCACGAAGCTGTAGCAGGGGGGCAGTTCCTCGGGCCGCATCGACTCCAGCAGCTCGGCCTCGGACAGCCCCTGGCGCCGGCGGTGCTCGTCGAGCTGCCGCGGCGTGACGGTGCGCTGCCACGCGCCCGCGTTGATGACGATGGGGGTCGCGGCCCCCCGCACCGGCGAGAAGCCGTCGACGACGTAGGTCAAGCCGGCCTCGACGCGGGTGAAGTTCCCCTGGCGGTAGTCCGGCAGATGGGTGTGCCCGTGGACCATCACCGCGACCGGGCGGGGGTCGGTCAACTGCTCGAGGTGGCGGCCGAAGACGCGGTCGCGCGAGCCCCAGAAGTACTCGAACCGCGGCGCGTCGGTCTCCGGGGTGCGCGGACATTCGGTCAGCGGCGGGCCGGTGGGGTCGAGCTGGGTCAGGATGCGCTCGAAGCGCCGCCGGGCCCGGCGGAGGGCCGCCCGGTGGTCGCAGATCGCGGTCAGCTCGCCGTCGCTCAGGCCGTCCATGAGGGCGGTCAGGCGACCGTCGTCGAGGGCCCGCGCGGCCAGCGGCCGGAAACGGTGGTCGTCGGGCAGGGAATCGACGAGGAACGCCGGTCCGGCGCCCCGCACCCGGGCGAGGTCCCAGACCGGCGGCTCGACGTCGCCCCGGTCCAGGTCCATCCGGAACTGCTGCCAGGACATGCGGAAGAGCAGGAACCGAAGCAGGTCGGGAGCCGCCGCCCCCGCGTCGTCCACCCCGGCCGCGGCGAGGGCCTCGCGCACGCCGGCGCCATCGTCGGCGAGGTTGTCCACGATCGGGAACCGCGGTTCGTAGCGGTCGTACAGCGCCTGCACCACCGACTGCCCCCACGGCCGCGCGAGGTGCCGTTGCCCGGAGCGGGTCACGAACGGGGCCGACCAGTCGTCAAACCGGTCGGCCCGATACTCGATCTGGTGGCCGTGCTCGGCGTGGATCAGCCCGTCGGCGGAGCGCCAGTAACCGTCCCCGGCCACGCCGACCCGCCCGGACGTGGCCGCGAAGGCCTCGACGGCGCGGCGCGCCACGGCGGGAAACAGCAGAGCGGCGTCGTGGTCGCCGGGCACGAGCACGAGCCGGTTGTCGCCGGCGGCGGCGAACGCCGCGAGGGCGGCGATCTCCTCCCGGTGCGCCGCGAGCACGCGGTCGAGGCGGGCCAGGACCTCGCTCTCGCTGCAACCCAGAGCGGGGTCGTCGTAGGCGCAGGCCCCGTCGCCGGCCTGCAGCAGTTCGAACGTGTCGCCGTTCAGGACGAGGTCGGTCGGGCCAGCCTCCTCCGCCAGAGCGGCCAGGAAGCCCTGGAGGTCCTCCGTCCAACGGAAGTCCTCGTACGGCGACCACTCCCCGTCAGGTCCGCGCCCCTCGCCCAAGTGCAGATCGCCCATCACCACGACCCGGCGGGGCGCGGCGTCGTCGCTCTGGCCGTGGAGCAGGACCGCCGACAGGATGCCGGTGAGTACGAGGAGACCGAGCCCGCAGATCGCGGCTCGGCCGCCCTGCTTCCTGCGCGGCCCGGCCGACGGCCATCCGTGTCCTTCAGCGGCCCGGACTTCGGGGAACCGGCCCATGGCTGCCACCCTACTCCTCCCCGGCCAGCGACAGCCGCACGATCTCGCGGTCGTTGCGGACGACGACGTGCCGGTTCGCATAGGCCGGGTGCGACCAGTTGACGGCGCGCCCCGAGAGGCGCCGCCGCACGTAGGGATGCGTGGGCTCGATCAGCGGCGTGCGGCTGACCTCGTCGTAGCCGTCCGGCGAGAACCGGGCGATGACGAGGTCGCCGGTGTCGGTGTTGACGAAGTAGCGGTCGCCGTTGCGGACGAAGAACGCCGTCGCCCAGTTGGTGCTCTCGCCGATCAGGGCCTCGGTCTCCCACACGCGGCGGCCCGTCGCCGCCTCGAGGCAGCGGAGGACGCCGTGGCCGTCCACGCCGTAGACGTGGTCCCCGTGAATGAACGGGGTGCTGATGACCGAGTTCAGGGTGTTGAAGTCGAAGCCGTAATCGGGGTCGCTCTCGCCCACCCCCTCCCAGAGCACCTCGGCCGCGGGGCGGTCCTCGTCGAGCAGCAGCATGCGCGCGCCGCCGTACTGCGACGTGAAGAACAGGTAGCGGCCGCTGTGGACGGCGGTCGCGGGATTGATGCCCATGTCGACGATGTGTCGTATCTCCCAGTACACCTCGCCGGTCTCGGGGTCGAGCGAGCTGATGTCGCGCGGGTGCCACGCGATGAGCTGCCGCGCGCCGCCCGCCTCGATGATGATGGGCTGGCTGTAGCCGGGCTCCCAGTCCGACGAGAGGGCCCGCCAGATTTCCTCGCCGGTGTGCTTGTCGAACGCCATCATCTTGGCGTCGGGCTCGCCGCCCACCAGACAGATGAGGCGGTCGCCGTCGACCAGCGGCGCCCCCGACATGCCCCACGACGGCACTTCGGTGCCGAAGTCGGCGGGAAAGTCCCTCTCCCACCGCACCGTCCCGTCGGCCACGTCGAGGGCGAGCAGCCGGCCCATCGCCCCGAGCACGTAGACGCGGTCGCCGTCGACGGTGGGCGTGGCGCGCGGGCCGATGGCGTACACGAGCTGCAGGCCCGCGTAGTCGGTCTCCCACTCGTGCGTCCACAGCACCTCGCCGGTCTCCTCGTCGAGGGCCACGGCCCGCTCGACGACCGCCGTCGACCGCGGGTCGGGGCGGCGGGCGTCGGTGACGAAGACCCGCCCGTCCGCCACCGCGGGGCCCGCGTAGCCGCCGTGGACGGGCGTGCGCCACGCCACCCGCAGGCCGTCCTCGGGAAACGTCTCGACGAGGCCGGTCTCGTGGAGAACGCCCCCCCGGCCCGCCCCGCGCCACTCGGGCCAGTCGTCGGCGTGGACGGCCGGGGCGAAGCTGCCGGCAATCAGCAGCGCGAGCAACTGCGAGCAGTAACGTGGCACTGTCACTCCTTGTCGCCGAAGGCCCTTCGGAACCCTACCGGGGGTTACACAGCCCGCCCTGCTCCACGCCCCACTCTCGCCGAGTATGGGAGAGCTGGGGAGTCTTTCGGCACGGGCCCCTCTTCCGCCGCGCGATCTCGAGCGACGAAACGGCGAAGTCAAGACTGTTCAACGGTCCCCAGGCTTGCTGCGCCTGCACGACGCCTTCGCGGACCAGCCTGTCGTGGAGTCTGGCGACCGATTCCCGGGCTTGCCGGACATGGGCCAACGCCGGCTCCCAGACGGCCAGCTCATCCTTGCTCATTTCGCTCATCTCGATCCTCCGCGGGCCGCTCCGTGGAACCGCCGCGATCGGCCCTCCGTCAGATGCGGATAGAACCATGACCAAGTTCCTGCTCTGGTGCATCCTGCTCGTGCTGTGCTGGCCGTTGGCGCTCCTGGCGCTGCTGCTCTACCCCATCGTCTGGGTGATGCTGCTGCCGTTCCGCCTGCTCGGCATCGCGGTGACCGGGGTCTTCGCCCTGCTCACCGCGATCATCCTGTTCCCGGCCCGCGTGCTCGCCGGTCCCAGGGCACTCTAGAAGGCCGGCTACGGCAGCTCGTTGTAGATCACCCGGATCGCCGCCTCGACGCGCGTCGAGTCATAGTGGGGGTACCCGCTCGCCAGGCTGACGCCGCTCGCCGCGTCGTCCTCGCTCAGGCCCGCGCCCTTGGCGGTCCGCACCGCGTCCAGGAGGTCGGCGTTGTAGCGCTGGAACTCCTGGAAGCTCTCCCACGTCGTGACCGGGATGTGACCCGGCACCACCACGTCGACGCCCTCGATGCCGGCGATGGCCGCGGCCAGCGTCTCGGGCATGGCGAGCCCGCTGCCGCCGTTGCTCGTGTCGAGGAACGGCGCGTCCCGCCACGGGAACATGTCGCCGGTCTGCAGCACCCCGAGGGCGGGATAGACGATGAACGTGTCGCCGTCGGTGTGGCCGGCCCCGAAGTGGTACAGGTCGATGCGATCGTCGCCCGAGCCGAGGCTCATCCGGTCGGAGTAGGTGGCGGCGGGCAGGAACCGGGCGTTGCCGCCCTGGAAGTTGTCCATGCGCTCCATGTTGGCCTTGGTGTTCTCGTGGGCCACGATGCGCGCCGCATCGAAGAACTCGTTGCTGCCCACGTGGTCGCCGTGGGTGTGGGTGTTGACGATGGTGACGACGGGCTTGTCGGTCACCGAGCGGATGCGCTCGAGGATCACCGGCCCCCACCCCGGCAGCTTGGTGTCGACGATGGCCACCCCATCCTCCATCACGAAGACCCCGACGTTGCCGCCGCTGAACAGCGACCGGTCGACCGTCGACGATCCGGTGATGACGTAGAGGTTGTCCCTGACCTGCTCGATGACGGCCGCGTCCACCGCGTCCGGATCGAGCTGCTGGAACCCGTTGACCCCGACCGACAGAACCCCGACCGCCACCACCGCGCCGAGCGTGATGCTGCGTCTCATCTCCGTTCACTCCCCTGCGTTCGATTCCCTCACGGGCGTCCCCCGACGGGCTGCGCCCAGTGGATAGGTGTATCACAACCGGCGCCGACGAACGCCGATGGCGGCCGTCGCGTTGAGCTCCGCTCCAGTCTCCTCGCCTCGCCGGCACCCTGTATGCGGAGCGGCCGTCGGCGTCCGACGCCGATGCGTGCAAGCGCGGCGCGCCACTGCCTCTCCTCTATTCGAGCTGGTCCTCGGGCTCCGGGGGCTGGCCGCCTTGTCGGCGCAGCAGCCGGCGCGCGGCGGCGACGTCGGCCCGGGCCGCCCGGTCGCTGAAGAACGCGGCGGTCCGGAGGGCCGAGACCTTCTCCGCCACGGCGGTCGCCACGAACTGGTTGATGCTCGTGCCGTCGGCCCTGCTGATCTCGGCCACGGCCGTCTTCAACGACGTGGGAAGCCGCAACGGATAGGTGCTGAGCTGCTTCTTCATGCCGGCAGCCTCCTCAAGGCCTCCTGGGGTGACAGCACCGTGATGCCGAACCGGGCGGGCGCCTGCCCGAAGTCCCGCCGGTTGAAGGTCACCAGGGCGTCGGCCACGCCGTTGATGGCGGCCTCGAGCACCATCTCGTCCGCCGGGTCGTGGAGCTGTGGACGCCACAGGAACCGGGCTTCGACGGGCTCGGCGATCGCGCACAACGCCGTGACGAGTGTATCGACCTCGACCTCGCTCAGGCCCGAGGCGATCCGTTGCGCCGGATCGCGGCAGACTGCCTCGTACTCCAGTGCCAGCGCCACCGACAGCACCAGCTCGAACGACCTGTCCAGGGCCCGGTCGAGCAACGCCGCCGACGCGCCGGCCGGGCTCCGAAGACCAGCGACGATGACGTTGGTGTCCAGCACCAATCGCATCACCCGAGATATGATATCCCAGCACTGCTTCAGGGAGGATCTGCCATGCCGGAGCGATCGGTCTCACGCAAGCGTCCCCACGCGGCGCTCCCCTGCGCCGGCGTGCTGCTGCTGGCCGCGGCCGCCGGCGCGGACGGCCAGGACGTCGAGTGGCGCGCCTACGCGGCCGACGCGGCCAGCTCGAAGTACGTGCCCCTCGACCAGATCGACGCCGGGTCGGTCCACGACCTGGAGATCGTCTGGCGGCAGTCGACCATCCCCGACGCCACCCGCGGGGGCAACGACCTGCGCGCGCCCGCCGCGTCCCAGAACACGCCACTGATGGCAGGGGGACGGCTGTACATCAGCACCGGCCTCGGCATGGTCGCGGCCCTCGACACCGCCACCGGCGAGGTGGTCTGGTTCGACGACCCGCCGGCGCCCGAGGGCGTGGAACGCCAGCGGGGCCGGCCGACGCGCGGCCTCGGCTACTGGACGGACGGCGACGACGCCCGGGTGGTGGCCATCCTCGGCGACCGGCTGGTCGCCCTGAACGCCGAGACGGGCCGCCGCTATCCCGACTTCGGCGACGGCGGCGAGGTCGACCTGACCGAGGGCTACGACGACCCGAGGGTCGAGACCTTCCGGTGGCAGTCGGCGCCCCTCGTCGTGAACGACGTCATCGTCGTCGGCTCGCTCATCGGCGACATCGTCAGCCACACCATGCCCGCCCTCAAGGAGATGCCGCCGGGCGACGTGCGCGGCTTCGACGTGCGCACCGGCGAGCAGCGCTGGATCTTCCGCACCGTCCCCCGCGAGGGCGAGCCGGGGAACGAGACGTGGCTGACGGCCCTGAACGAGGACCGGGCGTCGTGGGAGTACACCGGCAACACCAACATGTGGGCGTCGCCGAGCGCCGACGAGGAGCTGGGCTACGTCTACCTGCCCCTGTCGACCCCGACCAGCGACTACTACGGCGGGCACCGGCCCGGCGACAACCTGTTCGCCGAGAGCCTCGTGTGCCTCGACGCGGCGACGGGCGAGATCGTCTGGTACTTCCAGGCGGTGCACCACGGCCTGTGGGACTACGACTTCCCCGCCGCCCCGACCCTGGTGGACGTCACCGTCGACGGCCGCGAGATCAAGGCGGTGGCCATTACCAGCAAGCAGGCGCACACCTACGTCTTCGACCGGGTCACCGGCGAGCCGGTGTGGCCCATCGAGGAACGGCCGGTGCCGGCCGGCGACGTGCCGGGCGAGTGGTATGCGCCGACCCAGCCGTTTCCCACGAAGCCGCCGGCCTACGACCAGCAGGGGGTGAGCATCGACGACCTCATCGACTTCACCCCGGAGCTGCGGACCGAGGCCCTCGCCATGCTCGACGACTACGTGTGGGGGCCGTTCTTCACCCCGCCGTCGCTGATCGACGACCGGCCCGGCGGCACGCGGGGCACGCTGGTCGTCCCCGGCCTCGTCGGCGGCACCGACTGGAACGGGGCCGGCGTCGACCCGGAGACCGGCATCCTCTACGTCCCCTCGGTCCACAGCGGCACCGTCGTGGGCCTCAGCCGGTCCGAGCACCCCCGCTCGGACGTCGACTGGGTCATGCGGGGCGCCCGGCACATCCCCGGACCGCAAGGCCTGCCGCTGTTCAAGCCGCCCTACGGACGCCTCGTCGCCATCGACCTCAACCGCGGCGAGATCCTCTGGACGGCGGCCAACGGCGACGGGCCGCGCGACCATCCCGCCATCGCCCATCTCGACCTGCCGCCCCTCGGCCAGGGCGGCCGCGCGGCGCCCCTCGTCACCCGCAGCCTGGTGTTCATCGGCGAGGGGGCCAACGTCGGCGCCGCCTTCCTGCCGCCGGGCAGCGGGGGAAAGATGTTCCGCGCCTTCGACAAGCGGACCGGCGACATCGTCTGGGAGACGGAGCTGCCCGGGGGCACCACCGCCGCGCCGATCAGCTACATGCTCGACGGCCGGCAGTACATCGTCGCCACCGTCGGCTGGGACGACATGAGCAGCGAGTACGTCGCCCTCGCCCTGCCGGAGACGGCGGAACGATGAGCGTTGACCGGCTCGACGCCCCCGGCTAACCTTGTCGGGAGCCGGCTCGGCGCTATTGCCGGAACCTGATCCGTGCCAGGAGGTCGCAGATGAAGCAGAGACAGCTCGTAGCGCTCGGCATCTTCGCCGCAGTCGTCGCGACGGCAGGCCTGGCCCCGCCAGCGACGGCCCAGGACGGGCCCCGCACGGCGTGGGGCGCCCCGGACCTGCAGGGCGTGTGGGACTTCCGCACCATCACCCCGCTGCAGCGCCCCGAGCGGTACGGTGACCGCGAGTTTCTGACCCAGGAAGAGGCGGCCACCCTCGAGCAGGGCGCCGTTGACCGCGACGAGCGGCTCCTCCTCGCGCCGCCCCGCCGCACCGAGGCAGGCGGCAGCGTCGGCGCCTACAACAACTTCTGGATGGACCGGGGCACCCGCACCATCGGGACCCGGCGGACCTCGCTCATCGTCGATCCCCCGAACGGGCGCATGCCGGCCCTGAGCGAGGCGGGGCAGGCACGGGCGGACGCGCGGCGCGAGTACCGGGCCGAGCACCCCGCCGACTCGTGGCTCGACCGCAGCACCTTCGACCGCTGCATCCTCGGGTTCAACACCGGGCCGCCGATGACCCCGGGCGGCTACAACCAGAACATGCAGGTGTTCCAGACCGAGGACACCGTCGTCATCCTCAACGAGATGGTGCACGACTCGCGCATCATCCCCATCGACGGCACTCCGCGCACCGGCATCGGGTCGTGGACCGGCGAGTCGCGCGGGCGCTGGGAGGGCGACACCCTCGTCATCGAGACCGACAACTTCACCGACAAGACCCGCTGGCGCGGCTCCTCCGAGAACATGACCCTGGTCGAGCGGCTGACCCGGCAGGACGACGACACCCTGGTCTACACGTTCACGGTGACCGACCCCGACACCTGGGTGCAGCCGTGGACGGCCGAGGTCCCGATGCGGCGGGGCGAGGAGCCGTTGTACGAGTACGCGTGCCACGAGGGCAACTACTCGATGGAGGGCATCCTGGCCGGGGCCCGCGCCGACGAGCGGGCGGCGGCCGAGCAGCAGTAGCCCGGCAATCGTCGCGTGGGTTCCGATTGCCGCGCAACCGAAGCGCCGGGAGTCCCGCCTCCTGACAGCGGCGCCGCCGTTCCAGGACGCAGACTCC
The DNA here is from genome assembly GCA_022820675.1 of Vicinamibacteria bacterium. Taxonomy (GTDB): domain Bacteria; phylum Acidobacteriota; class Vicinamibacteria; order Vicinamibacterales; family UBA8438; genus JAJEEA01. The sequence goes on along the minus strand of JAJEFC010000401.1, from coordinate 3,719 downwards.
TGATGACGTCTCGGAACACCGGCGGGTGGAAGGCCGTTGCCTCCACCCGCCGGGTCATCACCGGTGCCAGCGCCATGGCCGACGCGAGCATTCACACGGAGCAGCCGTATCGGTGGAGTCGGGCGGAATACGACCGCGCCGTAGAGGCCGGCGCGTTCGACCCCGATGCCCGCGCCGAGCTGCTGGAGGGGCACATCCTCGCCATGACTCCTCAGGGAAGCCGCCACGCGACAGGCGTGGCGCTCGCGGGCGAGGCGCTCAGGAGCGCGTTCGGCGCCGGGTGTCACATCCGGATCCAGTTGCCCCTCGCCGCCGGCGACGACTCGGAGCCGGAGCCGGACGTGGCGGTCATCGAAGGCGACATCCGCGACCACCTCGACGCCCATCCCGCCAACGCCCTCCTGGTCGTCGAGGTGGCCGACGATTCCCTGCGGCGCGACCGGACCATCAAGCAGCGCATCTATGCCCGGAGCGGCATCCGGGAGTACTGGCTGGTGGCCATCCCCGACAGGCGCCTCGAGGTCTACCGCGACCCGACCGACGACGGATACCGCACCATCTCGATGCATCGGGCCGGCGACGCGGTCGCCCCGCTGGCCCGCCCCGCGGCGGCGATCGCCGTCGACGACCTGCTTCCGTAACGGGTCGGTGGAACGCCGCGCCGCACCGAGCAGCGAGGCACAGCGGCCAGGGTCGCGTGTCAGCCGTCCTCGCCCTCTACCGCCCGCGTGAGGGCCGGAGTGCGGCCGAGCAGCCGGGCGTAGAGCGCGAGCTGGGCGCGGTGGTACTCCTCGTGGGCGATGCCGTGGTGCAGCCAGGTGAGGCGGGTGCCGCGCTCGCCGTCGAAGCGGCGCACGTACTGCAGCATCTGCACCTCGCCGGCGGCGCGGAGCTGCCGGGCGCCGTCGCGGAAGCTGCTGCGCAGCAGGCGCAGCCATTCCGCACGCGGGCGGGACTTCTCGACCCCCTTGGCATAGTGGCGGATGAACGCCGGGAAGCTCTTGCGGGTGAAGTCGGCGGTGGGGCGCGTGAGCTCGTTCGTCCACATCATGCCGGTGGCCACGACGTGACCGACCAGCTCGGCCGCCGAACGCGCGCCGGGCGCGGGCCGAAAGTCCCAGTCGCGGGCGGGGATGCCCGTCGCCTCGGCGATGACGCCTTGTCGGGCGCCGTCCCACGCCTCTATCGCTTCCTCGAGCAAGGTGTTCATGAGTCCGGCCCTCTCCTGTGCCGCTGACGGAGCCGCACGAGGCCGTCGATTCGGACTCCTCCGAGTCAGGCCCCGGGGCCGCCGGCGGCGGTGCGGCCGCCGCGACGGCGATGGCCCCGGAGCCGCCCGCACGACGGCCACGTGCCGCGTTCTCCGGCGCTCACTCGCACACGACGCCGTCGCCGTCGCCGTCGCGCATGTACGCGTAGGCGGGATGGCTCCGCGGCACCGGGGCGATGCCGTGCCGCCGCGCCTCGGCGCACGTCACGCGGCCGTTCCCGTTGTCGTCCCAGGGTATCCGGGCCGCCGCGGCACCCGAAGGCGCCCTCGCGGCGGTGGCGGCCCGCGACGGCGACGCCGCCGGGTTCCACAGCCCCCGCCCCGCCGACCTCGCCTCGCGCTCGAGCTGCCGGAACCGGTCGAGGTACCGGAACGGGAACCGCGTATAGGCGTGGCCGTAGCCCCGTCGGACGATCTCGGCGTTGGCGAACGTCCCGTCCGCGAGATGAACGTAGGCGAGGGTCCGTCCGTACCGGTCGGTCCGCTCGCGGTCGTACTCGAGACGGACGGATCGGCCCTCGAGCAGCCGCTTCGTGAACGCGCTCGCCTCGCGCCCGAAGAACTCGACGGGCCGCCCCGGCGCCACCGTCTCGGGGGTGTCGACGCCGATCAGCCGCACCCGGCCCACGCCCCGCACGACGATGGTGTCGCCGTCGACGACACGCTCGACCACCTGCGCCGCGGCCGGCGCCGGCGCGAGCGCGGGCAGGACCGCGGACAGCAGCAGCGGTATGGCAACTGCCGAGACTTCGATCGCGCGGAGACGTCGCAACATCGGCCACCTCGGGCCGGCGGGGCGTCGACGCGGCAGAAAGTGCCACGGGCCCGCCGGCAGAGGTGGGAATTATCGCGTACATCGACCCGTGACCGGAGCCGCCCAGGCATGGGCTCCGGCAGCCCTGCGCAACAGGCGAAGGCAGATCCACGCGTCGCGGAGAACAGTGGGGAAACGGCTCACCCCGGCGGAGCCGTGGTCAGGCGTCGATGAAGCGATCCCGGTACGCGGGGTCGGGGGCCCGGCACACCGCCTGGCGGCCGAAGAGCCGGTACCGATGCGCAGCGACCCGGTCGTACAGCCAGTCGAGCGGCGCCGCCGGCGCCCGGCGCAAGACCGTCGCGAGCCGCCAGGGCCACCCGAGCTCGCCGAGGACGAAGAGGGCGGCGGCCGAACGGCTCAGCACGGGACCCGTCCCCGATCGGTAGTCGACGGAGACGTGGACCGTCTCGAGCCGCTCCGGGTCCCGGCCGAGGCCGGCGACCAGGTTCCGTCCCACGGGGCTCTGTAGCGCGGCGAATCGGAAGCGCCGCCGGCGGTCACGCGCGAGCACGAAACGCACGAACCGATCGCAGAGCCCGCACACGCCGTCGTACAGCAGCAGATGGCGGCCTGCGTCGCCGTCGCCGGAACGTCCGCCCGGGCCGGTCACGCGCATCGCCGTGCCCCCCCGGCCACCGGGCAGGTCCCCTCGGCCGCCGGGGCGGTCGCGAACCCGCGCGGCTCGAACGGCGCGACGCGACCGCGCCGTCCGCGGCTTGACCCGGAACGTCCGCCCGGGCCGGTCACGCGCATCGCCATGCCCTCTCGGCCGCCGGGCAGATCCCCTCGGCCGCCGGAGCGGTCGCCAACCCGCCCGATTCGAACCGCGCGACGCGACGACGCCGTCCGCGGCGGCGGCTTGACCCGGCGGCGCGGCCCGCGTATCGTCCCGACCACCGGCATGAAGCCGGCAACTCTGTCGGGGAGAGGACGAAATGCACAAGAAGCACCTATGGGTGGCCGGCGTGGCGATGATCGCGGCTATCGTGTCGCACACCATGACGGCGGCGCAACCGCCGGCACAGCCGATGTCGTTCTTCGTCACCAGCGTCGGGCTCGGCGACGGGGCCAACCTCGGCGGCCTCGAGGGCGCCGACGCCCACTGCCAGTCGCTCGCCGCCGCCGTCGGGCGGGGCGACTCCACCTGGCGCGCCTACCTCAGCACCCAGGGGCCGAACGCGGTCAACGCGCGCGACCGCATCGGCGCCGGGCCGTGGTTCGCCCACGGCGGCCGGCGGCAGATCGCCGCCGACCAGGGCTGGCTGCACGGCGACACCCTCGACCAGGCGCGGATCGGCAACGCCATCGGCAAGATGATCGCGCTGACCGAGCAGGGCAACCCCGTCAACGGGGTCGGCGACTCGCCCAACCAGCACGACATCCTGACCGGCACGCAGCCGGACGGCCGCGCCTACACCGACGACGCAGACCACACCTGCAGCAACTGGACGAGCAACGGCGAGGGCTCGGCCCAGGTCGGCCACTCGGACACCCAGGGCGGCGGCAACAGCTCGTGGAACTCGACCCACGCCAGCCGCGGCTGCAGCCAGGAGGCCCTCGTCGGCACCGGGGGCGCGGGGCTGTTCTACTGCTTCGCGATCGACTAGAGCTGGTCGGCGCGCGCGGGATCAT
>JAJEFC010000228.1 GCA_022820675.1 Vicinamibacteria bacterium | reverse complement strand
CCGCCGCTGGCGGACCTGTACGTGGACGGCCGCCCGTTTGCGGGGGTCCGCTGGCCGGCGGGCGGGCCGGGGCGGTTGCCGCTTCCCGCCGCAGAGGCTCTCGCGGTGCACGCGTGGAGCCGCGGGGCGGGTGTGGAAGTGGACGTCGTGCTCGACGAGGCGGAGGCCGTGCACCTCGGCGGCTCGGTCGGGCCGGGGGTCCGGGGCGTCGTGGTTCCGGCCCGCCGCGGCGGTGGGGAGCGCGCACTCTTTCCGGCGGCGGCGGTCGGGGTCCCGGCGGCGCGCGCCGACTGCGGCCTGGTGTCGGTCGACCAAGCCGTTGTCGGGCTGGGGGTGCGCCCCGCGGTCCATCCGTCGCCGCCGGCCTCGTACCGGCTTTCAGAGGACCTTCTGCTTGTCCCCGAGGACGCGTCGGCGCCCGCGGCCTATGCGTCCGCGGTGGCGCTCGGGCTGGCCGCCGCGACGGGGCATCCGTCGCGCGAGGGCCGCCGGGACGCGCGGGCCGCGCGCGGGTCGCAGGGTTGGGTCCGGGAGCAGCTCCGTTGCGATCTCGCGGCCGCGAAGATCGCCGGCGCCCTCGGGTTTGCCTACGAGCCGCCGAGGGAGCTGGCGCTTCCAACGGAGGCGCGCGAGGTGTTCGTGCGCCACGGCGCGGACCTCTGCCGGGACGCGGATCGCATCTCGTCGCTGGTGATCGCGCGCGGCCGCGGGATCGAGCTCGGCGCCGGCTATCGCTCGGCCTGGCGCGCGGCCCGGGTGGAACCTGCGCCGCCGGTGGTCCCGGTCGCGCCGGTGGTTCCCGCGCCGCCGGTGGAGCCGGAGCGGTCGCGTTAGCGGCCTTGGAAGCGGGGCGCTGCGCTCCCAGCCGGGAGGGCGGCGCCGTTGGTCGGTACCGCCCGGGGGTGGGACCTCGTTCGTGACCCGAATCGGGATTCGTGAGGAAGGAGACTCGACATGCCAGGCACCAGCCAGCAGTTCCGTGAGCAGCGGCAGGAGCGGTCGGAGGCGCGTCTCGTGGACACGCTGCAGCAGATTCCGGACGACATCGAGGCCGGACAGTCGTACCACCAAGTCGCGTCTCTCGAGAGCGGTCCGATCAGGACGCGCAGCTCGAAGTCGCCCGTGAGCGAAGGCCCGCTGTGGAACAACGACGGCAACGCCTTCGGCCCGCGCGTCGCCACCATTCTTCACTCGCAGATGCTGGCGAGGGGCATGGACGGCGCGGAGCTGGTGCACCCGCAGGAGCTGAGCAAGATGGGGCACAGCAAGCTGGACGAAAAGCGCATGGACGCGCCGCTGGTGGCGGTCCGGGCGGGCTCGCTCGGGCTGTCCACCGATCCCGACGTGGTGCAGGGGGTGGTCGTCCGGCCGTCGTCCTCGTACGACCTTCTGCACGTGGCATCGCAGACGAGTCTCAGGCCGATCCCCAAGCGGCTCATGGACGGACGGGACAAGGAGGAGCGCGAGACGATCGGCAACACCGTCCAGGAACTGGTGTCGCGGTCGGGCGTGCAGCTCAAGACGCACGCGGGCGAGCGGATCGCGATCTCGATGGGCGCGAGCGGCCCGCAGGTGGCGCATCCGCCGCGGGCGCGGTTCGGCAACATGGCGGAATACGCGACGTCGGTGATGCGCGCCGTGTCGACGGCCGCCGCGCGTTCTCCGGAGCTCAGTCGGCACCTCCAGGGCGAGGAGATGGGGCGCCGCGCGGTCGCCTCGGCGCGCCGCCGCGAGCGCCGGCAGATGCCGGCAGGCGGCACGCGGTACACAGAAGTGCAGGCCCAGGCGGCTGCGCAGGTGGCGAACCGGGGGGTGAAGGCCCTCGCGGCGAGGGAAGGCGTGTACCTGGCGACCGATCAGCCAAGGGAGAAGGCGCACTTCGACGCGGATACGCGCACGCTCTACCCGGAGCGGAAGCCGGCGCGCATGCCGGGCAGAGCGGACACGAGGGACCGGCAATTCAACGAGAGGATGCTGCTGGACCTCGCGGCGGCGGTCGGCACGCCGGCCGAGCGCGAGGCGGTGGAGACCGGGGACGCGCTGGAGGTGGCGCGGCTCGCCGGGGCACAGGTCCCGGGCCGCAATCCGGCGCCGGACGGCTTGAGCGCGGCGCAGGAGAAGGCGCGGACGTCGATGGTCGGCGACCTCGCGGCGCGCACGACCCTCGAGCGGCTGGGCATCGAGTACGCCCCGGCGTCCCCAAGCGAGCAGGTGCGGAAGGACCAGGCGGCGTACGCCCGGACGCCGGGCGCGCTGGACCAGGCGTGGCGGGAGGCGGCGTCGGTGCGTGCGCACTTGGTGTCGCCGGACTGGGAGCATGAGCGGACGCCGGAGATGCTTGAGCACTCGGCCGCCTCGACATTCGAGGCGCCGGCGCGCACCCGCGCGGCGAAGGCGCAGGAGCGCGGGGGGCCGGAGCAGGCCGGGCCGGACGCCTCGAAGGCGGGACGGGAGGCCGGTGAGCCGGCCGGCGGCAGAGACAAGGTGTCGGAGCCGGCGCGGTAGCCGGCCGTTCGTTGAGGTTCCGGGCCGGGCGCCTCGCGGCGCTTCGGCCCGATTCGGTTCGTGAGGGATGGACGCAGAGATCCAGGCGGTTCTCGATCGCGTCGCGTTGGATGTGGAGGCGGGCGTGTCGTATCACCAGTCCGGCGGGGAGGCACTGCGTGCGCGGTCCGCGTCGCCCAAGGGCGGCGTGGACACCGTCCGCGCGTACCTGCCCTACAACGCGGTGGTCCTGCACGCGCAGCTCGTCGAGCGCGGGCAGCCGGCGGGCAGCGGCGAGTTCGTCACCGAGCACCAGTGCGGCAAGCTCGGCGGGGACGTGTTGCCGGCCGCCTCGGCGTACGAGGAGCGCTTCCTGCTCGAGAGCGGTGACCGACGCGGGATCGCCATCGGGATCGCCGGCACGCCGGCGGTCGCCCTGCGGCCCGGAGCCTACCGCGTGCTGCATTCCCAGACCCAGACGACCCTCGAGCCGTCCCCCGATCCCCGCGTGGTGCGGGGGCGGGACCGCGAGATCGCAGCCCGCGAGGTGGTGCGGCAGGTGCTGGCGGGGGCCGGCGCCCGCCTGGAGCCGGGCGACCGCGTGGAGTACGGGCGCGACGGCGAGGGCCTCGTCGTGTGCCATCCGGGCCTCTCGGCGGTGGCATCTTCCGGCGCGTGGGCGTCGTCCGTGGTGTCGGCGGTCGCGGCGGCCGTATCCGATGACGGGGCGCTCCACGACGCCGTGCGCGTCGCACGCTTCGGCGGCGACGCGCTCCACCAGCACAACGCCCGCGCGCGGCGAGCGAGGTCGGGAGTCGCGGTCGAAGCGGGAACCGCGGACTCGGATCGCGTTTGCGCCACCGCCCTGGCGGCGCTCTACGCCCGCGCAACGGGCGGTCTCGCGCGCCGGGAGAAGGTCCGCGTGGACTGGGAGCGTCCGGCCGGCGAGCCGACGCTGGACGCCGGACGGCGCGTGTTCCGGCCCAAGGCCCCGCGGCTGTTCAAGGGCCACGGCGCCCGGCAGTGGGAGGCGTTCCAGCAGGCGGCGCTCGTGGGCCTTTGCCGGGCAGTCGGGTCGGCCGAGGAGCGCCGGGCGGCCGATGGCGCAGGCGCCCTGGATCGGGCGGCCGGCCTGCGCCTTGTCGAGGTGGTCGCCGGCGCGCTGCCGGGGCTCGACCGCCGCGTCCCGCTCGGGCGTGAGGCGGCCGCAGCCCGCGCAGCGCTCGTCGGGGCATTGACGGCGCGGCGGGTGGTCGAGGCCGCGGGCGTTCCCTACGTGCCGCCCCCTTCGAGCGAGGAGGCCGACGCGCGTCAGGCCGGGGCCCTGAGGGCGGAGGGTCTGAGGAGCCTTTGCGCCGACGCGTCGAACATCGGCGCGTGGGTTCTGGATCCGGGCCGCGGGCGCGAGCGTCTGGCCGGCATGGAGCCGGGGGCGGCGCTGGAGGAAGCCCGCGATGCCGCACGCGCGGCTCCGGGGGTCCAGCAGGAGCTGTCGTGGTGACTCCGGTCCTCCTCGCCGCGGCGCCGGGCGCGGCCGTCGAGGCGGGCGACGTGGCCGGATGGTCGGTGAATTCGGGCCGGGCCGGCGCGTCTGGGCCGGCGGCCGGGGAGTAACGGGCATGTTGCCGCTGGAGACGCTCATGCGGGCCGCGAAGGGCGGCGAGCGGGAGGTGGACCTGGTGCGGGCCGAGTTCCAGCGGGTGGGTTTGGCCGGGTGGCTGCGTGCGGCGATTGAGCGGCGTCTCGATCCGGCGCTCGGCGCCCGCGTGGTCCCGGCCGGCGCGTCCGCCGCGGTGTCCGTGGCGCTCAGGGCGTTCTACGGGTTGTGGGGGCGCTGGTTCCCGTCGGAGTACCGGCGGGTGCGCCGCGAGTGGGTGGTCCATCGGGCGAGGTGGCGCGGCGATGCGCCCGTGGACCCGGCGCAGGTGCTCGACCCGGTCACGAGCCGCCTGCTGGGCGAGGGCCTCGCCGCTGCCGGCTCCGGGGTGGACCACCCGGCGGCGGGCAGGGCCGAGGCGAGGCGCAAGCCGCCGGAGGCGGAGGGCGCCGGCGGCGCGGTTCCCGCGCGGTTGCCGGACGGCACCGAGGTCCTTGCGGACGCCGCTGCCGGTCTGGCGTTGTCTCCAATCGGCGATCGGCTCGACAAGGCCGTCCGCGGCGGCGTGGCGGCGGTCGAGGAGGTCCGGACGGCGTGGCTGCGCGACTCCGGGGCGTGGCTGAGGTGGCCGTCCTCCGGGAGATGGCAGGAGCGCTCGAGGTGATGGATCGGGCTCCCGCGCTGGCGCGGTCGGTGGATCGGCGCGGCCGCCGGGTGATCGAGCTGGCGATGCCGGACGGCGCCGAGCGGGGCCGCGGCGCCCGCTGGGTCGGCCGGTTCCTGGACGTCGGGGAGCCCGGCGGCCGGCGCGAGCGGGCGCATTCGGGCCGCCGGGACCGGGACCGCCGGCAGTTGGCGCGCCGGTCGCAGGCCGATCGCGTGTGGGACGCGCTGGAGTTGCTCGGGGACTTCCGGGTTGTGTCCTACCGCGATATCCAGAGCGAGTGTTTCGACGGCCATCCGTTCACGGCGGGCCGCGCCGTCCGCCAACTGCTGTCGGAGGGCCTCGTCGAGGTCCACGAGGTGCAGCCGCGGCGCGCCCGCCGGGGTGGCAACGGGCGCGGCTTCAAGGTGCTCGCCCTCGCGCCGGCGGGCGCCGCGCGCGTTCGTGAGCGCCGAAGGGCCCGGGGGTGCGAGCGGCGGGTCTGGCAGGGCGTGGTCAGGCCGCGGGAGCTTGAGCATGACGCCGGCGTGTCGGAGCTGGTGCTCGAGACGGTTGACCGCGTGAAGTCGCTGGGCGCTGCCGTCGTCTCGATCCGTCTCGAGGCGGAGCTCAAGGGAGCGGTAGCGCGGTCGGTGTCGGCCGCGGCGGCGCGCGGACTGGATCCGGCGGCCGCCCGCAGCCGCGCGGCGCGCGCGCTCGCGGTGCCGGTAGACGAGGAGGGCGCCTGCTGCTTCCCCGACGCCCTCGTCGAGGTGCGCGACGCCGACGGCGAGGTGTCCTGCCTGGCCCTCGAGCTCGTGACGGGCAGCTATTCCCGCCGGCAGGTGCAGCGCAAGATGCAGATGGGGATGGTCCTCGCGTCCCACGGCCGAAAGCTCGCCGGGCTTGCGCGGACGATCCTGGCGGGCGATTTCGGCGGCCGGGTGCGCCGTGCGTGGCGCCCGGGCACGGAGCTCGAGGAGCGGCTGTTCGACGTGATGAGGTGACGGTGCGCGATGGACCCGGGCCGGTTCTGCGTAGGCATGACCCTGGTGGTGATGGCGCTCACCGGCTCGGTGGTGGTGGCCGAATTCGATTATCTGGCGGAGTTCTGGATCGTGCTGTGGGCGGACCACGCCGTGCGCCTCTCGCTGATGGCGGCGGCGTGGCTGACGGCGGTCGTGGCGGGCACGTACCAGTTGGCCCGCGTGCTCGCCTTCGGCGAGGTGGGCCAGCGCGTCGGCCTTCTCGAGCGGGCGATGCGGCGCGGCCAGGGGGGTGATCCCGAGCTCCGCGACGCTCTCGACCGGGAGGAAACCGGTCAATACCCCGGCTGAGCCGGGAGGAGGAAGCCATGTCGTTTGTCGGTAGGGTCGCCCGCCGGGTGGTGGGCTGGTGGACGCGCCGCGGAGGATTGGTGCTGCGCGTGCTCTTCGTCTGCCTGCTACTCGCTTTCCTGGAGCAGGGGCTCGGGGCGGCCGACGATCCGTGGTCGATGGCCGCCAGCCAGCTCTGCGAGTTGTTCACGGGCATCGTCGGCCGCGGGCTCGCCGTGGTCGCGGTCATCGTCGGCGGGCTGACGTACGCGTTCGGCGAAGGCGGATCGAAGTCGGCCATCGCCGGGCTCGTATTCGGCGTCGGCATGGTCATGCTCGCGCCGCAGTTTCTCGTTTTCTTCTTCGGCGGGACCGCCATCACCTGCTGATCCACGCGGAGGCCGCCATGCGCATGGTTCGCGGAGATGGGATCTGCAACGAGTACGGCGCGCTCAACGATCCGCTGAAGATTCTCGGCGTCGAGCGCAGCCTGTTCTTTCTCAGTCTGGTCTTCGCGCTGGTCCTGTTCATCGCGATGGACGGCCTCCTGCTCGCGTGCGCAGGCTTCGCGCTGTCCTGGCTGGCGGGCCGCGTGACGACGGCGTACGACGACCGGTTCGTGGCGGTGATTCGGGAGACGCTGCGGAACCCCGGGGGCTGGTACGACGCCGCCGACTACGGGTCGCCGCCGTGGGTGGTGATCATCGAGGGCGCCGGCGCCGGCGCCGGCGGCCGCAGCCGAGGCGGCGGGTGATGGCGCGCGCGCGCAGGTCGGTCGGCCGCTCGCTCTCCAACCAGCTCCCGTGGTGGGGCTTCATCGACGACCGCCTGTGCATCACGCGGGCGGGCCGGCTGCTTGGGTTCTCGCGGATCGTGCCGCTGCCCGCCGACGGGCTGTCGGGCGCGACCGTCGACGATCTGGTGGGCGCGTGGTCCCGCGTCCTCATGGCGCTGGGGCCCGACGTCCGGCTCTGGTGGGTGGTGGATCGCTGGCGGGCGCCGTCGGCTCCCGCCAGCGAGGCCGCCGGCGATCTCGGCCGGATGGCCGCGAACAAGCGCCGCGCGCATGTCGCGGAGCGCGTCCGCGAGTACTCCGCATACCTCGTGTGGGAGTTCGATCGGGGTCTCGCGCGGCGCGTGGCGACGGCGGAGGGCGGCCGGCGATGGCTTATCGGCTACGCGCGCAACTGGTGGCACGCGCGGCGCAATCCGCACGTCACGACGATTCTCCGGTCGGTCCTCTCGGACGTCGCGCGGGACGTCCGCAACCAGCTCGCTGGGTTGGAGGCGAGGCTGTCGACCGGGACCGGCGTCGCTGCCGTCGAGGCGCCGGAGGCGGTCCGGCTACTGCACCGGCTCTCTAACGCCGGGCAGGGCGAGTGGGTCGATGGGCTAGCCACCCGCTATGGCCTTAACTGGCGCCTGGCGTCGGCGGACATGTCGATCACGCGCGAGGGCGTGCGGGTGGGCGATCAGCTCGTCCGGGTGTGGTCGCTCGCGTCGGCGCCCGGCCAGGTCGTCGGGAACTGCCTCGACGGCCTGTACGGGTTGAACGCGGACCTGTCCGTCGTACTGGGGTGGCGCTCCGCGGACAGGCAGGGCGCCCGCCGGCGCATCAGCAGCGCCCAGCACCACTATCACCAGGCGCGCCACTCGCTCATGTCCGCGATGGGCGAGGGCGGCGAGGCGACGGGGCTCGAGGACTTCGGGGCGGCGTCCGAAGTCCAGGTCCTCGGCCAGGCGCTCGTCGATCTGCAGTCCGGGGACGTGGGCTTCGGCGAGATGCACCTATCGGTCGCGGTCAGGGCGTCCGGCGAGCTGGAATTCGCCGACATCGGCACCGCGCTCGAGCGGGTCGTGGGCGGCATCGACGGCAAGCTGGTGCGGGAGACCCATGGCCTCCCGCCGGTGTGGTTCGGGCGCCTGCCCGGGCAGACCGCGGTCAGTCCGCCGCGGCGCTTCTTCGTCAACTCGAAGCTCGCGTCGGCGCTGGCGCCGATCGTGGGTCCGCCGCGTGGCCACGCGCGCTGCAAGCATCTGGACGCCGAGCCGCTCACTGTGTTCGAGACCCCGTGGGGCACGCCGTACGGCTACGACCTGTTCGGCGGGGGCGACGTGGGCCACACGCTCGTCCTCGGCGCCACGGGGTCGGGGAAGAGCTTCCTCCTGAACTTCCTGCTCGTGCAGGCGCTCAAGTACGACCCCCAGGTGCTGGTGCTCGATCTCGGGCGCAGCTACCGCTACCTGACCGAGTTCGTCGGCGGGCGCTATCTCGCCCTCGCGGAGGGCGACGAGCTCGATCCGTCGTCGGCCGCCCAGATGGGCCTCCAGCCCTTCGGGCTCCCGCAGTCGGTGCGCACCCGGCAGTTCCTGGCCGCGTGGACCCAGCGGCTGCTGGCGATCGGGCAGTACGCCTGCGAGGCGGACGATGTCGCGGATCTCGACAAGCGGGTCGAGGAGGTGTTCCGCCGCGCGCCGGAGAAGCGGACGCTCAGCGCGCTGGCGCACCTGCTGCCGCGGCGGATGTGGCCGGCGATGAGCCGGTGGGTGGACGAGGGGACCTGGGCTCCCTGGTTCGACGGTCCGCCGGCGGGGCTCAGGGCGTTCGGCCGCTGGCAGGTGGTGGACCTGGCGGGCGCGTCGCAGCACGCCGACTGGTGCGAGGCCGCGCTGTGGTTCTTCCTGGAGCGGATGCGGCTGGTGATGGACGACGAGTCCCAGCGGGGGCGGCTCAAGATTCTCGTGGTCGACGAGGCGTGGCGGTACCTGAAGGACCCGATCGTCGTGCAGCAACTCGCGGAGGCGGCGAAGACGTGGAGAAAGATGAACGGGGTCCTCATCGTCGCGACGCAGTCGGCCGGCGACGTGCTGGGCGCCGCGCCGGAGCTTCTCGAGTCGATGCCGACGCGCGTGCTGCTCGCCAACCCGTCGTTTCCGGACCAGGCCGCCCGTGCGCTGGGCCTGACCCAGTCCGAGGCGGCCACGGTGCGCGAGCTCGAGCAGAAGCGGGAGCTTTTCATCCATCGGCCCGGCCACTCCGCGGTCGTGCGGCTGGACGTCGATCCCGAGTCGTACTGGCTGTACACGTCAGACCCGTCGGACGCCGTTCGCCGCCGGGCCGCGGTCGAGCGCTGGGGCGTGCCCGGGGCGCTCTTGCGGCTCGCAGCGGGTGTCGACAGCGACGTCGGCGACGCGCGCGGGCGGACCGAGGCGGTTGCGTGAGGGCGGTTTCAGTGGAGGTGGGCATGCGCGTTGTCGGATGTTGCGTCGCGGCGCTGGCGCTCGCGGCGCCGGGTTTCGGGCAGGAGGCGGAGCGGACGCCGATCCGGGCGGTGGTCGCGTCGTCCACGCAGCCGGTGGTGATCTTCACGCGCGTCAGGACGGTCACGACGGTGCGGTTGCCCGAGGGCGAGGAGATCGTCCGCACGGTGGCGGGCGACGCGGAGAACTGGGACCTCGTGGCGCGGGGGCGCGAGCTGGCCGTCAAGCCGTACGCCAATGGCCTGGTCTCGAACGTGACGGTCTCGTGCGCCTCGGGCGCGGTGTTCACCTTCACGGTGGTGGAGGACGCGGACGAAGCGGCGGACTACGTGGTGACGGTGGAGGCGGAAGAGGAGCAGCCCGTATTGAGCGCGGTGGATCCCTCCGCCGTGGAGGTCCGGTTCCGGCCAGCGGCGCTGGTCGCGGGCCTCCGCGAGCGTCTGGCCGGCCACCTGGCGCGGCGGGAGCGCGTGCTCGCCGAGGCCCGCCGGGAGGTCGAGAAGCTGTGGGCGGCGGCCGAGGCGCGGCAGGACGAGTTCGTCCGCGACTTCGCGGGCCGGGTCCGGCTGCCCTACGTCGCCGCCGAGGAGGCGCAGGAGGTCCCGTTCCTGCTGCGGGACCTGTGGACGGACGGGACGTTCACCTACCTGCGGACCGAGGGGCAGGAGATTCCGGCCGTGTACGCCTTCCGCGGCGGCTCGCTTGAGGCGGTGCACACGGACGTTGAGCCGGGCGGCCTGCTGGTCGTGGAGCAGGTGATCCGGCACGGCACGCTGAGCCTCGGCGGGCGCGAGGCGTGGTTCGGGCTGGCGGCCGAGGGCGGGGCTATGCCGCAGCGGCGTCCCGGATTCCTCAAGCGGACGTTCGCGAGGCGGCCTTGGGCGTACGTCGTCTGGCCGTTAATCGGTGCGGCCGTCGGGGCTGCTCTTGTCGGGAGGTGATCTGGTGGGTGCGCGTCTACTGGCGGCGGCGTTGATCGCGTGGGCGTGGCCTGCCGGGGCGCAGGTCCCGCAGGGGTCCGTCCAGGCGGGCGTCCGGGGCGGGGTGGCGCTCGTCGAGGTCGTCACGCGCGTGGGTTTCGAGACGACCGTCGTCCTGCCGGCCGACTGGACGGTCGTGGAGCGGAGGCTCGGCGATCCGGAGCGGTGGATCGCGACCGGCGGCGGCCACCTCACGATGGTGCGGCCGCTCGCGCGCGGCGTCGCGACGAACCTGAGCCTCGTGCTGTCGGACGGATCGGTGCTCTCGATCGGTCTCAGGGAGAGCGACCTGCTGCCCGTGTACACCGTGGTCCATCTCTCCGGGCTTATGCCGGACAGCACGTCGCGCGGTGAAGGAGACGGCGCGGAACATGTCGAGGACGTGGTGGCGGGGACCGGGGCCGAGGCCCCGGTGTTTCTGTCGGCGGCCGACGTGGAGGCGATGCGGCGGGAGGAGCAGCGCGCGCGCGAGGCGCTCCGCAGCGCCGAGGCGGAGGCGCGGGACCGCGTCGAGGACGCCATCGCCGCGACTGGTGAGGCGGTCGAGGCGTTTGTGGCCGAGTATCCGACGCGGCTGCACTTCGTGTTCGAGTTCAACCCCGAGGTGGACGTTTCGGCGGCGCCCTACTTGGTGGAGGGGATGTGGCACGACACGCAGTCGACGTTCATCCGCTTCCAGCGGGCGGTTGACGACCGGGTCGTCGTCGCGGCGCTGCTCCCCGACGGGACGGCGCGGGTGTTGCCGCACGAGGTCATCGGGGCCGGGCTGGTGATTCGCATCGACGGGGTGGTCGAGGCGGGCACTGTCGGGATCGGCGACCCCGGGTCCGGCGCTGCGTGGCGCATGCGGAGGGAGGCGGAGCCGTGGCAGACTGGCGACTGAAGGTCCCCTCCGGCGTCATCTCCAAGAACCTGCCCATCTACGCGGGCCTCGGCTTCGCCGCGGTCCTCATTCTCGTGATGTTCCTCACCGGGTCGGGCCGGCCCCCCGAGGACCCGGCGGCGGGGGACGAGGAGTCCATAGAGGCGGCCGTGGCGGACGTGCGGGGCGTCGTCGCACCGGTGCTCCGGCAGGGCGAGCAGCTCCGGGAGGACCTCGCGCAGCTGGCGGCTGAGCGCGAGGCGCGCGACGAGGAGCGGCGCCGGGACGAGGAGCGGCAACGCGAGGAGAGCATGCGGGACGCCCGCCGGGATCTCGAGGACGCCCGGACTGCGCTTCTCGAGACGCAGCGCATCCGGGACGAGGGCGAGCGCGCGGGCGTGCCGCCGGCCCAGATCGCCGGGGATATCCGCGCGACGCTCGATACGGTCGAGGAGCGCGAGATGCGGGAGGCCCTCCGGCTCGACGAGTTGCAGCGCTTCGCGCTCTCCATGCGCGCGCCGGCCCTTGTCGGCGATCCCGGTCCGCCGGCGGCCGCCC
>JAJEFC010000299.1 GCA_022820675.1 Vicinamibacteria bacterium | reverse complement strand
GCCGGCGGCGGCCATGGATCTGATCGTCGCAACGACAAGCACAACCCGTCATGATAACCGGTCGTCCCGTGCTGCCCTACCTCCGCGAGCCTCCGGGACATCACCGAATCGCGCCCCGGCCGCCTCCCACCGCGCCCGCCTCGCCGGGGCGCTCCCACCCGGCCGGCCCGACGCGGGGCTCCCCTTGCAGCTTTCCGGACGCGGGGCTCTCCCACAGCCTTGTCCCAGCTCCCGACTAGGCCCTGCCACGGCGCTGCCCCGAAGGACCTCCCCAGCGTCCGCCCCACTTCTTGTCACGCTCCGTCCTCCTGGTACACTGCGGCCGCGCATGCGGCGTGTTTCCGTGGCGCTCCCACCCGGCCTGACGCGCGGCTCCCCCGCAACCTTGCCCATCTCCCGACGCAGCCCTGCCGCGGCGCTCCCCCGGCGGCCTCAACCCGGCGTCCGCCCCGCTTCACCGCCGCTCTCCGTCCTCCTGGTACACTGCGGCCGCCCATGCGGCAAGCATCGGTCATCTGGCTCGCCGGCGGCCTCGGATGCGTGGCGGCGGGCATCGCGCTGGGGGTCTCGCTGTCTTTCGAGGCGGGGGCGGCGCTCTCCCTCGTGGGTGCGGGCGCCATCGGCGCCGGGGCCATGGCCGGGGCGCGCGGGGGTGCTCCCGACGCCGAGGCGATGGGCGAGCTCGACCGCCGGCTCGACGAGCTCCGGGGGCTGGACGCCCGGCTCACCGCGGCCGGCGTGTCGCCGGTCGAGCGCACCTACGACGAGCTGCTGCGCCGCCGACCCGACACGCCGACCTCGCCCGCGGCCCTCGACGAGCAGGAACGCCGGCTCGGCGAGATGATCCGCGACCGCTGCGACCGGGTGTGGGAAGGCGTCGCCGACCGGCGCTACGTCCGCCGCGAGGACGGGCGCATCGTGGACCTCGACGGCGGCGCCATCTTCGCCGAGTTGCGCGACGTGGTGCAGGAGGTCGCGGCGCTGTACCACGCCGAGTCGGACAACGCGGTGCTCGAGGCGCGCACCGGGGACATCGCCCTCGCGGTGCGCTCGGCCGTCGGCGAGCTGCTGCAGGCGGTGCGGCAGGTGCCGTTCGTCGATCCCGCCTCCTGGTCGGTCAAGACCGTCGTCACCCAGCTCGAGCAGGCCCAGCAGGGCCTCGCCCTCTACCGCAAGCTCGAGCCCTGGGAGCACTATCTCAACGGCGCGCTCCTCGCCACCCGCCTCGCCACCGGCGCGAGCCCCGTCGGGGTCGTCGCGTGGACCCTCGGCACGCAGGTGGCCAAGCGCGTGGGCAAGCGGTTCATCAGGTCGCGCGCGGAGGTGTGGCTGAAGACGCTGCTGGAGAGCTCGGTGGCGCTGGTCTACCTGCGCGTGGCGCGCATCTACGACCCCCTGCGCTCGTACCGCGGGCCCGACTGGATCGCGCTGGTCGAGGCGGTCCGCATCCACGCGCGCATCCCCGGCGTCGACCACAACCGCCGGTGGCTGCTCGATCGCATCCTGCGCGCGCCGATTCCCGACGAGTTCGCGAAGATCGCCCTGCTGCGCGCGCTGGCCGAGGACCGCGCGCCGGCGCCGCCGTCGGTGCCGCCCGTCGACCTCGACGCGCTGCGGCCGGCGGACCGACAGGCGGTCGGAGAACGGCTCGCCGACCTGCTGTCGGGAATGCGCGGCCTGCAGGCGTCGGCCGCGCGGGCCGAGATCGAGGACCTCCAGCGCCGCCTGCCGCTGCCGGTCGACCTCGGCGACTCGCACCGGCCCGAGGCACGACGCGCGGCCGACGGCTTCGCGCTGCTCGCCGCGCTGGCGCGCGACTGCCTCGATGCCGACCGCGCGCAGGCCGGCGAGTCTCTTCGGGCCGGCGCGTTCGGCGCGCGCGTACGGGAGACCGTCGACGAGGACGAGGCGGAACGGCTGCTCGCGCGCGCGGTGGCGGCGGCGTACGAGGCCGGAGGCGGCCCGCGAGAACCGGGCCCGGACGCGCCCCCGCCGGCCCTCGTCGGAGACCGCCTGGCCGAGCCGCTGCTGACGTCGGTGGCCGATCTGCTGTGCTCCGCGCCGCCGCCGTGGCCGATCGAGCACGACCACCTCGTGCTGCTGCACGCGTGGGTGCTGCTTCCCGAGCGCAAGCAGGTCGCGGCGGCCTGGAAGCACTATGTCGACGCCGCGTCCCGGCGCCTGCGGGAACGGCTGCGTCTGCCCGACCTCTCGACGTGGCCGCCCCGCGCGGCGCCGGCGATCCTGCGCCAGCTCGGCGACGGCGAGCCCGCGCTGGCCGTGCTCGCCGCGACCACCCGCGCGGGACGGTCGCGGTGGCTGGCGTTCCACCCCGACCGCGTCGTCGTCGGCGCGGTCGGCGACAAGGAGCTCGTCGTCGACGACAGCGAGCCGGAGGTGCATCCCATCCGGCCCGAGTTCCACCCCGTGGCCCCCGTCCGGCTCGCCCGCCGCCGCGGGCGCGTGACCGACGATCTCGTGTTCCGGTGCGGAGAGGAGCGCCTGACCGTCGCCAGCGCGAAGATCGGCAGCTTCGAGCGGCGCTTCGGCCCCCTGCTGGCCGCGCTCCAGCTCGACGCGGGCCGGATGGCCCGAGAGGACTGACCGACGTCGCGATCGGGCGCGGTGCAACGCGGCGCCTTCGCCACGGGCGCACGTCAAGAAAGTGAGACGCGGCCTGCAAACCGTACCGCCGAGGCCGGGGCGGCGCGTTCCGGAGGGGTTTCACAGCCGAGAACACCGAGAATCGGGAGCCTGACAGCCCAGGGGGCAGCCATCTCGCGAATCTGACGTGCACCCCTTCGCCACGAGCGGCGGCGCCCGGCGGGACGTTACAATGGCCCGTGGCCGGCCCTTTCCCTCCTGCCAGCGGCCCGCCGTACTTCGCCCTCTCCCGCGACCTGTTCCTGCGGCTGCTCGGCCTCGCCCACCTCACGGCGTTCGCCTCCCTCGCGCCGCAGATCCTGGGGCTGGTCGGCTCCGAGGGCCTGATGCCCGCGGCCGCATATCTCGACCGCGCGTACGAGATATGGGGCCGCGCCGCCTACCACGACCTGCCGACGCTGCTCTGGCTCTGGCCGAGCGACGGCTTCCTCGTGGGAACGTGCTGGCTGGGCATGGCGCTGTCGGCCGCGGCCATGGCCGGCGTCGCGCCGAGGGCGGTGTTCCCGGCCCTCTGGGTCTGCTACCTGGGGCTCACCGTCGCCGGTCAGGACTTCCTCGTGTTCCAGTGGGACGCGCTGCTGCTGGAAGCGGGGCTGCTGGCCTCGCTGTACTCCCCGGCCGGCTGGCGCGTGCCCCTGGGCGCGGGCGGCGAGCCGGGGGCAGCGGCGCGCTGGCTGGTCTGGGGCCTCGCGTTCAAGCTGACGCTCCTCTCGGGCGTCACCAAGCTGCTCAGCGGCGACGCGACCTGGCGGAGCCTGACCGCGCTCGAGCACCACTACCAGACCCAGCCGCTGCCGACCTGGATCGGCTGGTACGCGCACAACGCGCCCGACTGGTTCGGCACGCTGTCGGTCGGCGTCATGTTCGTCATCGAGGTCGCGGTCCCGTTCGCCATCCTCGCGCCGGCCCCCTTCCGGCGCCTCCGGATGACCGGCTGCGGGCTGCTCTGCCTGCTGCAGGTCCTGATTGCCGCGACCGGCAACTACGGCTTCTTCAACCTGCTCGCCGTCGTCCTCTACCTGTCGCTCCTCGACGACGCCGCCGTCGCGCGGCTGCTCCGCCTCGGCGTCTCCAGGCGTCTGCAGCCTGGAACGGTGCCGACGCCAAGCGGGGTTGGTTGGGCGGCAATCGGCGCTGGAGGCGACGATTTCCGGGCTGGCGCCGCCATGATGCGGAACCCGTCCCGTCGCGCCCCGGCGTGGCGGTGGTGGGTGCGGGCGGCGGTGACGGCGCTGCTCGCGCTGCTGAGCACCCTCGCGCTGGTTCGCGAGGTCCGCGCCCCCGCGCCGATGCCGGCGTGGGCCGACGTCCTGCTCGACGACTGGGCCGGTCCCTTCCGCTCCGTCAACGGCTACGGGCTGTTCCGGGTGATGACGACCGAGCGTCCGGAGATCGTCATCGAAGGGAGCGCGGACGGCTCGACCTGGCTCGAGTACCCGTTCCGGTGGAAGCCGGGCGACCCCGCGCGGGCGCCCCGCTTCGCGCTGACCCACATGCCGCGGCTCGACTGGCGGATGTGGTTCGCGGCCCTCGATCCCCGGGGCAACGGCCACTGGCTGCTGCCCCTCGCGGAAGGCCTGCTGGAGGACGATCCGGCCGCCCTCGGCCTGCTCGACGACACGCCGTTCCCCGACGGGCCGCCCCGCTTCGTCCGGCTCGTGCTGTACCGCTACCGGTTCACGACCCGGGAGGAGGGCGCGGACGGGGCCTGGTGGGTGCGGGAACCGCTCGGACCGCTGACGGAGCCGCTCACCCGGCCGCGTTGATGCCCTGACGCCCTGACGTCCTTGAAATTCGCGCTCTCGGGGCCTACAATGCGCGGATGAGATTTGGGTCTTCCCGGGCCGTTTCCCGCATGACGACGGTGGCCGCCGGGGCCTCGATCCTCCTCGGCCTCTGCCTGTGGCTGCCGGCCGGCGCGCACGCGCAGGAACAGGCAGGCGGATCGGGCGCGGCGGAGCTCTCGCCGGCAGCGTCCGACGCCCGTGCGCTGCTCGACCGCTACTGCGTCACCTGCCACAGCGACCGCCTCGAGACGGCCGGGCTGAGCCTGGAGAACATCGACGTCGCGCACGTGCCGGCCGAGGCCGAGATCTGGGAGGGCGTGGTGCGCAAGCTGCGCACGAGCACCATGCCCCCGCCGAACCGGCCGCAGCCGCCGGCCGGGGCCCGCGCCGCGACGGCCTCGTGGCTGGCGACGACGCTCGACGCGGCGGCGGCGGCGGCGAGCCCGAACCCGGGCCGTACCGAGACCCTGCGCCGCCTCAACCGCACCGAGTACCAGAACGCCATCCGCGACCTGCTGGCCCTCGACGTCGACGCCACCACCCTGCTGCCCCCCGACGAGAGCGGCCACGGCTTCGACAACGTGACCGTCGGCGACCTCCCGCCGGCCCTGCTCGACCGCTACATCTCGGCCGCCCAGAAGATCAGCCGGCTGGTCATCGGCAGCACCCAGACCTCGCTGCAGGCCGACGTGATCCGCGTGCCCGCGGACACGACGCAGGAGGAACACGTCCCCGGGCTGCCCCTCGGCACCCGCGGCGGCGTCGTGATTCCCTACACGTTCGCCCAGGACGGCGACTACGACATCCAGGTGCGCCTGGCCCGGAACCGCACCGGCAACATCGGCGGCCTGCGCGACCGGCAGCCGCACGAGATGGAGATCCTGCTCGACCGCGTCCCCGTCGCGAGCTTCACGGTCCAGCGGCCCGAGCGCGGGGACGACGCGCTCGTCGACCGCGACCTGAAGGTGAGGGCGTCGGTGACCGCCGGCCCCCACGACCTCGGCGTCACGTTCCTGAGGAACGCCTCGTCGCTGATGGAGACCGAGCGCAGGCCCGGGCAGTCGCACTTCAACGAGACCCGTCATCCGCGGTTGACCCCGGCCGTCTACCAGGTGTCGATCACCGGCCCCTACGCCCCGCAGGGCGTCAGCGACACCCCCAGCCGCGAGCGGCTGTTCGTGTGCCGGCCGGCCGAGGCGAGCGAGGAGGAGGGCTGCGCGCGGGAGATCCTCTCCACCCTGATGCGGCGGGCCTACCGGCGGCCGGTCTCGGACGCCGACCTCGACGGCCCGATGGCGTTCTACCGCGAGGGCCGGGCGGGCGGCGACTTCGACGCCGGCATCGGCCGCGCCCTGAGCGCGGTCCTCATCAATCCGCAGTTCCTGTTCCGGGTCGAGGTCGACCCGGACCGCGGCGGCGGCATCCCCGCGTACCACGTCAGCGACCTGGAGCTGGCCTCGCGGCTGTCGTTCTTCCTCTGGAGCAGCATCCCGGACGACGAGCTGCTCGACGCGGCGATACGCGGCGAGCTGAGCGACCCCGACGAGCTCGAGCGGCAGACCCGCCGGATGCTCGCCGACCCCCGCTCGTTCAACCTCGCGAGCAACTTCGCCGGCCAGTGGCTGCGGCTGCGCAACCTCGCGTCGCTGAGCCCGAACGGGCGCCTGTTCCCCGACTTCGACGACAACCTGCGGCAGGCGTTCCGCGAGGAGACGGAGCGGTTCATCGACAGCGTGATCGACGAGGACCGCAGCGTGCTCGACCTCCTGCGGGCCGACTACACGTTCCTGAACGAGCGCCTCGCCAAGCACTACGGCATTCCCGGCGTCTACGGCACGCGGTTCCGGCGGGTGGGCCTCGACAAGGGGAGCCGGCGCGGCGGCCTGCTGCGGCACGGCAGCGTCCTCGCCGTGACCTCCTACGCCACCCGGACGTCGCCGATCATCCGCGGCGTGTGGGTGCTCGACAACATCTTCGGGGCCCCGCCCCCGCCGCCGCTCCCCGACGTGCCGGCCCTCGAGGAGAACGAGGTGGCGGCCAACCTGCCGATGCGCGAGCGGCTCGCCCAGCACCGCAACAGCCCGGCGTGCGCGAGCTGCCACCGGACCATCGACCCCGTCGGCTTCGCCCTCGAGAACTTCGACGCCCTCGGCCGCTGGCGCGACCAGGAGGGCGACAACGGCCGCATCGACGTCTCGGGCGGGCTGCCCGGCGTCGGCGCCCTCGCGGGGGTCGACGGCCTCGAAGACGGCCTGCTGAGCCGGCCCGACCTGTTCGTCGGCCGGCTGACCGAGAAGCTGCTCACCTTCGCCCTGGGCCGGGGCGTCGAGTACTACGACGCTCCCGCCGTCCGCACCATCGTCCGCGAGGCCGAAGCGGACGACTACCGCTTCTCGTCGATCATCCTCGGCATCGTCAAGAGCGTCCCGTTTCAGATGAGGAACTCCACATGATCATCACGAAGAAGGCGTTACCGCGGCGTACGTTCCTGAAGGGCGTGCAGGCCACCTTGGCCCTGCCCCTCCTCGATGCGATGATCCCCGCGGCGACCGCCCTCGCCCGTACGCCGGCCAAGCCGATCCGCCGGCTCGGGTACGTGTTCATCCCGATGGGCTGCGACCACCAGCGGTGGACGCCCGCCGACCGGGACGAGCTGGGCCAGCTCACGCCGATCCTCAGCCCCCTCGAGCCGGTCAGGGAGCAGCTCACGGTGGTGACCAACACCGAGCTGCAGCTCTCCTACCCCGGCACGCACGACACGTCGAACTCGGGGTTCCTGAGCGCCGCCTACGCCAAGCACACCGAGAGCTCCGACTACTTCCTCGGCACCACCGCCGACCAGCTCGCGGCCCTGCAGATCGGGCAGGACACGCAATTGCCGTCGCTCGAGCTGTCGATGGACCTGAACCCGCTCGCGGGCGTCTGCAACAACGGCTACGCCTGCGTCTACCAGAACTGCCTGTCCTGGTCGTCGCCGACGACCCCGCTGCCGTCCGAGGCCCATCCCCGCATCGTGTTCGAGCGCCTCTTCGGCGAGGGCGGCACGGCGGAGGAGCGGAAGGCCGCGCTCGAGAGCCGGGCCAGCCTGCTCGACTCGTTCAACGAGGACATCGCGCGGCTCAAGGGCGCCGTCGGGGCGGCCGACCGGGCCCGCGTCGAGCAGTACCTCGACAGCATCCGCGAGGTCGAGCGCCAGATTCAGCGGGCCGAGGCCGCGGCCAGCGACAACCTGTTCCCCGACCTCGACCGCCCGGTGGGCGTGCCCGACTCGTTCGCCGACCACGCCCGGCTGATGTTCGACCTGCAGGTGCTGGCGTTCCAGGGCGACATCACCCGCATCGTCACGTTCCAGCTCACGCGCGAGCTGAGCAACCGCACGTATCCGGAGATCGGGGTGCCGGACCCGCACCACCCGACGAGCCACCACGGCAACGACCCCGAGAAGCTCGCGAAGATCGCCAAGATCAACACGTTCCACGTCTCGCTGTTCGCGGAGTTCCTGCAGAAGCTGAAGGAGACGCCCGACGGCGACGGGTCGCTGCTCGATCAGACCGTCTACATGTACGGCAGCGGCATGGGCAACCCGAGCCTGCACGACCACGTCAACCTGCCGATCCTCGTGGCCGGCGGGGCCGCGGCGGGCGTGAACGGCGGGCGCCACATCCGCTACGAGACCGGCAAGCCGCTGGCCAACCTCCACCTCACCCTGCTCGACCGGGTGGGCGTGAAGCTCGACCAGTTCGGCGACAGCACCGGCACCGTCGATACCCTCTTCGACCCTGTCGCGGTGTAGCGGAACGGCCGATGATTACTCGGGGGCCGGCGCCTTCAGGAGGCGCCGGTCCCGCGGTTTGACCCGAGCGGTGATCGGCGCCGAGGCGGCGGTTGCCGGGCCAGGACTCGGCGCTGTGGAACGGTGCGGACTCCTGCAGGATTGGTTGGACGCCAAGAGGAGCCGAAGGCGGCGATTGGCGGGCCAGGAATCCGCGCTGCAGAACGGCGCGGATTCCTGGAGGGTTGGTTGGGCGGTGAGCGGAGCCGCAGGCGACGCTCTCCGGGCCAGGAGAAGAACCGATGCATCCAGGAAGAATCGCCCGACTGTCGGTGATGGCGCTGGCGCTGGCCGCAACCGCGTGGGCGGCCGGCGAGGCTCCGCTCGCCGACGCGGCCGAGGAGGGGAACGCCGCGCTGGTCCGCACCCTGCTGCACGCAGGGGGGGCCGACGTCAACGAGGCGCAGGTCGACGGCATGACCGCCCTCCACTGGGCGACGTACCACGACGACGTCGAGACGGCGGGGCTGCTCGTGCGGGCAGGCGCCGACGTCGACGCCGTGAACCGCTACGGCGTGCCGCCGCTGTCGCTCGCCGCCACCAACGGCAACGCCGGCCTCGTGGGCCTGCTCCTCGACGCCGGGGCCGACCCCGACGCGGCGCTTCGCGGCGGCGAGACGGTGCTGATGACCGCCGCTCGCACCGGGAGCCTGGCCGCGGTCGAGGCCCTGCTCGCGAAGGGCGCCGACCCCAACGCGCGCGAGGCCCGCGACCAGACCGCCCTGATGTGGGCGGCGGCCGAGGGGCACACGCCCATCGTGGAGACGCTGCTCGCGGCCGGCGCCGACGTGCGCGCCTCCCTGCGATCCGGCTTCACCCCGCTCTTCTTCGCGGTGCGGGGAGGGCACGTCGACGCCACCCGGGCTCTGCTCGACGCCGGCGTGGACGTGAACGCGGAGCTCACCCGCATCAAGGACGGACCGGACGTCGCCGTCAACAACGCGACCTACCGGCCCGTCGACGACGGCATGAGCCCGCTGCTGCTGGCGGTGCGCAACGGCCACTTCGAGCTCGCCGTCGAGCTGATCAAGGCCGGCGCCGACCCCAACGACCAGCGCACCGGCTTTGCGCCGCTGCACACCGTGAGCTGGGTGCGGAAGCCGGACGCCAGCGACCGGGGCGACCCCGCGCCGGAGGGGGCGGGCCGCCTCACCAGCCTGCAGTTCGTGCGGGCCCTCATCGCGCTGGGGGCCGACGTGAACCTGCGCCTCGAGCAGGGCAGGCGCCCGCCGCACACCGCGTCGGGTCTCGAGATGGAGGGGGCGACGGCCTTCCTCATGGCCGCCGACCGGGCCGACGCGGGCCTCATGCAGCAGCTCCTCGAGCTGGGGGCCGACCCGTTCCTGCCCAACGCCGAGGCGAGCACGCCCCTGATGGCGGCGGCCGGCCTCGGCACCAACGCGCCCGACGAAGAGGCCGGCAGCGAGGCCGAGGCGTTGATCGCCACGCAACTGCTGCTCGATCTCGGGGCCGATGTCGACGCCGTGGACGCCAACGGCGACACCGCGATGCACGGCGCCGCGTACGGCAACTTCCCCGCGGTGGTGGGGCTGCTGGCGGCGAGCGGTGCCGACTCGGAGGTCTGGCGGCAGACGAACGCGGCCGGGCGCACGCCCCTGTTCATCGCCGAGGGGTTCCGGAACGGCCTGCCGAGAATGTCCCGGCCCACCATCGACGCCCTCGAGCTGATCATGGCGAGGGAAGGCATTCCGACCGACGGGCCGCGGCCCGTGCACATCGACCAGTATTCGCGACCGGCGCAGCAACAGCAGTAGCCGCCGCTCGACTCCGGCGGGAGCAGGGGCCCGGACGCCCCTGCTCCTTCACCATCTCCTGACCCGAGCCTCCGACGTCCTTCGTTCGCGCCGACCTTCGACCCAACTTCTTCGCATCGCTGCCGATACTCTTGGAGGGTCCCGCTCTCGGGGACCGTTCCGGCCCGACCGATGTCCCAACGACGCTCTGCGCCCACGCCGCTCCGCCCCGTCCCGACCCGCCGCCGCCGCTTCGCCGCCGCTGCGCTGGCCGCCCTCCTGAGCGCCACCGCCCTCGTCGCCGCGAACACCGCCGGCGTGCGCGACTACCTGGATCTGGCGAGACAGCGCGAATCGAGGGGATGCGCCCTCAGCCCGCCGAACAGCTCGGCCATCGGCTACTACCAGATGACCCTGGCCGCCCTGCGGGACATCGGCTTCAAGGACGACGCCGGGAACTGGACCGAGAACGAGTGGGGCATCACCTCGGACGACGAGTTCCGGTGCCACCCCGTTGCGAACGACGAGGCGATGAAGCGCTTCACGGAGCGGAACTGGGCCATGCTCGCCGACGAGGTGAAGGACCGGATCGGCAGGAGCGCCTACGGCGTCGTCATCGACGCCGCCTCGCTGCTCGCCGGCGCCCACTTCCTCGGCGCCCGGGGCATGAACGACTTCGTCCTCTGTGGCATGCACGTCACGTGCATCTCCGAGTTCGCGGTGCTGACCAACGGGGGCGACCCCGCCAGGATTCACCGGAAGCTGATCGAGCGCCTGAAGAAAGCGACAGGGCTGAACGTGTCGGAGCTGACCGAAGGCTCCTGACCCTGACGCCGCACACCCGCTCCGTGCCGCCCGCCCGCAAGCCGGATCACCTTGCCCGTCGAGGCCCAAGGGTGGAAGGATGGAGTGATGCGAGCCACCCCGATCTCGGCATTGCTCAAGCTTCCCGTTTCAGAACGGGCCGCGATTGCGATGGCGTTGTGGGATAGTCTCACCGACGCCGAGCGTGATGCGGAGCTCGTCCTCACGCCGGAGCAGGAGATGGAGTTGGACCGGCGCTGGGCGGCGCAGCTTCAAGACCCAGCCTCGGCGGTCCCCTGGAACGAGGTACGTCAGTCCATGACTACATCATCTCGCGGGGCATCGCCAGGTGCACGAGGGCGGCGGTGACCAGCAGCACCGCCGCGGCCAGAAGCAGCTCCAGACGCGCCGAACGCAACAGCCTGCCGGTGCCGGAGGCCTCGCCGAGCCGTGGCGTGAGCCGGCGCCAGTTGTACGCGCCGACGGTGCCGGTCGCCAGAAAGAGGACCACCTTGAGCATCAGGGCGCGCCCGTAGGGAGTGGCCCACAGGTCGTCCACCGAGCCGACGTAGAACACGCCGGTGACCACCCCGGAGAGGGCGATCGTCGCGACCGCGGCGAGGGCCAAGGGCGAGAAGCGGCGCACGAGATCGGCGAAGCGGCCATGCCCCTCCGGCTCGCGGCGGAGGGCCGGCGCGACGACGACGACTGCGGCCAGGGCGCCGATCCAGAGGCCCGCGCCGATCCCGTGGGCGACCTGGGCGAGGTGGGGCAGGGAACTATCGAAGCTCGCGGCGTGACCGGTCAGCGGCAACGTGATCCAGGCGCCCGCTACGGCGAGCGCGGTCAGCCACCAGCCGCCCCTCGGCCACCGGGTCCACCACGCGGCGCCCACCACGGCCAGGACGGCGACGCCCGCCTGCGGCTGCCAGCCTCCCCCCCACCGGCTCCGGATGCCGATGAGACGCACGAGCTCGAGAGTGACCGGCTCGTCGAGCCCGAACACCGACCACGTCTGCGCGTAGAGGCGGGCGGCCGCGCCCAGAGCCAGCACCACCGCGGAGGCCGCGGCGACGAGGCAGAGGCGCCGGTCGACGGCGCCGCCCCGGAGCTCGACGACGCCGCTCGCCGGCGCGAGCAGACGGCTGACCGCGACGGCGCCGGTCAGCCCCATGAGCCCGAGATAGGTGACCCACTTAGCGCCGGCGAGCAGGAGCAACGCGAACGATTCGCCGTCCATGACACCCAGCCCGCCAATCGCGGCCTCCGCGCCACCCTGGCGGCCGAAACGGCCCCGCGGGAGCCCGCGTCCGCTCTACCGCGCAAGCTCGCGCACCGCCCGGACACGCCCCCGCCGCGACACACCGGCGCGAGCCGAGCGTTGCAGGCTCTCGCGTCCCGCTCGGTGGCGGGCAGCACTCTGGGCGACGGTCTCCGGACCGTTCCGACCACCGCCCGACGGCGAGTCGCCTTCGGCCGGGAACCGCTGGACCGGCCGTCCGCCTCCGGTCAGTCGGCGGCGCGGACGGTGAACGCGAACTCGCCGCGCTGCGTATGCCCGTCGTCGCCGGCCGTGCGCCACCTCACGGTGTAGGCCCCGGCCCCGAGCTTCGACGGCAGCATCGCCACGAGGGACCTGTCGTCCCCCACCTCGGTATCTCCCAGCGCGACCGCGCCGCCCGCTCCTTCGAGGGTCAGCCGGCTGATGACGGGGTCGGGCGACTGCGTGAACCACATCTGGATTTGCTGGGGAGACTCCGACAGCACCGCGTCGGCCTCCGGCGTCGTCTTCTGCACCGCCATGTGGGCGGTTGCGATCGCGACCGACGCGACGACCAGCGCGAGACACCAACCGACGGTCTTCATCCTGCGCATCGTTGATTCTCCGTTCTCTCTCTCCGTGTCATCCGAACCGGGATCATCGAGGGTCCGGTCACGTCCCGGAACCCATCTCCGTGCCGCCGCGGACGATGCGCCCGAGCTCGGAGGGTCCGCCGCGTGCGAGAGGCCCGAACGGCGCCGCCGAAGGGCGCAACGAAACCGCTGCCCTGGAGCCGAACGGAAACGGTCGGAGCAAGGGTCAGGCCCGCGGAGGCGGCGGGCCGAGGAGGCCCACGAAGGAGTCGGCGGCCGGACGGAGGTCGCCGACGCGGCCGGCGACGGTCGGGTCGGCCGAGAGCTCGAACGAGTCGGGCGTGAAGCCGGTGAGACCCATCAACCCGATGAGCGCGTCGTCGAGGGAACCGCAGCCGGCCATGCGCGGCTGCTCCGGCGCGGCGTCCCCCTCGTCGGCGCGCCCGCGCTTCAGCGGGCACATCGCCCCGTGCTCGCCCCCTTCGCAGCAGGCGGGCACGGCGCTCCCGTCCGCGGCCATCGCGGCCCGGCAGCACAGCACGGCCGGCAGCAGCGCCAGGACGGTCAGCTTCCAGGCGATGACGGCGGCAATCGTGCCCGTGCGGAGGGATCGGACGGAACGCATGGGATCTCCGTCATGCTAGCCGACAACCCCGGTATCTCGCAACCGGTTGCCGCGTGCGGGGTGCACGTCAGCATTGTTGGGACCGGCATGGGCTGGACCATCGCAGAGGCCGACGCCGACATTGCGCTGCACGGCTGGAAGCTCCGCGGCTGCTTCGAGACTTCCGGGAACGAAGAGCCGCCAAGGCAGCCTCAGGCTCTCCAACGAATCTGACGTGCACCCCCGCGTGCGCCGTGCGGGTGCACGACGGATTCGCGAAATGACCGCCAGGCGCCAGTCAGGCCGGCGGCCGGCGTGTCGCGCCCGGCGGCGCCTCACCGCCCTGTCGCGCACCCGCGCCGACCGGAGAGAGTCCGGCTCGAATACCCGTCAGCCGGACCCGACGCCTCCCGGTTCCCGGGCCGCCTCTGATCGGAGCGGCCATGTCCGTCACTCGCCGGGACACCGGCCACGGTGCGTCCGGGCGGGATCGGATTGATGTGGTGCGGCGCGCGGTTCGGTGCGAGAATGGAGGTTCCGCATCGCATCGGTATGGCAGTCGGTGGCGACCTCTCAGGAGGGATGCAGCAAGAGAACAGCGAATGTGACAGCAACGCGCTGGGATATGCGCGCTGAAGGATGTTCGGTCGGCGGCCGTGCGGTCGACAGCGTTGGTCCGTGCTTCCATTGGAGGTCAGTCCCATGCGTACTGTCGTCGTCGCATCGCTCGCTATCGGCCTCACCTGCGGTCTGGCTTCGCCGGCCTTCGCGCAGGGAACGTCCGCGATTCGCGGCATCGTCACGGACGAGCAGGGCGGCGTGCTTCCGGGCGCGACCGTCCTCGCCACCCACGAGGAGACGGGGACGTTCCGGGAGACCATCACCGGACCCGGGGGCGAGTACCTGCTCGCCAGCCTGCAGCCCGGCCCCTACACCCTCACCGCCCGGCTCGCGGGCTTCCGCGAGCTCAACACCGAGAACATCGTCCTGCAGGTCGGGCCGACGGTCCAGATCGACCTCTCGCTGCAGATCGGGGCGCTCGAGGAGTCGCTGACGGTCACCGGCGAGTCGCCGCTGGTCGACCTCACCTCGGCCCAGGTCGGCGGCAACGTCAGGACCGAGGAGCTGAGGGACCTGCCGTCGTCGAGCCGCAACTTCACGAGCTTCGTCGCTCTGCTGCCCGGCGTGCAGTTGACCCCGTCGAGCAGCCCGAGCTCGTCCGGGGTGCGCATCAACGGCCAGAACCAGACCGGCATCATGTTCATGCTCGACGGGGGGGCCAACAACGACGACCTCCGCGGGGGCCAGTCGCAGGCCAAGCCCGCCCTCGAGTCGGTGGCCGAGTTCCAGGTCGTCACCAACCAGATGGACGCCGAGTACGAGTCGGCCACCTCGGGGGTCGTCAACGCCATCAGCAAGACGGGGACCAACGAGTTCCACGGCAGCGCGTTCGGCTTCTACACGAGCGCGGGCCTGACCGCGCCCGACTTCCTGGTCAAGCAGCGGGGCGGCGACAAGCCGGACACGAAGCTGCGGCAGCTCGGCGGCACCATCGGGGGCCCCGTCGTGCAGGACAAGGCCCACTTCTTCTTCAGCTACGAGCGCCTCGATCTCGACCTCGGGGAGAGCCGGTTCTACCCGCAGCGGGAGGACCTGGAGGTATAACCGAAAGTTGTGGATCGCGGCGTGAGGCAGGTGGCGTATCCTTCCGTGTGAACAACCCAAAAACACCCTGGCTGAGGGGCCGGGGGGAAGGAGACACCACCCATGCTGACGGTACCCGACAACAGGCACG
>JAJEFC010000049.1 GCA_022820675.1 Vicinamibacteria bacterium | reverse complement strand
CCCGGCGGGCACCGAGGCCGGGGCGGCGGCCACGCGGGGCGACGGGCGGGACGAGCGCGACGGCGGCGCGCTGGCCGCGTGGCGAGAGCTGGCCGCGGTGGACGACGCCGACCTGCCGCGCGCCTGGGAGGAGCTGCGCGCCCGCTGGGAGGCGGAGCTCGGCGAGCGCGAGCAATTCAACCGCGAGCACTTCGAGGTGGCGTGGGACCTCGCCGGCGCCGACTACGCGGCGACCGTCGGGCACGGCCTGGGCCGCCCCGACGTGCCGTCGCCGCCCGGCGAGTTCGCCATCGAGCGGCGGGGCGACCGGCTGCTGAACGGCATCTATCCCGGCGGCGCCTACACGCACCTGCTGTCGTCGAAGCACGCGGGGGTCATCCAGACCCCGCGCTTCACCATCGACAGCGACTTCATCAGCCTTCGGGTGCTCGGCGGCGACCTGAGCTTCGCCAACCTCATCATCGAGAACTACGCGGTGCCGCGCGGCGGCATCTACCACCTGCGCTACAGCCCGAAGCGGGACGAGATGACCTGGGCGCAGTGGGACACCGAGTTCTGGAAGGGGTTCAGCGCCTACATCGAGTTCGCGACCCAGGACGACGTGACGCAGTTCACCCTCGACCCCGAGGACGGCCGCCAGACGAACCGGCCGGTGCGGCGGGGCGACGGCCGCTCGTCGATCGGGGTCGGCCAGGTGCTGTTCCACGACGAGGCGGCGACGCCGCGCGGCACCGACCTCCCGGTGCTGCACCTGCTGGCCGATGACGGCGCGCCCCCGCCCGCCTCGCGCGCCGAGCTGGCCGCGCGCGTCGGCGAGCGCCTCGGCGAAGTGGTGGCGGGGTGGCGGCTGGGTGCGCTGACCGAGACCGAGGCCGCGTTCCTCGACGAGTTCGTGCGCGCCGACGTGCTGCCGCGGTCGCTGGAGGACCTCGTGGCCCTGCGCGCGGCGGCCGCGCGCTACCGGCTGCTCGAGCGCGACGTGCCGGTGGCGCGCCGCGCGCCCGGGGTGGTCGAGGAGGCGGCGCCGGACCACCCGCTGCTGGTGCGCGGCAACCACAACAACCTCGGCGAGGCGGTGCCCCGCGCGTTCCTCACCGCGCTCGACGCGCAGCCGTACGCCGACCCCGGCCTCGTCCGGCTGCGCCTCGCCGACGCGATCACCGCGTCCGGCAACCCGCTGACCGCGCGCGTCGCCGTGAACCGCGTGTGGCGCCACCTGTTCGGGTACGGCCTCGTCCGCACCGTCGACAACTTCGGGCGGCTGGGCGACCCGCCGACCCACCCCGCGCTGCTCGACCACCTCGCGGCGGCGTTCGCCGGCGACGGCCACTCGGTGAAGCGGCTCGTCCGGCGCCTCGTGTCGACCGCCGCGTACCGCATGAGCAGTCAGGGGTCGCCGGAGGCCCTCGCGGCCGACCCGTCCAACTGGCTGCTGCAGCACGCCAACCTGCGCCGGCTCGACGCCGAGGCCATCCGCGACTCGATCCTCTCGGTGTCGGGCCGGCTCGACCCCGCGATGTACGGCCCCTCGGTGCCGGTGCACTACGCGTCGCGGTACGGGCTGACCGAGGGCGACCCCAACAACGGCCCCGTCGACGGCGACGGGCGGCGCAGCATCTACCAGGAGATCCGCCGCAACGCGCACAACCCGTTCCTCGACGTCTTCGACCTGCCGCGCCCGGCGGCGACGCGCGGACAGCGCGACGTCACCAACGTGCCCGCGCAGTCGCTGACCATGCTCAACAGCCCGTTCGTCATCGGGCAGGCGGCCGAATGGGGGCGGCGCCTCGCCGAGGGCGAGGCGGGGTCGGTGGAGAGCCGCATCGACCACATGTTCGTCAAGGCCCTGACCCGCCGGCCCTCCGACGAAGAGCGCGCGCGGGTCGCCGGCTACATCGACGCGGTGGCGGCGGAGCGCGGCGCCGCGCCGCACCTGCTGCTCTACGACCCGCAGGTGTGGCAGGACGTCGCGCACAGTCTGTTCAACCTGAAGGAATACCTGTTCATCCGGTAGGTGAGGACTTCCATGTGTCTTGACCCGCGCCGCCACCCCGCGCCCCGCTCGTTTCCCACGCGCCGCGAGATGCTGCGCCAAACGTCGTCGGGGTTCGGCCTGCTCGCCTTGTCCGCCCTGATGGCCGACTCGTCCTATGCCGGCCTCGCGCAGGAGGCGGGCGACGGCCCGCTGGCGGCCAAGCCGCCGCACTTCCCCCCGAAGGTGAAGAACGTCATCTTCTGCTACATGTCCGGGGGGCTGTCGCACATCGACTCGTTCGACCCCAAGCCGCGGCTCGCGGCCGAGGCGGGGCGGCCCATGCCGTTCCGGACCGAGCGGACGATGTTCAACCAGGACGGCAACATCTGGCCGAGCCCCTGGGCGTTCACGCACCACGGCGAGAGCGGCATCCCGGTGAGCGCGCTCTTCCCCCACATCGGCACGGTGGCCGACGAGCTGACCGTCATCCGCTCGATGACCGCGCCGTTCATGGAGCACGCCCAGGCCAACTTCTACTTCCACAGCGGCATGCCGTTCAACGGGTTCCCCAGCATGGGCGCGTGGGTGACCTACGGCCTCGGCACCGAGAACCAGAACCTCCCGGGGTTCGTGGTCCTCGGCAGCGGCGGCATCCCGCTGGGCGGCATCAACATCTTTGGCAACGGCTTCCTGCCCGCCGTCCACCAGGGCTCGATGCTCTATCCCGAGAACGCCGAGCCCCTCAACAACGTGCAGCCCCGCGAGACCGACCGGCGCCAGCGCGGCCGCCTCGGCCTCATCGGCGACCTCGACGCCGGCTTCGTCGACCGCATCGGCGGCGACCGGCAGGTGGAGGCGGCCATCGACAACTACGAGATCGCCTACCGCATGCAGACCGCGGTGCCCGAGCTCGTCGACCTGTCCGGCGAGACCGAGGCCACGAAGCGCCTCTACGGGATGGACTCGCCCGTCGCGTCGACCGCCGCCTACGGGCGCCAGTGCCTGGTCGCCCGCCGCCTCGTCGAGCGCGGCGTCCGCTTCGTCGAGCTCACCATGGTGGGCACCGACGGCATGGGGCAGGCCGCCAACCCCTGGGACCAGCACACCAAGCTGATCGAGGGCCACACGGCCAACGCCCTCACCGTCGACCAGCCGGTGGCCGGCCTCGTCAAGGACCTCCGAGCCCGCGGCCTCCTCGACGAGACCCTCGTCATCTTCTCGGGCGAGTTCGGCCGCACGCCGTTCGTGCAGGGCACCAACGGCCGCGACCACAACCCCTACGGCTTCAGCCTGTGGCTGGCGGGCGGCGGCCTCAAGAAGGGCTTCATCTACGGCCGGACCGACGAGTACGGCTACCGCGTCGTCGAGAACTCGCACACCGTGCGCGACCTCCACGCCACGGTGCTCACCCTGCTGGGGCTCGACTACCGCAACCTGACCTACCGCTTCGGCGGCCGCGACTTCCGGCTCGCCGACGTGGACGGGCATCCGATCCGGGGGATTCTGGCGTAGCGGGACGGCGGGCGGCTCGGCGGGGCTCTCCGACACGGCCTCCCGGCGCAAGCTGGTACACTGATGCCCGATGCGTCCCGCCTCGACCGTCGCGTCCCCATCCGGCCCGCGTCTTGCACGTTCCACGTCGGAACCGATGGCGCGTAATGACAAGACGCTCGGGGCCTACTACACGCCGGAGGCGGTGGCCGACGCCCTGGTGCGGTGGGCGGTTCGAGACGCGGCGGACAGCCTGCTCGATCCGTCGAGCGGCGACGGCCGCTTCGTGGCCCGCCACCCGAACAGCGTAGGGGTCGAGAGAGACCCGGCGTCGGCCGCCGAATCGTGCGGGCGGGCGCCGGAGGCCACGATCGTCGAGGGCGATTTCTTCACGTGGGCGGCGGCCGACCGGCGCCGGTTCGATTGCGCCGCCGGCAATCCGCCGTTCATTCGGTACCGGCGGTTCGCCGGTGCGCCCCGGCGCGCCGCTCTGGATTACTGCCGCCGTCTGGGCGTCGTCTTCAGCGGGCTCTCGTCGTCATGGGCGCCGTTCATCGTGGCGGCGGCCAGCAAGCTGCGCCCCGGCGGACGGATGGCCTTCGTCGTGCCGGCCGAGATCGGTCATGCGCCGTACGCCGGCCCGCTCATGGAGTACCTGGTCGGCAACTTCGGTTGCGTGCACCTGGTCGCCATCAGGGACAAGATCTTCCCGAAGCTGTCGGAGGACTGCTGGCTGCTGTTGGCCGACCGCGCGGGCTCGCGTTGCGGCACCATCCGGCTGTCGCGAGTCGAGCGGTTCGACCCGCGTGCGATGCCGCCGCCGGTTTCGGAGGAGGTCTGCGTCGAGGCATGGCGTGTCCGATGGCGCCGGAGGCTGCGGCCGTTTCTGCTGCCGCCGCGTGTTCGGAGCCTCTACGAACGCCTGACGGCCGAGGCGGACGTGGTCCGCCTCGGACAGATCGCACAGGTCGGCATCGGGTA
The DNA here is from genome assembly GCA_022820675.1 of Vicinamibacteria bacterium. Lineage (GTDB taxonomy): Bacteria > Acidobacteriota > Vicinamibacteria > Vicinamibacterales > UBA8438 > JAJEEA01. The sequence continues at coordinate 5,257 of JAJEFC010000049.1, read as the reverse complement.
CGTCAGTGGGGCCAATGGGTTCTTTCATCTGCGCCCGTCCGACGTGCGGCGTTTCGCGATACCCGACGAGTTTCTCGTCCCGTCCATCCGCAACAGCCGGTACCTCACGGGCGCGGTGGTCGACGACGCCGACGTCGAGCGCTGGGTCGCGAAGGACGAACCGGTATTCCTGCTGCGAATCCCCCCTGGGGCCCAGGTGCCCGGCGCGGTCCGCGGCTATCTGGACACGGCGGAAGGGCAGCAGGCCAGGGCCTCCCTACAAGTGCCGCAACCGGACGCCCTGGTACGCGGTGCCCGACGTCCGGCGTCCTGCGTTCGTCCTGACCTACATGAGCGGCAGGTCGCCTGCGCTGGCCGTGAATCGCGGCAGGTGCACGTGCACGAACGCGTTTCTGGCGGTCGACTTCCGGTCCGATCTGTTCGGCAATGGCGGCATTTCCGAACCGAGGCTCTCCGCGGCATGGGGCTCGCCCGCCGGCCGGCTCAGTTGCGAGCTCGAGGGGCATCCGCTCGGCGGCGGCATGCTGAAGCTCGAGCCGGGCGAGGCCCGACACGTGCTTCTGGTGCCGGATACCGCGGTCACCGAGCGCGACCGCGGTCCGCTCGAAGAAGGCATCGAGGTGATGCAGCAGTGGCGACATCTGGCGTGGAAGGATGGAGAGGCGACATGACTCGGAGACGAACGCTGGCGGTCACTATCGCGGCGGTGGTGTTTGCGGGGCCGGCGGCGGCGCAGAGCACCGTGGACATCTTCGACACCGCCACGGGCGCGGAACGACTGGGGACCATCACGCTTCAGGAGGAGGCCGGCGGCGGCGTCCGCTTCACGCCGGATCTCGGCGACATCCTCCCAGTTGGCGATCACGGCTTCCACGCCCACGTGAATCCCGACTGCGGGTCGGCGGGGCAGGCCGCCGGCGGGCACTACGACCCGGCGAACACAGGCGTGCACGAGGGGCCCGAAGGCAACGGTCACCTCGGCGATCTGCCACGCCTCACGTCCGCCGGCGGCCGCGTGACGACGGCGGTGGTCGCGCCCCGGTTGGCCCTGAGCGACCTGTACGGACGCGCGCTGGTGATTCACGAGGGCGGCGACAACTACTCCGACTCGCCGGCGCCGCTGGGCGGAGGGGGCGCACGGCTGGCGTGCGGCGTCGTGGCCACGGCGACGCCCGTCATGCCGCCGGCCGCCCTCGGGGCACTGATGGCGCTTCTGCTCGCGATCGCGGCGCATGCCCGCCGGCGGGTGGCGCCGGCGCCGAATCGGGGCTGACGGCAACTTCGGTTCCGTGCGCCTGGTCGCCATCAGGGACAGGATCCTCTCGTGAACTACCTGGCGTGGCCGGCGGCGATGCTGCTGGCCGCGATGCTCGGCGGATGCTCGGGGAACCCGGTCGCACCGACGGACGCGCTGACGTTCACCTTCGACTTCCGCCGGGGCCCGCAGGGGTTCGTCGCCGGCTTCGCGGACTACCCGCCCGGCAATGCGGACATCTACGAGCTGACCTCCGACCACCGCGCCCTCCCGCCGCCCTTGGCGCCCGAGCCCGCCCTGTTCATCTCGGGAGTCAACCGCAGCGACGACCTCTTCATGTTCTTCAAGGGGCCCGTCGAGGGGCTGCTGCCGGGGGCGACCTACGACGTCACCGTCAGCGTGGAGATTGCCACCGACGTGCCGGCCGGGTGCGTCGGCGTCGGTGGCGCGCCGGGCGAGAGCGTCTGGGTCAAGGCCGGCGCGACCGCCGTCGAGCCGGTCCCGGTCCGCGACGGGGCCTACCTGCGCATGAACATCGATGTCGGCAACCAGTCGGCAGGCGGCTCGGAGGGCGTGGTGCTCGGCGACGTCGCCAACTCGCGACGCTGCGAGCAGCCGCGCGAGTGGGAGCGCAAGTCCTTCGAGGGCAGACCGGTACCGGCACCGGTCTCGGTACCCACCAGTGGTCGGGCCTGGCTGTTGTTCGGTGTCGACTCGGGATTCGAGGCGAGGACGGGGATCCACTTCATGCGGGCGGAAGCCGTGTTCGTGCCGCTGTGACTCAGCGAGCTGCGGAGTCGATATGGGCACCCGTATTCGGGAATAGGGTAGAGTGGGTTCCATGAAGACCACCCTCGATCTGGCGGACGACCTGGCGCGGGAAGCCAAAGCGGTACGCCGCTCGGCACGGTCTCACGCTTCGGGTCGTGATCGAGGACGCTATTCGCTCGACGCTACGCCGCGAGGCCGGGGCGCGATACTCCTTCGTCCTTCGGGATGCCGGCGTGGACGGCTCGGGTCTCCAGGCAGGGTTCCGCTACGAAGCCTGGTCGAGACTTCGGGACGCCGCGTACGAGGGGCGGGGCGGTGACGCGCGGATGGTCACGGCCCCAGGGCGCCGATGGGGATGACCCCTACCTCCCCGGGTTTTGCGTAGCCGTATCCGGTCGGGACGATCACGGCGAGGGCCGAGGGCTTGCCGTGGTCGCTCTGCTCCAGGCGGCGGGCGAGCCGGTTGAGGCTCTTCGCGCCGTCGTCCACCCAGCGTGCGCCCAGCTTGATCTCGAAGGCCGCCCAGCGGCCGTCGGCCGCCTCCACGACCGCATCCACTTCCAGGCCGTCCTTCTCGCGGTAGTGGAACACCTGCGCGTCCGCGGCCTGGGCGTGGACCCGGAGGTCGCGGACGACCAGCGATTCGAACAGCAGGCCGAGGAACTCGAGGTCGGCGGTCAGGCGGGCGGGCGTTGCTCGCAACGCGGCGACGGCCAGCGAGGGATCGACGAAGTGTCGAACCGCCGCCTGCCGGAGCGTCGCGCGCGACCGCAGGTGGGGCGACCAGGCGGGCTGGTTCTCCACCACCATGAGCCGGTCGAGCGCGTCGAGGTACTCGGCCACGGTGTCGCTCTTGATGGACCGGCCGTCCCCGCCCACCTCGGCGGCCAGCTTCGACAGGGTCACGGGGGTGCCGACGTTGCGCGCCAGCGAGGTCAGCAGGCGGCCCACTTGGACGGGGTCGCGCGTCTTGCCGCTGACTCTCGTGACATCGGTACGGCGAACTTCGTCCAGATAGCTGCGATTCGCGCGCAGGATCCCCGGCAGCCGCCTGCCGACGTGGCCCGGCCAGCCGCCGGCGCAGACGAGCTCTGCGACATCGGCGATCGGCGTCTCGGACCGGGGCGCCCGCTGCTCCGCCCCGTCGAGGAGTCGCCGCAACGAGATGTCTCCGCTGGAGCGTCCGCTCTCGTAGAGCGACAGCGGGCGCATGCGCAGCCGGACGAAGCGTCCGGCGCCGGTGTGCCGGGTGACGTCGTCGGCGGGAACGGCGGAGCCGGTGAGGATGAACTGGCCGGGGGCGCGGCGCCGGTCGACCTCCCGGCGGACGTGGTTCCAGATGGCCGGCTCCAGTTGCCATTCGTCGATCAGCCGCGGCGCGTCGCCGGCCAGCACGGCCCCGGGGTCGGCGCCTACCATGCGCCTGGCGTTGTCGTCGACGTCGAGCAGCACTTCGCTGGCCGCCGCCCGCGCCGCGGTTGCGGTCTTCCCCGATGCCCTGGGCCCTTCCACGAGGACTGCCCCGGCCGCCTCCAGCAGCTCGGCCAGCTCGGCGTCCACGATGCGCGGCAAGTAGGTCATGACCGTTCCGATCGCCAGCACCGGTTGTACTCCGGTCAGTGTGGGGAGCGCAACACCAGGGGGTGATTCGGCGAACGTTCAGGGGGTGATTCGGCGCGTGTCGGCGAGGCTCGCGCGCCGACGGCCGACAAGAACGCGCTGGACGTGAGGGCCGGGGAGGAGATCGATGGCTGAGGCGGGACACCCTCGGTATATGCTGACGGGAGCGAGGCGCTGCAGATCGGCGCCGGGGGGCTCGGTAGGTACGTCGGACGCCGGACCCCTCGCGGACCGAGGAGGTTGACATGACCCGTGGATGGTTGGTGCGGTCGGTGGCGGCGATGGTCGCGGTCGCGTGGCTGATGCCGGGCTCGGCGGCCGCCCAGGAGGCCGCATCGGCAGCGGAGCCGACGGCGTTCCGGACCCCGTGGGGCGATCCGGACCTGCAGGGCGTCTGGTCCTACGCCACGTTCACGCCGCTCCAGCGGCCGGCGGAGTTCGCCGGGCGCGAGCTGCTGACCCCGGAGGAGGTGGCCGCGCAGAACCTCGCCGACGCGACCCGGGCGACATCGGAACGCCGCGGCGAGCTCTCGGCCGAGCGCGACCTCGCCCTCGCCTACGACCAGGTGTGGTGGGACCGGGGCGAGTCGACCGGGCGCACGTCGCTCATCGTGGACCCGTCCGACGGCCGGCTGCCGCCCCTGACGCCAGGGGCCGAGCGGCGGCTGGCGGCCGCACGCGAGCGGCGCGCCGCCGGCCCCTTCGATTCGTGGGCCGACCGGCCGCTGCAGGAGCGGTGCATGACCTACCAGCGGGTGCCGCCGGTGCCGTCCGGCTACAGCAACGCGTATCAGATCTTCCAGGGCCCCGAGCAGGTCGTCATCCTCAACGAGATGATCCACGACGTGCGCGTCGTGCCGCTCGACGGGCGTCCGCCCATCGACGGGCGAATCCGCCAGTGGAACGGCGACGGGCGCGGCCGCTGGGACGGCGACACCCTCGTGGTCGAGACCACGCACTACCGCGACGACACGACGTGGCGGGGGTTCCCGGGCACCCGCGATCTCCGCGCGGTCGAGCGGTTCACCCGCATCGACGCCGACACCATCGAGTACCGCTACACGATTCACGACGAGGCGACGTACACGCGCCCCTTCACGGTGGAGCTGCCCCTCGTCAGCCCTCCCGGCTACGTCATCTACGAGTACGCGTGCCACGAGGGGAACTACGGCATCGCCAACGCGCTGCGCGGCGAGCGCGTCCTGGAGGCGGCGGCGAAGCGGGCGCCGTAGGGCTCTACCGGAAGCAATCGGCTCGGCCTCGAAGATCGCGGCCGCGCTCGATGTCGGCGAGTATCTCACCGATGTCGCCGGTGGGGTGGTTGCAGGTCAGGGCGCGATCCAGCGCTTCCGATCGGCCGCTGAAGCACGGCCCGAAGAAGCGCGGCCCGAATGGGAGTCGTGCCCGGCGTGCAGCGACCGCGGTGCGCCGGGGCTCGGGGCGTCCGGCCGGCGGCGGGCCGTCATCCCGTGCAGCACGCGCAGGTGGGGCCGTTGCCCGGCGAGAAGCTGGGCGTGGCCTGACGGGTGTCGCGTGGCGGACGGTCGGGCGGCGGCGCGGCGGAACCGGCCGCGACGCTCGCGGCGGCGGCGCGGCGGCGTTCCTGGCGCC
>JAJEFC010000042.1 GCA_022820675.1 Vicinamibacteria bacterium | reverse complement strand
AGCTCGACGGGGTCCACCGGGGCCAGCGCGAGGCCCTCGTTGAACCAGGCGGCCGCCGTCAGCAGGGCCACGTCGTCGGGGAGCAGCTCGCAGGCGAGATCGGTGAAGGTCACGCCGTCCTGCCAGCCGCCGTGCTCGAAGGCGAGGAGCGCCGCGCCCAGGAACCACCGGCGCCGGAACGACCCCAGGGGCTCCGGATCTCGCGCGTTCAGGTTCACCCAGCGGATGGCGAGCTCGACCTGCTCCTCCGCGCCGCGGTGGAGGCCCCGCGACCGAAGCAGGTCGGCCACGTCGAGGTGCAGCATCGCCGCCGTCCGGAACAGCCGCTCGTTCAGGGCCGGCTGGACGTCGGTCCCCGTCAGCCGGGTGTCGGGCTCGCGCACGCGGTCGAGGAGAGCGTGCACGGCGGACGGTGCCATCGCCCGCACCCCGGCCATCGCGGCGACCGCGTCGCCGTCGCGGTACTCCCCCACCAGCTCGCGATACGGCGCCAGCTCGTCCGTGAACCAGTAGTCGGACTGACCCGCCGACGCAGGCGCCGCCGCCGCGACGACCGCGGCCACGACCGGCAGAAGCGACGGGAACCGCAACGCTACTCCCCCTTCGTCACACGTCCGTACCCTCGAGCTCCGGCTGGAGGACTATCGCGATGGAAGCGAACGGGAACGCTACTCCCCCTTCTTCACGGCCAGCAGCAACACGTCGCGGGCCAGGTCCGAGCGTAGCACTTCCACGTCGAAAGACGGGACGCCAGGCGCGTTCGCGAAGGCGCGCCGAGCCCGGCCGCGCCAGTCCTTCTGGGCGCGGGCGTGCTGATAGCAGGCGAGCAGGTCGCCGGGGCGAAGCGCCGCGAAGACCTGCGCCACCTCGGCCGACGCCACGTGCTGAGGGCCGGGCGCCTCCTCGACGAGACCGGTATCGGGATCGAGCAGCACCAGCACCGGCGACGCGTGGTTCCGGACCCGGTCGCACAGGCGCCGGAAGTAGGCGGCCCGATCCGCGAACCGCTCCTTCACCGTCACGATTCGCAGCCCCGTCCGCGCCCCCAGCCGATGCAGGTGGTCGAGGTCGCGGAAGTGGCGGACCACTTCGTCCGGCAACGCCGCCGGCCCGCGCGCGGTGGCGAGCCGCGGCCAGTCGTCGTCGGGCCGATACAGGGCCGCGTGCAGAACGTCCGCGATCGCCTCGCGGCGCGCGAGGTGCACGACGGCGCTCCACTTCACGACGTCGCGGTCGTCGCCGTACCAACGGTCACGCATCGCCCTGCGCCGGACCGCGTCGCCCCCTCGGCGCCGTGGGCGGCTCCCGTGGGCTTTGCGCCGGAGTCTCTGGCCGCCGAGCTTCGGATGCGACGGCGAGGTCGCGCCGGAATCGCACCCGCGGCTCGGACTGCCGCCGGACCACTCCTGCGGAAATCTGCGCCGGTCCCAGCCCGCCAATCGTCGCCTGCGGCTCCGCTTGCCGCCGAACCAACCCTCCAGGAATCCCTCGTTCTACGGCGCAGACTCCTAGCGTCCCGGCCGTGAAGTTCACGAAAGCTCTGAATCGCGGCAAATGTCTGAAAACACGGGAGAAATATAACGCGCAAGAACGTTCCACGAACCACGGTTCAGGACACTAGCGCCGGCGTATCGACTGGATGACCACCGCCTCGTTCGGCACCGTGTTCGACACCGGCACCGCGGCGATGCGGTCCACGACGTCGGCGCCGTCTATCACCCGGCCGAACACCGCGTAGCCGAAGTCGCGCACGCCGTTGTTGAGGAAGTTGTTGTCCACGGTGTTGATGAAGAACTGGTCGGTGGCGCTGTGGATCTCGCTCGTCCGGGCCATGGCGATGGTGTAGCGGTCGTTCAGCAGCCCGTTCTGCGCCTCGTTCTCGATCGGCGGGCGGGTCGGCCGGGTGCGCATCTCCGGCGAGTAGGCGCCGCCCTGGATCATGAACCCCTGGATGACGCGGTGGAAGATGGTGTTGTCGTAGTGCCCCGCGTCCACGTACTGCAGGAAGTTGTCGACGCTGATCGGGGCCTCGGCGGGGGCGAGCTCGACGGTGATGGCCCCCAGGCTGGTCTCCATGACCACGACGGGGGCGTCCTGCGCCGACAGGGCGCCGGACGCGGCGAACGCGATGCCGGCGGTCACGCCGGCGATGGTGCGGAACTTCATGAGTCTCTCCATTACTCTGTTGGGCCGGCGCACGGGGCTCAGTCGGGCCGGCGGTACTTCAGGACCTGGGTCCAGGCAACCGAGAACAGGCAGTAGGCGAGGAAGCAGTAGAACCCCGGTCCGAGCTCCGAGGTGAGCCGGGTCTGCATGTCCACGTCGACCTGCCGCAGCAGCACCGGCACGCTGAAGCTGTTGGCCTGGGCCTGGTCGCGGGTGGCGAGGAACGCCAGGAACACCGCGACCACGAACACGTCGGCCATCGACCACTTCCCGATGAGGTCGACGACGAGCACCAGCCGCCTTCGGACCGCTTCGCCGGCCGCGTAGATCGACCCCAGCAGCATCCCCGCCTTGGCGACGGGAACGATAACGCTGAACAGCAGGATGAGGAACGACACCAGGTAGTCGGCCGAGAGCCACAGCTCGCGGACGGTGCCGAGGATGGACCGGGTCTGCTCGTAGACGGTGACCTCGACCGGCTCGGGGATGATCGCCGCCGCGACCTCGGTGGTGATGGTGACGCCGTACACGGGCAGGATCACGCCGGGAACGAGGAGCACGAAGTTGACGAGGGTGAGGGCGACGACGACCGCCTTCGTCACGACCCGTCGCCTTTCCGGATCGCGGCGATCTTCCGGTCGCGGGCGGACGCGAACTGCCCGAGGTCGCGGCGGTGGTTGGCCTCGATCTCGCGCCGGCCCTCGAGATCGAAGGTGGTCGCGAGCTTCGAGTGCATCAGGATCTCGGCCTCGGCGACCTTCGCCTCGTAGTCGCGGCGGGCGGCGGCAATCGCCTCCTTCTGGTCGTCCGTCAGGGGGCGGCCCGCCGCGTCGTCGCCGGCCTCGGCATCCTGCCGCCGCAGGCGCTCCATCGCCAGCTCGACCGCGCTCTTGGGTCCGGTGTCCGCCACGTCCGTCCTCTCCTCCCTCGGCGCCGGCCTCGCGCACCCCGGCGAGGCCCGGGAATTATAGCCCGCCCGGCCTTGCGGAACGGATGCCGTTCATGGGCGTCGCGAACACTCGCGGGCCGAAGAACGCCCGCCTGACGCGGGGTCAGGGGCCCCTCCTCTGGCATGTCTGGACGACGCAGGGCGGGTGCGCGACCGCTCGATGGCCGCGGGGACTCTCGCCGAGGGCCGTTGACCCGTGGCGAAAACACGCGCCCGGAGGGGAACGTCGGATCGCCGAGACGCCCGCCCCGACGAGGCGCGAGAAGGGAGCGTCGGGATGCAACCGACGAACCACGGCCGGGCGGAATGCCGCGCGGCTCGAAAGCAGCGGGACCCGCGAGAGACCATGGTGTCGAGGGTGAGCCCCTTCGTCCGCGGGCTGTTAAGATCCCCGCCCATGAACGCCCTCTCCCGCCGGACTCTGCTGCAGGCGCTCGCCGGCCCCATGGTCCTGGCCGGATCAGCCCGCGCGCGGCCCGGAACGGCGACGGCCGGTGCGCAGGCGGGGGCAGGGGCGACAGGCGCGCAGCCGGTGGTGCGGAACCCGCCGCGGCCGCTGTCGCCCGACGCCGTCACCCACGACTGGGCCTCGTTCCTCGGCCCTACGTACAACGCCGTGTCGACGGAGACCCGCCTCAGCCGGTCGCTGCCGCCGCCGCTGGTGTGGGAGATGGAGAAGGGCACGGGCTACACGTCGCCCGCCATCGCCGGAGACCGGCTGGTGTTCCTCCACCGGCTGGGCGACAACGAGGTGGTGGAGTGCCGCCACCCCGAGACCGGCGAGCTGCACTGGGACTTCCGCTACCCGACCCGCTACCGCGACCGCTACGGCTACAACGACGGCCCCCGCTCGAGCCCGGTCATCGCGGCCGGGCGGGTGTTCACCCTCGGGGCCGAGAGCCGCCTGCACGCCTTCGACCTCGCCACCGGGCGCGGCCTGTGGAGCCGCGACCTGCGGGTCGACTACGGCGTGCACCAGGACTTCTTCGGCACCTCGTCGACGCCGCTGGTCGAGGACGGCCGGGTCATCGTGAACGTCGGGGCGCCGCGCGGCGCGTGCGTCGTCGCCTTCGACGCGGCCACCGGCGGCGAGCTGTGGCGGGCCGGCGACTGGGGCCCGAGCTACGCCTCCCCGGTGCCCGCCGTCGTGCACGGGCAGCGCCGGGTCTTCGTGTTCGCGGGCGGCGAGTCGTCGCCGCCCAGCGGGGGGCTGCTGTCCATCGATCCCGCGGACGGCGCCGTCGACTTCGCGTTCCCGTTCCGCAGCCGGACCTACGAGTCGGTCAACGCCTCGTGCCCGGTGGCGTTCGACGACAAGGTGTTCGTCTCGGCCAGCTACCGCACCGGCGGCGCGCTGGTCCGGGTCCTGCCCGACTTCACCTACGAGGTGGTCTGGACGACCCGCGAGTTCGCCCTGCACTGGAACACCGCGATCCACCAGGACGGCTACCTCTACGGCTTCGACGGCCACAACCAGGGCGACTCGTCCCTCGCCTGCGTCGACGTCGCGACCGGCGAGGTGGTGTGGCGCGAGGTGCCCCTGTGGCCCGAGACGTTCGAGCAGGGGGGGCGGGAGCGCCGGGTCCAGCTCGGCACCGCCCGGGGATCGCTCCTCGCGGTCGACGGGCACTTCCTCGCCCTCGGCGAGATCGGCCACCTGCTGTGGCTCGATCTCACCCCGGACGGCTACCGCGAGATCTCCCGCACGTGGCTGGCCGCCGCCTACGAGTCGTGGACGCTGCCGGTGCTCAGCCGCGGCCTGCTCTACTTCGTCCAGAACTCGCGCGACCTCCTCACCGGCGCCACGCCGCGGCTGCAGTGCTACGACCTGCGGGCGTAGTCGCCGGCGGCAAGGCGGCGGGGCCGGGACCCTCGGTGCAGGGGTGCCGCGCGTCCCGCATGCGATACGCGGCCGGGAACTCGCCCGCCGCGGCGATCGGTCGGCGGGGAGGGGACCGCCGATTCGGGACGGAACTTCAACCAGGGCACCCCGGGACGATGGGTCGCGCGCGGTGACCGCCGATTCGGGACGAGACACCCAACCAAGGCGCCCCGGGACGATGGGTCGCGCGGGGGCGGCTCCGGTGACGTGACGGGCATCGACGCCATGCCACCGGGGCGCCCCGGGCCGATCGGTTGCCCGGAGTGACCGCCGATTCGGGACAAGACACCCGCCCAAGGCGCCCGGGGGGGATCGGACGTCCGGGGGGTCGTCGATTCGGGACGACACATGCAACCGCTCACCAATACTGAACGCCGTCGTGGTTGTCGGCTGTTGCCGCTGTTGGCGGTCCTGGCCGTCGCGGGTGACGCGGCTGCCCAAGGAGGCGCAGCGTCGGATCGGGCGGCACTCGAGGCGCTCTACGACGCGACGGGCGGCGCGAGCTGGACGAACGGCACGGGCTGGAAGACGTCGGCGCCGCTCGGCGACTGGTACGGCGTGACGGCGGATGCGTCCGGCCGGGTCACGGAGCTGAAGCTCGGCGACAACGGCCTGACGGGCTCGATTCCGACCGCGTTGGGCGATATCGGGACCCTTCAGTGGCTGGACCTCAGCTCGAACGAGCTGAGCGGCCCGATCCCGCGGGCCCTGGAGAGCCTGGGGAGCCTGGTCTTCCTGAACCTCTCCCGCAACGAGTTGAGCGGTTCCGTCCCCGGGTGGTTCGGAAACATGTCCGGCCTGCTGGCGCTGTACCTGTTGGGCAACGACCTGACCGGCGGGATTCCGGACGAGCTCGGGAACCTGAACCTCTGGGGACTGGGGCTCTCCTGGAACCACTTGAGCGTCGGCCCCATCCCCGCGTGGTTGAGGAACCACACGAACCTCCGGTGGCTGTACCTCTCGGCGAGCGACGTGACCGGCGGGGTCCCCGCGTGGTTCGCCAACCTGGCGAACCTCGAGTATCTGGACTTGTCCTACAACTGGGGCGTAACGGGTCCGCTTCCGTTCGGGACGCGCCGAGCGGGTCTCGAGACCCTGGACATCCTGGTCACCCGGGCGTGTGCGCCGGCCGGCTGGCGGGACTGGCTGGCCACGATCGATTTCACGGGTCGGCTGTGCGGGGCGGCAACGGACGTCGAGATCGACGTGGCCGTCGTCTACACGCGCGCCGCGCGCGACGCGGCGGGTGGGGTGGCCGCCATCGAGGCGGAGATTGACCTCAAGGTCGCGGAGACCAATCAGGCCTACGAGACGAGCGGCGTGAACCACCGCGTCACGCTGGTCGACAGGTCCGAGGTGACGTATGTGGAGACGGGGGATTCGGATCTCGATCTCGACCGACTCCTGGAGCCGTCGGACGGCCATCTGGACGACGTTCACGCCCTGCGGGACGAGGTCGGGGCCGACCTCGTGCACCTGATCGTCGGCGAAATAGACGACATCTGCGGCAAGGCGTACCGACCCGGGGTGTTCGGCCTCAGCCTGCAAGGCTGCGGTGGCCTCACGTTCACGCATGAGCTGGGACACAGCATGGGGCTCCGGCACGACCGCCATCACGTGCAGCATCACCAGGGCGGGGTGCGGTCGCATCCGGCATACGGCTACGTGAATCAGCGGGCATTCGACGCCGGCGCCCCGGCGTCGACGCGGTGGTTCACCATCATGGGCTACCCCACCCAGTGCAATGACGCGGGCATCTCCTGCGGGCGGTTGGCTGCTTTTTCGAGCCCTCGCCTGCGGACCACGACAGGCGACCCGGTGGGCGTTCCCTACGGCACCGGCGGGTCGGGCGTGAACGGCCCGGCCGACGCCGTCGCCGTCCTCAACGCCACGGGTCCCGCCGTGGCGTTGTGGCGGGACCGGGTCGCGGTCGGCGCCAACCGGCCGCCGGAGGTGGTGGGGACCCTTCCGGACCGGAGCCTGACCCTCGGCAGCACGTTGGACGTCGACGTGTCGCCGCCGTTCGTCGATCCCGACGGCGACACGCTGACCTACGAGGTGTCGTGGTCGGCGCGGGACGTGGTGACCATCGAGGCCGCCGGCGCCACCAAGGTGACGCTGACGGCGGTCGGCGTGGGCACGGCGACGATCCGGGTGACGGCGACCGACCCCGGCGGCCTGAGCGCGACGCTGTCGTTCACGGTGACGGTGAGCGCGGGCAACCAGCCGCCCGAGCCCGTGGGCACCCTGCCGCCGCTGACGATCGAAGCCGATGAAGCAGCGGTGACGGTGGACGTGGCCGGCGCGTTTCGCGACCCGGACGGCGACCGGCTGACCTACGGGGCGAGCTCGTCGCGGCCGGCGGTGGCCGCGGTGTCGGTGTCGGGGAGCCGGGTGACGGTGACGCCGCGGACGCCGGGGTCGGCGACGGTCACGGTGACGGCGACCGACGCCGGCGGATCGAGCGGGACGGCGACCCAGTCGTTCGGCGTGACCGTGCTTCGCCCGTTCACCGACGACCCCGTCGTGCCCGGCGAGACCCCGATCAGGGCGGTCCACGTCACCGAGCTGCGAACGCGCATCGACGGCCTGCGGGCGGCGGCGGGGCTGAGGCGTTTCGCGTGGACGGACCGGGTCCTGCGGGCGGGGGTGACGCGGGTCAGGCTCGTGCACCTGACGGAGCTGCGGTCGGCGCTGGCCGGGGCGTACGCGGCGGCGGGCAGGTCGGCCCCCCGGTGGGCGGACCCATCCCCGGCGGGGGGGACGACCCCGATCCGGGCGGCGCACGTGACGGAGCTGCGCGCCGCCGTGGTGGCGCTGGAACGGGGCGCTTCGTCGGAGCCACGAAGAGCCGCGGCGCCGAGGTGACCGATATCCGCTGGCGCTCCAGGAGACAGCAGAGCCGAGTGCTGTCGGAGACGGGCAAGCGGGTGGGACGGGGCAGAGCAGACGGCCGGGCTGTGTCTGGCGCTGCCTCGGCGGCAGCGGAATGCGCGTCAACCGCTCGTGCGGCGGCGTGGACTCGGGAGAGGAGCTGGCCGCCGTCGTCGATGGTCTGAACGGAACCGGCCGGGCCCCGACAGTCCTCGCAGACGGGGACCGGAGGCCACCGCAACCCTCACTTTGTCGGCAGTCTGCAGACGGCCTCGCAGCAGCGACGGCCCGCGGTAAACTTGGTACCCCCGTGGCCGCTCCTCACACCCTCGTCCTGGTGCCCACCGAGATCGAGCGCCGGCACCTCGCCCGCCGGCGGGGCTTCGGGGTGGACGCGCCGTGCGAGCTGTGCGGCTTCGGGCCGGTGGCGGCGGCGGCGCGGGCCCGCGACGCCATCGCGGTGCACGAGCCGGAACGCGTGATTCTCGTCGGCATCGCCGGCACGTTCGACCCCGGCGGGCTCCCGGTCGGCACCGCCGCGGTGTTTCCGTCCGTCCTGATGCACGGCGTCGGGGTCGGCGTCGCCACGTTCGTGCCCGCGATCGACCTCGGGTTCCGCCACTGGCCGCGCGGCGGCGAGGGAGAGGCGCCCGGGCCTGACGCGCTGCCTCTCGCCTGTCCCGTCCCCCCCGCCGCGGGCCCCCTGCTCACCGTGTGCACGGCGTCGGCGACGGACGGCGACACCCGCGAGCGGCGGGCGCTGTTTCCCGACGCGGCGGCCGAGGACATGGAGGGCTTCGCCGTCGCCCTCGCCTGCCGACTCGCCGACGTGCCCCTGGCCATCGTCCGCGGCATCTCGAACGCGGTCGGCGACCGCCGGTTCGAGCGCTGGCAGATCCCGCAGGCCCTCGACGCCGCCTGGCTGGTCGCGGCCGACCTGCTCGACCGGCCCGACTGGAGCGGCCCGTGACGCCGATCCACCTGGGCATCTCCACCTGCCCGAACGACACGTTCGCCTTCCACGGCATCCTGGAAGGGGAGGTGGACCCGCGGGGCCTCGACTTCCGCATCGAGCTGCTCGACGTCGAGGAGCTGAACCGGCGGCTCTTCGCCGGCGACTTCGACGTGGCGAAGGCCAGCTTCCACGCCGCGCTGCTGCTCAGCGACGACCTCGGCGTGCTGCCGGTCGGCTCGGCCCTCGGCTTCGGCGTCGGCCCCCTGCTGCTCGCCGCCCGGCCCGGCACCCATCCCCGCGACCCCGTCCCCGCGGCCGGCGGCGGCTCGCGGCCCGCCAGCGTGCTGTGCCCGGGCGCCCACACCACCGCCGTCCTGCTCTACGAGCTGTTCCACGCCGGCGAGGGCGCGGTCGAGCAGGTCGTGTTCTCCGACATCATGCCCGCCCTCGAATCCGGCGACGCCGACTTCGGCGTCTGCATCCACGAGGGCCGCTTCACTTGGCGCGCGCGGGGGCTCTCTCTCGTCGAGGACCTCGGCACGGTCTGGGAAGAGGCCACCGGCGCCCCACTGCCGCTCGGCGGCATTCTCGCGCGGCACGCCCTCGGCGCGGACACCATCGCCGCCGCGACTGCCGTGATCCGCGACTCGCTCGCCCACGGCCGGCGCCATCGCGAAGAAACCATCCCCACCATGCGCCGCTACGCCCAGGAGCTGAGCGACGAGGTGATGTTCCAGCACGTCGACCTCTACGTGAACGACTGGACCACCGACCTCGGCGACACCGGCCGGGCGGCGCTGGAGACCCTCGACCGCCGCGCCCGCCGGGCCGGCGTTTCCTCCGCCGGGGTACCACCCTTACGGGTGTACTGACATGACGCACCGCATCGTCTCCCTCATCGCCAGTGCGACCGAGATCATCTGCGCCCTCGGCTTCGAGGACCGGCTCGTGGGCCGCTCCCACGAGTGCGACCACCCCCCTTCCGTGGGCCGGCTCCCGGTCTGCTCGTCGTCGAAGGTGGAGGTGGGGGCGGCCGGCCGCGCCATCGACGACCAGGTGCGCGCGATCGTCGCCGACGGGCTGTCGGTGTACCGGGTGGACGCCGGCATCCTCGACCGCCTCGCGCCGACCGTGGTCATCACCCAGACGCAGTGCGAGGTCTGCGCCGTGAGCCTGAAGGACGTCGAGGCGGCGGTATGCGAGCTCGTCGGCTCGCGGCCCCGCATCGTGTCGCTCGAGCCGATGTCGCTGCCCGACATCTGGTCCGACATCCGGACGGTGGCGTCGGCCCTCGGCGCCCCGGAACGTGGCGAGGCACTTGTGGACCGCCTCCTGGCGGGGCTCGACGCGGTTCAGGCGCGGGCGGCGGCGGAGGGGACCCGTCCGACCATCGGGTGCATAGAGTGGATCGATCCGCTGATGGCGGCGGGCAACTGGGTGCCCGAGCTCGTCGAGCGGGCCGGCGGCGTCGATGTCCTGGGAAAGGCGGGAGAGCATTCCGGCGGCCTCTCCATCGAGGCCCTCGCCGCCGCCGACCCCGACGTGATCGCCGTCATGCCGTGCGGGTGGGACATCGAGCGCGCCGGCCGCGAGATGCCGCCGCTGGCCGCCCACCCGGCCTGGCCGCGGCTCTCCGCCGTCCGCAACGGCCGCGTGTTCATGACCGACGGCAACCAGTACTTCAACCGGCCGGGGCCGCGCGTCGTCGAGTCGGCGGAGATCCTCGCGGATGTCCTGCACCCGGCGCACTGCGACTTCGGCCACCGCGGCCGCGGCTGGACCCGCTGGACCGGCGATGCGGCCGGCTGATCGCGAGGATCGCGTGGGGCTGTGCCTGCACTGCCGGCACGCCCGCGTCGTTCGTTCCCGTACCGACCAGGACTACTACCGGTGCGGGCGGTCCGACGACGACGGGCGGTACTCGAAGTACCCCCGCCTTCCGATGCTGAGCTGCGACGGCTACGACCCCGGCGAGCCCGACCGTCCCCACCGGCGGTCCGGTCGACGTTGAGGGGTGTCCCTGACGGGGTCGTATCATCTACACATGAAACGTGCGTACCCTGTGCCTGACGAGCGGACTCTCGGGAAAGCGTCGCGGTTGGGTGACGAGCTGACCTGCTCGAAGGCGGTCAATCCCGCGCTCGAGGAATCCGTTCGCCGGGCGAAAGCCGGCCGCATCTTCCAACTCGCAGGCTCGGGGCTCTGGGAGGGTGACCTCTCCACCATGCGCGACGACCGCCCGGCGAACCCGCGGGTCGAGCATCAGGCCAATCGTGCAACGGGTCGACACGTCCGGCGCGGCGCGAGCTCAGGGCAGCGGCCCAGCCGCAACCGCCCGCCGTCAGCCGCCGGCGCGGAGGACGCCCACGGTGAGCACCGCCCACCCGACCAGGAAGCAGAGGCCGCCGATGGGGGTGATGGCGCCGAGCCAGCGGGTGCCGGTGACCGCGAGCAGGTAGAGGCTGCCGGAGAAGACGACGATGCCGGCCAGGAACAGCCAGCCGGCGGCGCCGACCCAGGCGTTGGACCAGCGCTCGGCCGCCCACGCGACGGCCAGCAGGGCCAGCGCGTGGATCAGGTGGTAGCGGATGCCGGTGTCGTAGACGGCGAGCAGGTCGGGCGCGATGCGCTCGCGCAGGCCGTGGGCCCCGAACGCCCCGAGCAGCACCCCGAGCCCGGCCATCGCCGCCCCCGCCGCGAACCACCCTGCCACCATTGCCGCCCTCCTCCCCGCCGCCGCTACGACCCCGGTTCCCGGCTCTCGCCCATCCTGTCCGTCAGATAGCGGAGGATGTCGCGGACCGAGATGATCCCCGCCAGCTCTCCGCCGGCGCCGACGACGGGGATGTGCCGGTAGCCGCCGACGGCCATGCGCTGGACCGCGAAGGCGACCTTGGCGTCCGGCTCCAGCGTCTCGGCGGGGGCGGTCATGAAGTCCGACACGGGACGGCCGCCGAGTCCGGGCGCCTCGGCGTTGAGGTTCATGAGCGCGTCGTACTCGGTGAAGACGCCGACCGGGCGGTTCGCGTCGGCGACCACCACGCAGCCGGTCCCGCCGTCGATCATCGCCCGCAACACGTCGCGGACGGGGGTGTCGGCCGCCACCACCACCGGGGCCTGCGGGTCGAGGACCCGCACGTGGTCGGCCAGGAGGCCGCGCTCGACGACGGTCGCGGGGTCGGGCAGGTGGGCGTCGCTCAGCGGTTGCCCGCACGCGACGCATTCGTCCACGCCGTCGAGGTTGTCGGCCCCGCACCAGGGGCAGGTCATGGAACCGTCCAGGTCTCTCCCGAGTTGAACAGCGCGTTCAGGTCCCCCTCGCCCGAGCGCCGGCGGGCGGAATCCACCTGCGTCGCCAGCTCCTCCTCGTAGCGCGGCGCGTCGATGGCCCGGAAGACGCCGATCGGCTCCGGGAACCCGTCCTCGTAGCGTAGCCGGCTCAGCAGATAGGCGAGGCTGGGCTCGGGCGCCCGCTCGTCGTGCACCAGCAGGTCGGCCTCGCTCGTGCCGTTCCCCAGCGCGACCACCTCGGGCTCGAGGCCGCTGAGGCGGATGCCCTTCTGCCGGTCCCTGCCGAAGACCAGCGGGGCGCCGTGCTCGAGCTCGATGGTGTGCTCGCTCTTGGTCTGCCGGTCGCTGGCGTACTGCCAGGCCAGGTCGTTGAACACGTTGCAGTTCTGGTAGACCTCGACGAAGGCGGTGCCCCGGTGCTCGGCGGCGCGGCGCAGCACCCCTTCGAGGTGCTTGATGTGGGTGTCGATGGAGCGCGCCACGAACGTGGCCTCGCAGCCGATGGCGATCGACAGGGGATGCAGGGGGTTGTCGATGGCCCCCATCGGCGAGGTCTTCGTCTTCTTGCCGAGGGGCGACGTCGGCGAGTACTGGCCCTTCGTCAACCCGTAGATGCGGTTGTTGAAGAGCACGATGTTGATGTCGAGGTTCCGGCGGATGGCGTGCATGAGGTGGTTGCCGCCGATGCTCAACCCGTCGCCGTCGCCGGTGATGACCCACACCATCAGATCGGGCCGCGCCGCCTTGAGCCCGGTCGCGAACGCCGGCGCCCGGCCGTGGATGCTGTGGATGCCGTAGGTGTTCATGTAGTACGGGAACCGGCTCGAGCACCCGATGCCGGAGATGAAGACGATGTTCTCGCGGGGCACGCCCAGCGACGGCAGCATCTTCTTCATCTGCGCGAGAATCGCGTAGTCTCCGCACCCGGGACACCAGCGCACGTCCTGGTCGCTGGCGAAGTCGGCCGCCTTCAGCACCGGCAGCTCGACCGGCGCCGCCGGCTCGGGCGCGGGCCTCGCCTCGGCCGCTTGTCCGGCGCCCTCGCCCGGCGGGGGCTCCGCCAGCGCGACCGGCGCGTCGCCGTTGGATGCCGACTCCTCGCGCCCGAGGCCGACCCTACGCCACCAGCTCTCTAATCTTGAATACGACATCGGATACCGTGAACGGCTTGCCCTTGACCTTGTTCAGCCCAACGCACTCGCGAAGGTAGCGCGACTGCACCAGCATGCGGAGCTGCCCCGTGTTCAGCTCCGGCACGAGAATCCGCTCGTAGGCGGCGAGCACCTCGCCGAGGTTGGCGGGGAACGGGTTGAGATACCGCAGGTGGGCGTGGGCCACCGAGAGCCCGCCGGCCCGGCACTCGTCGACGGCGCTCGTGCAGGCGCCGAACGTGCCGCCCCAACTGAGCACCAGCAGCTTCCCCCGCGCCGGCCCGTCCACCGCCTGCGGCGGAATGTCCCCGGCGATGCGGGCCACCCGCTCGGCCCGCACGTTGGTCATGTGCTGGTGGTTCTCGGGGTCGTAGCTGACGTTGCCGGTGACGTCCTCCTTCTCGAGCCCGCCGACCCGGTGCATCAGGCCCGGCGTCCCGGGGAGGGCCCACGGGCGGGCCAGGCGCTCGTTCCGCTCGTAGGGCAGGAAGGGCTGACCGTTGGCCTTCGCGGGCGGGTGCTCCACCGGGATGGGCGGAAGATCGTCCACGTCGGGGATCGCCCACGGCTCCGAGCCGTTGGCGATGTAGCCGTCGGAGAGGAGGATCACCGGGGTCATGAAGCGGGTGGCGATGCGCCACGCCTCCAGCGCCACCTCGAAGCAGTCGCTCGGGCTGCGCGCGGCGATGATGGGGAGGGGCGACTCGCCGTTGCGCCCGAACATCGCCTGCAGCAGGTCCGACTGCTCGGTCTTGGTCGGCAGCCCGGTGCTGGGGCCGCCGCGCTGGATGTTGATGACGAGCATGGGCAGCTCGAGAATCATGCCCAGCCCCATCGCCTCGCCCTTCAGCGCGATGCCCGGGCCGCTCGAGCTGGTAATCGCCATCGCGCCGCCGAACGCCGCCCCGATGGCCGAGCAGATGGCGGCGATCTCGTCCTCGGCCTGCACCGTGCGCACGCCGAAGTGCTTGAGCGCGCTCAGCTCCTCGAGGACCGGGCTCGCCGGCGTGATGGGATACGAGCCGCAGAACAGCTCCTTGCCGCTGAGCCGGGCCGCGGTGACCAGCCCCCAGGCCAGGGCCTGGTTGCCCATCACGTTGCGGTACGTGCCCGGCGCGAGCCGGGCCGGCTCGACCTGGTAGCTGTGGTCGAACGCCTCGGTCGTCTCCCCGTAGTACCACCCCGCCCGCAGCGCCTTCTCGTTGGCCGCGGCGACCTCCGGCTTGCTGCCGAACTTGTCGTGGACGTAGCGCAGGGTGGGCTCGATGTCGCGCCCGAACAGCCAGTAGATGAGCCCGAGGGCGAAGAAGTTCTTGCACCGGTCCTGCAGCTTCGAGCTGAGGCCCTCGACCTCCCTGACCGCCTCGCGGTTGAGGGTGTCGAGGCGCACCTTGATGACGCGGTAGTCGTCGACGGTGCCGTCCTCGAGAGGATTGGCGTCGAGCCGGGCCAGCTTCAGGTCCTTCGCCTTGAAGCTCTCCTCGTTGACGATGAGGATCCCGCCCTTCTCGAGGTCCTTGACGTTGGTGACGAGGGCGGCGGGGTTCATGGCGACGAGGGCCTGCAACGTGTCGCCGGGGGTGAAGATGTCGCGCGACGCGAACTGCACCTGGTAGCCGCTGACGCCGGCGAGCGTGCCGCGCGGCGCGCGGATCTCGGCGGGAAAGTCGGGGAACGTGGCGACGTCGTTGCCGTGCAGCGCCGACGTGTTGGTGAACTGGCCGCCCACCACCTGCATGCCGTCGCCGGAGTCGCCGGCGAGGCGGACCGTCGCCCCGTCGAGGCGGATGGTCCGCTTCTCGGAGGCCGGCAGGGCCGGCGGTGGCGGGAACTCTTCGGTGGACACCGTCGCGGTCGACTCGCGGGTCATTCTCTCGTTGCTCTCCGTAACGCCTGACTCGGGGTCTCAGCCAACTGTCGCCTGCGCCTCCGCTCGGCGCCCGACCGACCCTCCGGGAGTCCGCGCCGTTCCACGCCGCGAACGCCTACGCCCCCTCCCTCGCCTCGGTCGCATGGTGGGGCGCCGGCGGCAGGTTGTAGACCGTCGCGGGAAAGTGATCGACGAGGAAGTGCAGGATGCTGCCCACCTTGACGAAGCCGACGGGCCGGCCCTCGGCGTCGACGATCGGCAACCGCCGATATCCCCCCTGCGCCATCCTGGTGATGGCCGCGCCGACCGTGTCGTCCTCGGACAGCGCGACGGGGTCGGGGGTCATCACCCGCTCGATCGGCACGCTCAGGTCGACGGCGTCGGCCATCAACGCCAGCGCGTCGCGCTCGGTGAAGATGCCGACCAGCTTCCCCTCGCGGCAGATCAGCACCGCGCCCCGCCGCTGCTCCTTCATCCGCTCGAACGCCTCGCGCACCGGCGCGAGCGGATCGAGGCGGATCGGGTCCGACGTGACGACCTGCCGCAGGGTCTCGGTATGCAGACTCAACTGGGAACCCATGGATACCGACCCGGTTCCGTGCGGCCGCGAGGCCCCGCCCATCGCGGCGCCGGGCAACGCCCCGGCGACCTGCCCAACGCCTCGACGCCCCGCCGGGAAAGCGGGCTCCGCATGACCCGCGCCGACGGCACACCCGCGGCCCGGCCGGCCCCGCGGGCGCAACTCCTGTCTTGCCCAGAGTGTCGGATTGTCCGTCGCGAACCTGTAATGGCGGGTCTTCCACCAATCGACGCCCACGGGCCAACCGCTCCCGTCACCGGTCCCGGCGGGTATTATACGCTGTTGAAGTCGTCCTTTTGCGTGATCCATCCGAAAATGACACGTGTTTTCCCAACTTTAACGGTGACCGGGGGCCGGAAGCGGCGCGATTCGCTGCCGCGGCCGGCAATCAGCGGGCCGCGGGGGCCTGCATGCGCCGGCCGCACCGGAGCGGCCGGAGAGGAGAGGGACGGGTGAAGCCTCGCGCGGCCGCGTTCTGCCTCGGCGTCTGGGTCATGGGCACGGTCTGCATCAGCGTGGCCGCGACCCAGAACTTCTACACCATCGACCGCCTGCTCGCGGCGGGCGGGCATCCGTCGTTCGCCGAGGGCGTGGACCGGCTCGGGGCGCCGGCGGCCCGCGATCTGCTGCGGTACCTGTCCTCCGAGCTCAACCGCCTGTTCTTCCGGTACTGGAACCTCTTCCAGATTCCGCTCGGCGGCGTCACCCTGTGGCTCGTCCTCGGCGTCTCCGGGGACCGGCGGCTCCGGTGGCTGGTGGGGGCGATGCTGGCCATCGCGGTGGTCCTGACGGTCGTCGTCACCCCGCCCATCGTCTCGATAGGACGCGGCCTCGACTTCGTCCCCCGCGACCCGCCGCCGCCGAGCCTCGCGACCTTCGGCATCCTGCACGCCGCCTATACTTCTCTCGAGATGCTCAAGGCCGCGATGGGGATCTGCGCGGCGTGGTGGATCGGCCGCGCCGCCGGCGGCCGGTGACCCGGCAAGGGCGCCGACATGTCAAGGGAGGCACCCACGTCCGCCGAGGGCCCGCCGCCGGCCGCGGGAGCCGGCCCGTCCACCCTGCCGGCCCTCGTGGAGGAGCGCGCGCGCACCGCCCCGGACGCGCCGTTCGTCGTCTTCGACGACCTCGAGGGCGGCGTGTCGGCGCGCACGTACCGCGAGTTCGCGGGCGCCGTCAACCGCACCGCCCGCCTGCTCGGGGACCTCGGCATCGGGCGGGGCGACCGGATCACCCTGCTCCTCGGCAACTGCCCGGCGTTCCTCGACCTGTGGTTCGGGGCCGCCGCCGTCGGTGCGGTCATCGTGCCCGTCAACACCGCCTCCTCGGAAGCGGAGCTCGAGTACCTGGCCGGCCACTCGGAGAGCCGGGCGATCTTCACGCAGGCGCCGTACCTGGAGACGGCCGGCGCCGTCGCCCGGCGGTGCCCGCGGATCGAGTCGGTCATCGTGTGCGGGCCCGGGGCGCCGTCTCCCGCCGCCAGCTTCGACGCCCTTGCGGGAGCGCACCCGGACACTCCGCCGCCGGGACCGCCCCCCGGCCCGACCGACGACGCGGCGATCCTCTACACCTCCGGCACGACGGCGCGGCCCAAGGGCGTGCTCGTCACCCACGCCAACTATCTCTGCGCGGGACGGACGGTGGCGGGCCACATCCGCCTGACCCCCGACGACCGGCACCTCGTGGTGCTGCCGTTCTTCCACGGCAACGCCCAGTACTACTCGACGATGAGCACCCTCGTGACCGGCGCGAGCATGGCGATGACCGCGCGCTTCAGCGCCAGCCGCTACTTCGACCTCGCCATCGCCCACCGGTGCACGGCGTCGAGCCTGTTCGCGGCCCCCATCCGCATGCTGCTGGCCCAGCCGCGGCGCCCCGAGCTGCGGTCGAACCCCCTTCGGGTGGTGCTCTTCGCGCAGAACATCACCCCCGCGCAGCTCGACGAGTGGGGCGACCGGTTCGGGCCGCAGCTCCTGCAGCTCTGGGGCATGACCGAGACGATGGGGCCGCCCATCATGAACCCCCTCGACGGCGAGCGGCGCAACCTGTCGATGGGCCGGACCGTCGCCGGCTACGCCACCGACCTCGTCGACGACGAGGGGCGGCCGGTGCCGCGGGGGCGGCCGGGGCAGGTCGTGGTGCGCGGGACGCCGGGGCTCACCCTGATGAAGGGCTACTACAAGAACCCCGAGGCGACCGCCGCGACCCTGCGGGACGGGTGGCTGTGGAGCGGCGACACCGCGCGGCAGGACGACGCGGGCTACTACCACTTCATCGACCGGGCCAAGGACATGATCAAGCGGGCGGGCGAGAACGTCGCCGCGAGCGAGGTCGAGGCGGCGGTCCGCGAGCACCCCGGCGTCTTCGACTGCGCGGTCATCGGGGTGCCCGACGAGATGCGGGACGAAGCGATCCTGGCCGTCGTGGTGCCGCGCGACGACGCCCTGCGCGAGGACGAGATCATCGACTGGTGCCGCGGCCGACTCGCCCGCTTCCGGGTGCCGCAGCGGGTGGTGTTACGCGACGCCCTCCCCCGCACCGCCGTCGGCAAGATCCAGAAGCACGTCCTGCGCGCCGAGCTGAGCAAGTCCGACGAGCGGAGCCGGTAGCCGCGGGCCGGGCTGGTAGAATCCCGTGGTGAACCTCGCCGCCTGGATCCTCGGCTACCTGAGGCCGTACCGCGGGCGCGCGCTCGCGGTGATCCTGCTCGTCCTCGCCGAGACCGGCCTCACCGCCCTGGCCCCCTGGCCGCTCAAGGTCCTGGTGGACAACGTGCTGGGCGGGGCCCCGTTCCCCCCCGCGGTGGCGGCTTGGCTGCCGGCGGCCCTCGACGACGCCGTGATGCTCCTGCTCGCGGTGGTCGCGGCCGGCCTCTTGGTGCAGCTCGGCGCCGAGGTGGTGCGCATGGCGCACACCCAGATGCAGGTCGACATGGCGCAGCGCGTCGTCTATCGGCTGCGCGAGCAGCTCCTGCACCACCTGCAGGCGCTGCCTCTGCGCCACCACGTCGCGGCCCGGACCGCCGACTCCGTCTACCGCCTCGACGCGGACGCCTACTGCGTCGACGACCTCGTCATCGGCGGGGTCTTCCCGCTGACCGTCGCGGCGATGAACCTGGGCCTGATGTTCGGCGTGCTCCTCTGGGTCGACGCCACGCTGGCCCTGCTGTCGCTGAGCGTCGCGCCATTCCTGTACCTGACCCTCCGGCACCACGCGCGGACGCTGACGGACCGGGCCGAACGCGTCAAGAACCTGGAGTCGGGGCTCATCGAGCGGATCCTCGCGGTGCTGTCGTCCATCGCCGCCGTCAAGAGCTTCACGCGCGAGCGGCACGAGCTCGAGCGCTTCGCCGACGTGGGCGACCGGACGCGGCGCGCGCGGCTGGACCTGACGTGGCAGGAGTCCCTCTTCTCGGTGACGGTCACCGGGGTGACCCTGCTCGGCACCGCCCTCGTCCTCGGCGTCGGGGGCCTGCACGTCCTCGAGGGCCGGCTGACGGTGGGCAGCCTGCTCGTCGTGGTCGCCTATCTCGCCGCCGTCTACACCCCCAT
This sequence comes from Vicinamibacteria bacterium, assembly GCA_022820675.1. Taxonomy (GTDB): domain Bacteria; phylum Acidobacteriota; class Vicinamibacteria; order Vicinamibacterales; family UBA8438; genus JAJEEA01. The sequence goes on along the minus strand of JAJEFC010000042.1, from coordinate 1,061 downwards.
CTCGGAGATCGCGCGGACCACCGGCACCCTGCAGCAGGCGGTGGTCAGCGCGCGCCGCGTCCGCGAGCTGCTCGCCCTGACCCCGGAGGCGGCCGACGCGCCGGGGAGCGTCGCGGCCGACGGCGTGCGCGGCCACGTCCGGTTCGAGGACGTGGGCTTCGCCTACGAGCCGGGCCGGCCCGTCCTTCGCGGCGTGAGCTTCGAGGCCCGGCCCGGCGAGCTCGTCGCCCTCGTCGGCCCCACCGGCGCCGGCAAGACCACCGCCGCGAACCTCGTCCCGCGGCTGTACGAGCACCAGGGCGGCCGCATCCTCATCGACGGCGTCGACGCGGCGCGCTACGGGCTCCGGTCGCTCCGCCGCCAGGTCGCGCTGGTGCCGCAGCAGCCCGTCCTCTTCAGCGGCACCATCGCCGACAACATCCGCTACGGCAGGCTGGACGCCGGCGACGAGGAGGTCGAGGCGGCGGCGCGCGCCGCCCACGTCCACGACTTCGTGGCCCGCCTGCCGCGGGGGTACCGGACGGACGTCGCCGAGGACGGCGCGTCGCTCTCCGGGGGCGAGCGCCAGCGCATCGGCATCGCGCGGGCGCTGCTCAAGGACGCGCCCATCCTCCTCCTCGACGAGCCGACGTCCGCCCTCGACGCGATGTCGGAGGCGGCGGTGATCGACGCCCTGCGCCGGCTGCGCGCCGGCCGCACGACCATCGTCATCGCGCACCGGCTGTCGACCGTCCGCGACGCCACGCGCATCGTGGTGCTGGAGCGGGGACGGGTCGCGGCGAGCGGGTCGCACGACGAGCTCATGCGGACGAACACGCTGTACCGCGCGATGTGCAACCGTCTCAGCCTCGGCCTGCCGCGACGGGAGTCGGCGACCGTCGACGAGCTCGTCGAGGACTTGGCCGTCTCATGAGGGTCCGGTTCGCGGGGGACGTCGGCCGGACACCGCGCGCCGGACACCGCGCGCCGGCAACCGCGCCTGCCGCGACGGGAGCCCGCGGCCATGGACCGACTCGTCGAGGATCTCGCCGTCTCATGAGGGTCCGGTTCGCGGGGGACGT
>JAJEFC010000149.1 GCA_022820675.1 Vicinamibacteria bacterium | reverse complement strand
GGACACGCTGGTCGTCGAGGTGACGAACTTCAACGACGAGCCGTGGCTCGACTCCCACGGCAGCTTCTACAGCGAGAACCTGCGGGTGGTCGAGCGCTACACGCTGGTCGACGACGACACCCTGCGCTACGAGGCGACCATGGAGGACCCCACCGTCTTCACGAGCCCGTGGACGCTGCGGTTCGACATGGGGCGCATCGGGCGCGACGGCGAGTACGAGTTCTTCGAGGAGGCCTGCTCGGAGGGCGTCACCAACGAGCACCGGCTGGCCGCCGGCCGGCAGGCGGTGGCGCGGGGCGAGCGGTTCATCCACACCCACGAAGGGCCGTGAGCCGTGTTCCATGCCGCCCCGACCGGTTGCCCCGGCTTTCTGCCGGGGCCGCCCGCCGTCTCCATCGTGGTCGAGGACCACTGGAGCGAGGTGGCCGAGGTCGTGCCGCGGGACAGGTTCTCGCCGGTGCGCATCGCGGCCGGCCTCGAGGTGGGGCCGGTGCCGCCGCCCCGGGCCGTCCGCCGCGAGTACGCCACGCCGCTTCTCGGGGCCAGGGTCGTCGTCGACCCGCCGGTCGCGGGTCGACCGTGAGGCGGCGCTCCCTCCCCTCCGGGTCATGCGGCGGTCCTCGTTCCCCACGCCGCGAAGGAGCTCCATGCGGAGACAGTTGAAGGTCCGGTTCGTCGAGGCGCTGGTGACGGCGGCCGCGGCAGGGGTGTTCGGTCCCGGGGCCGCCGGCGCGGGGCAGGGAGCCGAAGCGGGCGGGTTCACCGAGGCGCAGATCGCGCTGGGCCGTGCGGTCTACGCCGGCGCGTGTGCCGAGTGCCACGGGGCGGCCCTTGAGGGCGGGTCGCACGGGCCCGCGTTGACCGGCGTGGGCTTCGAGAGCCGTTGGGCCGGGCGGACGGCGGCCGAGTTGCTCGAGTACCTCCGCGCAGAGATGCCTCCGGGCCTCGGCGGCACGCTGAGCGAGGACGCCTACGCCGGCCTCGTGGCCCTCGTGATCCAGTCGAACGGGCAGGCGGCGGGCGGCGTGCGGCTCACCGCGGCCGAGCCCGAGCCCCGGGGAGATCCGGAGGCGGCGATCGCGGCCGCGCCGGCCCTCGGCGCGGAGGCGGACGCCGGCGCCAGGACGACACGCTACGGCGGCCCTCCCCGCGCGCCGGCCCTCACCCCGGTCACCGACGCGCTGCTCCAGGACCCCCCGCCCGCCGACTGGCCGAGCTGGCGGCGGACCCTCGACAACCACGGCTACAGCCCCCTCGACCAGCTCGACCGCGACACCGTCGGCGGCCTGCAGCTCGCCTGGGCGGTCGCGATCGAGGACGGCAACAGCCAGACCACGCCCCTCGTGCACGACGGGGTGATGTTCCTCGCCCATCCCGGCAACGTCGTGCAGGCCCTCGACGCGGCCACCGGCGACGTGCTGTGGGAGTACCGTCATCCCCTGCCCGAGGACGCCGCGCGCTGGGGGGCGACCCGCACCCTCGCCCTCTACGGCGACAAGGTGTTCCTGGCCACCTACGACGCGCGGCTGGTGGCCCTCGACGCCCGCACCGGCGACCTCGCGTGGGAGACGGTCAAGGCCGACTACACGCAGGGCTTCATGCACTTCGGCGGCCCGGTGGTCGCGAACGGCGTCGTGGTGAGCGGCATCAACGGCTGCCAGCGCTACAAGGACGAGACCTGCTTCATCACCGGCCACGACCCCGACACCGGCCGCGAGCTGTGGCGCACGTCCACCATCGCGCTGCCCGGCGACCCGAACAGCGGCTCGTGGGGCGACGTGCCGCCGCACCTGCGGGCCGGCGGCGACACGTGGATCCCCGGCAGCTACGACCCGGGCCTCGACCTTTTCTACATCGGCACCGCCCAGGCCAAGCCGTGGGTGGCCGCGAGCCGGGGCATGTCGACCCGCAACGACGCGCTGTACACCAACTCGACCCTCGCCCTCAATCCCCGTAGCGGCCAGGTCGAGTGGTACTTCCAGCACGTGCCGGGCGAGACGCTGGACATGGACAGCGTCTACGAGCGGGTGCTCGTCGACGTCGACGGCCGGGAGCTGCTGTTCACCATCGGGAAGGACGCCATCCTCTGGAAGCTCGACCGCCGCACCGGCGCGTTCGTCGACCTGCGGGAGACGCTGTTCCAGGACATCTTCGAGTCGATCGACCGCGAGACGGGGCGGCTGACCTATCGGCGGGACATCCGCGACGCCGGCGTCGGCGATACCGTGCGGGCGTGCCCGGGGCTGTACGGCGGGCACAACTGGCAGGCGACCGCCTATCACCCCGAGACCGGGGTGCTCGTCATCCCCCTGCACCAGATGTGCATGACGATGACCGGCATGCCGGTGGAGATGACCGACGGCGGGGGCGGCGAGGCGGGGCTGCCCCAGCTCCTCGAGATGCCGGACACCGGCGGCAACGTCGGCCGGCTCGCGGCCTACGACGTCCGCACCATGGACGAGCTGTGGAGCCGCGAGCAGCGCGCGCCGTTCCTGACGTCGGCCCTCACGACGGCCGGGGGCCTCGTCTTCGCCGGCGGAGCCGATCGCCGGTTCCGCGCCCACGACGTCCGCACCGGCGAGGTGCTGTGGCAGACCCGCCTCGGCCACGCCGCGCACGGCTTCCCCGTTACCTACGCGGCCGGCGGCCGGCAGTTTCTCGCGGTGCCGACCGGCCTCGGCATCTTCAGGGGGCTGACCGCCACGTTGAACCCCGAGATCCACCAGGCCCGGACCGGCAACGCGCTCTACGTCTTCGCGCTGCCGGAGTGACCGCGTCCGGGCGCAATTCCGTCAAGGACAGCGATCGACATGGAGTTGCCGACTGCGCCCGGACGCCGCCGGTCTCCGTGGCCAGGAATCCGAGCGGTGGAACGGCGCCGGCTGTCGGAGGATTGGTTGCGGGCGCCAGGCGGAGCCGCGGGCGACGACGGGCAGGCTCGGCCCGCCCGGCGTACGGCAACGCGTTTCCGTCAGCGTCCCAAGGAGCAAATCATGCACGCACGCCGCCTCGTCTCGACGTCCCTCGTCATCCTCGGCCTGCTGGCGCCGCTCGGGCTGCCGGCCGCCGTCCACGCCCAGGATCCGGACGCGTTCGTCCCCGTCACCGACGCCATGCTGCAGGACCCCGACCCCGACGACTGGCTGATGTGGCGGCGCACCCTCGACACGCTGGGCTACAGCCCCCTCGACCAGATCGACCGCGGCAACGTCGGCGACATCCGCATGGTGTGGACGCGGGCGCTGGGGCCGGGGCTGCAGCAGGGGACCCCGGTGGTCTACGACGGGGTGATGTACATGCCGAACCCGCGCGACGTCATCCAGGCCCTCGACGCGGTGACCGGCGACCTCATCTGGGAGTACCGCCGCGACCGGCCCGACGACCTCGCCGAGTACATGATCGGCAGCCTCACCGACACCAACCGCAACATCGCGATCTGGGGCGAGCTCATCATCGACACGAGCGGCGACGACTACATCTTCGCCCTCGACGCCAAGACCGGCGAGCTGGTGTGGGAGACCGAGGTCCTCGACTACCGGGTGCATCCCGCCAACCAGACCTCGGGGCCCATCGTGGCCGACGGCAAGGTCGTGTCGGGCCGGAGCTGCGCCCCGAAGGGCGGCCCCCACGCCTGCGTCATCGTGGCCCACGACGCCATGACCGGCGAGGAGCTGTGGCGCCGCCGCCTCATCCCCGGCCCCGGCGAGCCCGGCAACGAGAGCTGGGGCGCCGTCCCCTTCGAGGAGCGGAAGCACGTGGGCTCGTGGATGGTCCCGAGCTACGACCCCGAGCTGAACCTCGTCTACGTGGGCACGTCGGTCACCTCGCCGGCGCCCAAGTTCATGATCGGCGGGACCGACCTGAAGCACCTCTACCACAACTCGACCCTCGCCCTCGACGCCGACACCGGCGAGATCGTCTGGTACTACCAGCACCTGAACGACCACTGGGACCTCGACCACCCGTTCGAGCGGCTGCTCCTCGACACGGCGGTGGCGCCGGACCCCGCCGTCGTGCCCTGGATCAACCCCGGGCTGCAGCCGGGCGAGGTGCGGAAGGTCATGACCGGCATTCCCGGCAAGACCGGCATCGTGTACACGCTCGACCGCGCGACCGGCGAGTTCCTCTGGGCCATGCCCACCACCGCCCAGAACGTGGTCAGCGGCATCGACGGCGCGACCGGCGCGGTCACCGAGAACGCCGAGCTCGTCTTCGAGCGCGAGGGGCAGGACATGCTCATCTGCCCGAGCTTCGTGACCGGCGGCAAGGACCACGAGGCCGGCGCCTACAGCCCCATGACGGGGCTGATGTACTACCCGCTTCGCAACGTGTGCGCCCGCATGATGGCGACCACCGAGGGCGGCGTGACCCTCTACAACCTCGCGCAGCGCCAGCAGATCGCGCCGGGCACCGACCAGGTCGGCGCCGTCTACGCGATCTCGGCCGAGACCGGCAACACCGCCTGGATCTACGAGCAGCGGGCCGGCACCACCTCGCTCATCACCACCGGCGGCGGGCTCGTCTTCGGCGGCGACGGCAACGGCCGGTTCCGGGCCCTCGACCAGGAGACCGGCGAGTCGCTGTGGGAGATCAACCTGGGGACGTCGGTCACCGGATTTCCCATCACCTACGCGGTCGACGGCAAGCAGTACGTGGTGGCGAGCACCGGCTCGTCGCTGAGCTCGCGCGACAACATGCGCCTGACCCCGGAGCTGCGGCCGAGCAACGGCAACAACATCTTCGTGTTCGCCCTGCCGTAGCCCGGAGAGCGGCGCCCGGCGGCGGGGCCGCCGCCCCGCCGCGCGGCCGCCACGACCAATCCGTCCAGGCGTGCGGGCCCTTTCGCGGCGCCGCCCTCCGACACCGGTGGGGCGGTCAAGGACAGTGATCGCCATTGGAGTTGCCAACCGCGTCCAGACGCAGCCCGTTTCCGGGTTCCTGCGCTGGGCACGTGGCAAGGTGATTCCCGTCACCGTCCTGAGGACGCCGACGGCGATCACCCCTGCCGCGCCGGGCGCGGGCAACCGACAAGGACGGGCCACGACCGGGTGCAGTCGGCAACTTCAACTCGAATCGTCCTGACGTGACGTCCTGCAGGGCCCTGTTCAAGCTGATCGGCGGGGGCATCATCGTCCTCGCCTTCGCGTTCTGGCAGACCTTCGGGGTCTGCCTCAGGCGGTGGTTCCCCCTCGCCGCCAGACGCTGGGCCAACCGGGTCACGTCGCTCGGCTGCCGGGCGTTCCTGCGGCACTGGGGGGTCGCCGTCACCCTCAGGAACGCCCGCCACGTCGCGCCCGGCCAGACGCATCTCTACGCGGTCAACCACCTGTCCTATCTGGACATCCTGGTCCACGGGGCGCTGTTTCCCTCCACCTTCGTCACGTCGCGGGAGATGCACGGGACCCCCTTCCTGGGGCACATCTGCCGCTTCGCCCAGTGCTTCTTCGTGGACCGTATCAGCCGGCGGCGGCTCGCGCAGGAGATCAGGGGCGTCGCCGCCCTCCTCGAGAGCGGCGTCCCCGTGACCCTCTTCGCGGAGGGTGCGGCGAGCGACGGGGCCGGGGTCGAGCCCTTCAAGAGTCCCCTGTTCAAGGCGTGCGCCCTGGCGGGGACGCTGGTGCTGCCCCTGACCCTGAACTACCGGACCCTCGACTCGGCTCCCGTCGGCCCCGGGAATCGGGACGACGTCTGCTGGTACGGGGGCATGGCGTTCTTTCCCCACGTCTGGCGGCTGCTCCACCACCGTCGCATCGAAGTGGAGGTCGTCGTCTCCCCGCCCATCGCCGCGGCCGACTACCGGGAGCTGTCCGAGAAGGCCCGCGAGGCCATCGCAGGCTCGTACGTCTCGCTCGCCCACCAGTGAGCGTAATATGACACGATGCGGGCGAGTGCCCGCGTGACACCGGCGGGAGAACGTCCGTACTCGGTGGTGGGTGCACGTCAGATTTGTTGGAGAGCCTGAGGCTGCTTGGCGGCTCTTCATTCCCAGAAGTCTCGAACAGCCGCGGAGCTTTCGGCCGTGCAGCGCGATGTCGGCGTCGGCCTGCGATGGTCCAGCCCATACCGGTCCCAACAATGCTGACGTGCACCTCTCGGTGGTACACCGCTGGCGATAGCGGGTTGTATATGACACAATGGGCGAATGGCTGCATCGATCCCCCCCGCAGGCAGGCGTGCCGCGCGCGCCGAACGCGTCGTCGGGCCGAGCGCTCCGATGCCGACCGCCGCCCCGGACTTTCCCGGCTGCGACCCCGTCTCTCTGCCGACCTGGGACGACGTGTGGGCCTACGACGGGCGCATCGAGTACTGGTTGCGCGAGACGGGGACAGCCTGGGTGATGCGCGACGCCGGCCCCGTCCACGAGAATGCCCCGAACCTGCTGAGCGAGCTGCTGACCCGCATGTGCCTGGAGCGCGGGTCGCGTTTCCTCCTGGCCGGGGCCGTCTACCTGATGGAGCTGGACGCGGACGGCCGGCCGCGGCAGGTGCTCGTGGGCGACCAGACCATCTACCTGGACCGGAGCGTCTGGCGGCCCCGCGACCCCGCCATCGTGCTGGGGGTAGACCCGCTGCCGGACGTGATTCTCGAAGTGGATCACACCACCGACATCCGGCGCAACAAGCTGCCGGTTTACGAGGCGTGGGGGTTTCCCGAGGTGTGGGTGGACACCCCCGACGAGTCGTCGCCGAGCCGCCCCCGCGGCCTGCGGCCGGGCCTGACCATCTACGTGCTGGACGACGGTCGCCGCTTCCGGGTCGCGGACGAGAGCCGGGCGTTCCCCACCTGGACGGCCGCGCAGCTCCACGCCGCCCTGAACGAGAGCCGCCTCAGCGCGCGCACGCTGGCCGACCTCACCCGGGTGGGCCGGCGGCTCGGCCGGCAGGAGGGCACCACCCCCGACGACGACCCCCAGCTCGGCCGCCACCGCCGGCAGGCCCACGACGCCGGGCTCCGGGCGGGCCGGGCCGAAGGCCTCACACGAGGGCGGGCCGAAGGCCTCACGCAGGGGCGCGCGGAAGGTCTCACGCGGGGGCGCGCCGAGGGCATCGCTCGCCAGCGGACGTTCCTCGGCCGGCTGGTCGCACAGAAGTTCGGGCCGCGGGCCGCGGAGCGGACGGCCGTCCTCCTGACCGGCATCGAGGACCCCGACCGCCTCGCCGAGGCCGGAGACCTGATCATCGCGTGCGACGACGGCGACGACCTGCTCTCCCGCCTGTCGTGAACGCCTCGCTCGCACAGGTCGAGCTCCCGTCAGCAGCTTGAGGAGGGCCAGAATGCGCGCCGGGTCCCGCCCGGTGAAGGCCTCCCGCAGCTCGGGTTGCGCTCGAAGTCGACCGCCACCATCGACAGCCCCGCGGTGCGGGCGAACTCGCGCACCAGCGTCGACTTGCCGACCTGCCGCGCGCCCCGAATCACGATCGGCTTGTGCGGCCGGCGCGCCGCCCAAGCCTCCAGATGGCCGATCTCTCGACGGTGCAACACCTTGATTACACCCGTTATTGACGAAATAGCGTGTATTTTTGTCTCTGACGTTGTTTTAATACAAGGTTTTCAAGAGAGCAGGGGGGGTTCGTTCGCTGCCGAGAGCGATCGGAACGCGACGACGGTATCGGCGGCTGGGTCAGGCGGTCGAACCCGGCCGGGGCTCCCGGTCACGCGTCGTGTCACCACGCCGGCAGCGCCGGGACGGCGATGCCGGTCGGGCTGTACTCCAGGGAGTCGCCGGTTTCCGTGGACAGCAGGCTCAACAGGAACGGGTAGAGGGCCTCCATCCGGAACGCCGTCGACGCGCCGGGCTCCCAGGCGACGTTCCCTCCAACCGCGAAACCCGCCGCCGCCAGCGGTCCGGAGAGGGCGGGAATGTCCGTGACGACGTGAAAGGCGACGTCGCCGTCACCCTGCCCGTCCGCGATGAACGGCGGTTGGTGGTCGCCGAAGATCAGGGCGATGAACCCGGGTTCGATGCGATGTCGGAAGGCCGCGAGCAGCAGCTCCCATTCATAGGCGAGGGTGATGAAGTAGCTCCGCTTCCAGCCCTGGGGGACCGTCAGCGCGAGCTCCACGTAGTCCGGCCGGGTCTCGATGAACGACGGCTGCGGTTCTTCGAGCGCCGCGATGTCCTCCGTGATCCGCGGCGGAGGCTCCCAGGCGAAGTGCGTGGATACGGTCGAGAAGTGAAAGAGCCGGGGCCGCGGGCGCCGGCTCCAGTAGTTCTCGAACGCGTACTCCAGGGCCCACTGATCCGGCACGTGACCGAACCCGTACAGGAACCCCTCGTACGAGAAGTCCTGCCGAAGGACCACGTCGTCGTAGCCGTACAGGTCCTCCGCCCACGTGGCGCCGGGCTGAACCGCCAGCGTGTAATAGCCGTGTCGCTCCAGGTACGAGATCAGGTGAGGATAGCGACGGGCCATCCGCTTCCAGGCCCAGTACGTCGAATGGTTGCCGATTCGTATCCCGCTCAACGCCGACGCGGTGCTCATCCAGGACCCGCCGCCGCTCACCGGGGCCGCCGCGAAGCGCGTGAACATCGGAAGTCGCAGCGCGTCCAGCTCGCGCTGCACCCGGTCCATCAGCCCCTGCCGCGCGACGCGGTAGTCGTCGTCGGCCCACAGTGCCGCCCCGTACGACTCGACGCCGAAGAGAAAGACGTCGGGACGGCGCACGGGCGTCGTTTCGGCGAGGGCGGCCGCCTCCCGGAGGGCGGAGCCGTCCAGCGCCTCGACGGTGGCCAGCACGTCCTGCGACCGCTGCCAATTGGAGTACGCGTGCTTTGCCTGGAGCTGAATGACGGGGTCGTCCCGCCACGGGCCGAACCACGACAGCGACAGCACGCACCAGGCGTTCACGATCACCCAGCCGGCGGCCGCGGACCGCCGGTCGAGCCCGGCCCCCCAGCGCCAGGCGGCCCCGAGGTACCGCGCCGCCAGCAGTCCGAGACCGGCGGCCGCGGCCAGGAATGCGGCGGCGTAGAGGCCGTCCGTGAATGCCCAGGTGTCGCGCACGAAGATCCACGCGCTCTCGAGCATGAGAACGTCGTCGAGCACCGTGCCGGGGCGGTCGAAGAGCGCGTGGACGAAGCCGGTGTACGCCATGAACGCAAGCAGCGCGACGTAGGCGAACCACGCCAGCGACACCGCGGCCGCGCGCCACCCGCCGGCGAATCGGCTGGCGAGAACCAGCGACGAGACGATGAAGACCCAGTCCGCGCTGACCCGGAACATGTCCATGTTGCCGCGTCGGACGAACAACTGCATGACGTACTCGTAGCTGCTGCGCCCGAGTCCGGGCCATCCCCAGTCGTACTGCCCCCGGGGATGCTCCCGCGGGAAGAAGGGCCAGAAATCGTGCTCCTGCGAGACGAGCAGGTAGAGGGGAACGAACAACAGCAGATCGAGCGCGATGAACCCGGCCGCGATGCCGGCGCCGGCCGGAAGCGACCTTCCGCACATCCACTCCGGGATGCGAAGGGTCAGGCGGATCTCAGGCATGCGCGCGCTTCCTCGACAGGGATCCCCATCCGCGCCGCGAGCGAAGGGTCAGACGGATCTCAGGCATGCACGCGCGTCCTCGATTCGGATCTCCATCCGCGCCGCGAGCGATGACCCGTTGCCGGCCGGCAGCGGGCGGGCATGGGGCCCATGGTGAAACCCCGCGTCGCACCGCGCACGAAAGGGCGCGGGGGAAAGCGGAGGCGCCCGGCCGACGAGGCGCGTCGGGCGTCGATCGGTTCATGTCGAGCCCGCGGATCTCAACGCGGGCGCGGCCCGGCACGCTCGCGCTCGCCGGGGCCGGCGCCGATCAGTTCATGTCGAGCCTGCGGATCTCGACGCGGGCGCGGCCCGGCGCGCTCGCGCTCGCCGGGGCCGGCGCCGATCAGTTCATGTCGAGCCTGCGGATCTTGACGTTCCGGAACGCGACGGGGTCGCCGTGGTCCTGGATGGCGAGGTGCCCGCGGGGCTCGCGGCCGTAGCGCGGGATCGACGCGAACTTGCTGGCGATCATCCGGCGCTCCCAGTCGGGGCTGCCGAGCTCGTACTCGAGCAGCTTCTCGCCGTTCATCCAGTGCTCGACGCGCGCGCCGCGCACGACGAGGCGGGCGCTGTTCCATTCGCCGACGGGCCGGGTGACGTCGCGGGCGGGGGCGTGGACGGCGTAGTTGCTGGCGGCCGAGGTGATGGGGGCCTGCCCGTCGCGGTGGCCGGCGTTGTGGAGGATCTGGAACTCGGGGCCGGTGTGCCACGTGGGGCCGTCGCCCTCCGCGACGCGGAACATCACGCCGCTGTTGCCGCCTTCCTCCACCCGCCAGTCGAAGCGCAGGTCGAAGTCGGCGAACTGCTCGACGGTGATGATGTCGCCCCCGCGGCCCACCCGAGCCATGGCGCCGTCGACCGCCTGCCAGCCGTCGGGCACGCCGTTGCGCCGATAGCCGCGCCACGCCGCGAGGCTCTCGCCGTCGAACAGCAGCTCCCAGCCGTCGGCCTTCTCCTCTGCGGTCAGGGTGTTGGCGGCGGCCTCGTCGGCACCGGCCGGGGGGGTGGCCGGCCTGTCGGCGTCGGCCGGGCGGCCGCCGGCGGGCGCGTCGGCCTCGGCCGCAGTCTGGGCGGCGGTGGCGTCGACGGCGGGTGCGGGTGCGCCGATGGCCCACGCGATGCCCTGCAGGAGGTGGGTCTGGAAGCGGGGGTCGTCCCACACCTCGGGCCGGTGGCCCAGCGCGGTGTAGAAGACGCGGCCCTCGCCTTCCTGCCGCGTCCACGCGAGGGCGAAGTCGCCGTCGTCGCGCCGGATGTTGCGGGCGTTCATGTCGACCGAGCCGATGTCGAGGCTCAGCAGCACGTCGACGTCGGCACGCGACCACTCGCGGTGCTGGTAGATCTCGTCGTGGATGCGGAACGACTCGCCGAGGTGCCGGGTGGCGGGGTGCTCCCCGTCCTCGACCCGCACCGTGACCTCCTGGTGCCAGGGGTGGCCGTCGAAGTAGCCGCCGACGAGGGCGAGGTAGCCCGGCCACTCGTAGAAGGTGTCGGTGGCGCTGTGCACGCCGACGAACGCACCGCCGCCGCGCACCCAGGCGAGCAGGGCCGCCTTCTGCGCCTCGTCCATGGGCAGCTCGCCGGTCGTGAAGAAGACCACCGCGTCGTACTCGGCGAGAGTGTCTGCGGTCAGGGTCGAGGCGTCGCGGGAGATGGTCAGGTCGAGGCGTCCCGACTCCTTGGCGATGCGCGTGAAGACGGCCTCGGAGTGCGGCAGGACGGGATGCGCGAACCCGGCCGACTGCGTGAGGTAGAGGACCTTCGCGGTCTCCGCCGCGGCCGGCGGCGTGCCGGCGAAGAGCGAGAGGGCGGCTGCTGTCATGGCCATGAGCTGAACTGCGTGTCGCACGGTCCACATCCTTTCCGCGGTGGGGGTCATGCCGTGCCCATCATGGTACCGCGTTTCTCGCCAGGGACGACGCCGACCGCCGGGGTATCCTGTGGCCCGATGGCGGTGCTGGGGCTCGATGTCGGGACCGGCGGGTCGCGGGCGGTGCTCGTCGACGAAGACGGGTCCGTCACCGCGACGGCGACCGAGGCGCACGCGGCGTTCGACTCGCCCCGCACCGGCTGGGCCGAGCAGCATCCCGGCGACTGGTGGCGCGCGTCGCGGGCGGCCATCCGGGCGGTCCTGGCGGCGGGGGCGATGTCGCCCGGCGACATCCGGGCCGTCGGGCTGTCGGGGCAGATGCACGGCGCGGTGCTGCTCGACGCGGCGGGAGAGGTGGTGCGGCCCGCCCTCATCTGGTGCGACCAGCGGACCGACGCGCAGTGCCGGCGCCTCACCGACCAGGTCGGGGCGGCGCGCCTGATCGAGCTGGTCGCCAACCCCGCCCTCACCGGGTTCACCCTGCCCAAGCTGCTGTGGGTGCGCGACGAGGAGCCCGCGCGCTGGGAGCGGGTGCGGACGGTCCTGCTGCCCAAGGACTACGTGCGGTGGCGGCTGACGGGAGAGCGCGCCACCGACGCGGCGGACGCCTCGGGGACCCTGCTCTTCGACGTGGCCGGCCGGCGCTGGTCGTCGACGCTGCTCTCGCACGTGGGGATCGACGCGGCCGCCCTCCCCGCGGTCCACGAGGGGCCCGAGGTCACCGGCCGTCTCGCCCCCGCCGGGGCCGAGGCCACCGGCCTCCTCGCCGGGACCCCGGTCGTGGCCGGCGGGGGAGACCAGGCGGCGGGGGCGGTGGGGATGGGCATCGTGCGCCCCGGCGCCGTCAGCGCCACCATCGGCACCTCCGGCGTGGTGTTCGCGGCCACCGACCGACCGGCGCGCGACCCCCGGGGGCGGGTGCACACGTTCTGCCACGCGGTGCCGGGCCGCTGGCACGTCATGGGGGTGACCCAGGGCGCGGGGCTGTCGCTGCGCTGGCTGCGCGACACGATCGGCGCCGGCGCCGGCGCCGGCGGACCAGGGGCGGCGGAAGATGCCTACGACCGCTTGTGCGCGGAGGCGGCGGAGGCGCCGCCGGGCGCCGACGGAGTGCTGTGGGCGCCGTATCTGATGGGCGAGCGCACACCGCACCTCGATCCGGAGGCCCGGGCCGCACTCGTGGGGCTGTCCGCCGCGCACGGCCGGGCCCACGTGATCCGCGCGGTGCTCGAGGGCGTCGCCTTCAGCCTGCGCGACAGCCTGACTATCTTCGACGAGATGGGGGTGCCGGCGACGCGCATCCGGCTCGGCGGGGGCGGAGCGCGGTCGCTGCTGTGGCGCCGGATCCAGGCCGACGTGTACGGCCAGCCCGTCGACGTGCTAGCGGCGGAGGAGGGCGCCGCCTACGGCGCGGCGCTGCTCGCCGGGGTCGGGGCGGGGATCTGGGGCTCGGTGGACGAGGCGTGCGCGGCCGCTGTCCGGGTGGCGGGGACGGTGGCGCCCGAGCCCGGCGCGATGGAGACGCTCGACCGGCAGTACCGCCGGTTCCGCACCCTGTACGGGGCGCTGCATCCGCAGGCCGCGGCGTGAGGGCAGCGACGAGCCGGTGACGGCGGCGAGATGAGCCATGTCTGACGATGCCTACGCTCCCCGCCCGGAGCACAAGTTCTCGTTCGGCCTGTGGACGGTCGGCAACCCCGGCCGCGACCCCTTCGGCGAGCCGGTCCGGCCGCGGCTGACCCCGGTCGAGCTCGTCGCCCTGCTCGGGGAGGTCGGGGCCTGGGGCGTGAACCTGCACGACAACGACCTCGTGCCCATCGACGCGACCGCGGCCGAGCGCGACCGCATCGTGCGCGACTTCCGGCAGGCGTGCGCGGACCACGGCCTCGTCGTGCCCATGGTCACCACCAACCTGTTCACCGATCCCGCCTTCAAGGACGGCGCGTTCACCGCCAACGACCCCGCGGTGCGGGCCCTCTCGGTCCAGAAGGCGATGGGGGCGATGGACCTGGGGGCCGAGCTGGGGGCGAAGATCTTCGTCATGTGGGGCGGCCGCGAGGGGACCGAGACCGACGGCTGCCGGCGGCCGGACGTCGCCGTCCGGCGGTTCCGCGAGGCGCTGAACTTCCTGTGCGAGTACTCCATCGCCAACGGCTACGGGTACCGCTTCGCGCTCGAGGCGAAGCCCAACGAGCCGCGCAGCGACATCTACTTCGCGACCACCGGCGCCTATCTCGGGTTCATCCCGACCCTCGACCACCCGGAGCTGGTGGGCGTGAACCCCGAGGTCGCCCACGAGCACATGGCGGGCCTGAACATGACCCACGCGGTGGCCCAGGCGTGGGAGGCGGGCAAGCTCTTCCACATCGACCTGAACGACCAGGTCATCGGCCGCTACGACCAGGACTTCCGCTTCGGGGCCGCGAACCCCAAGGCGGCGTTCTGGCTGGTGAAGTTCCTCGAGGACGTCGGCTACGCCGGCCCGCGCCACTTCGACGCCCACGCCTACCGCACCGAGGGCGTCGAGGGGGTCAAGGACTTCGCGCGCGGGTGCATGCGCACCTACCTCATCCTCAAGGAGAAGGCGGCGCGGTGGAACGCCGACCCCGACGTCCGCGCCCTCCTCGCCGGCCTCGCCGAGGCCACCCAGGCCGCGCCGGGGGTCGGGGCGTTCAGCCCGGACACGGCGGCGGCGCTGAAGGGCCACCGCTTCGACCGGGCGGCGCTGGGAGGGCGGGAGCTGGCCTACGAGCGGCTGGACCAGTTGACGACGGAGATCCTGCTCGGGGTGCGGTAGTTCGCCCCACGAGGCGGAACGATACGATCGTGTACGCTATCGGGTGACACCGGGAGATCCAGCGAGATGCGTTTCGTGAGTGTTCGTGAGTTGCGAGGCCAGTCGGCGGCCGTGTGGACGACGTTGGCCGACGAGAAGGACCTCGTGATCACGTCCAACGGCAAGCCGATCGCGCTGCTGTCCGCGACTTCGGAAGAGCGGCTCGAGGAATCGTTGCGGGCCTTGCGCCGGGCTCGCGCGGAGCTCGCTGCGGCGTCCATGCAGCGGGCCTCGTTGGCGGCTGGCGCCGATCGCCTGACACTGGACGAGATCAACGCCGAGATCGACGCGGTGCGCGAGGCTCGTGCGGGGTCCTCGCGCCGGGCTCGGAAGCAGACGCGATGAGGGTCGTGGTCGATACGAACGTCCTGGTTTCTTCCCTGCTTTCGCCGTCCGGTCCCCCCAACGCGATTCGACAACTGATCGCGGTGGGGGCGGTGCAGGTCTGTTACGACGTTCGCATTCTGCGTGAGTATCAGGAGGTGCTCGCGCGTCCCCGATTCCCGTTCAGGGATGCCGACGTCCGCGACCTGTTGACTCAGATCGAGGCCGATGGCGTCCTGGTCATGACCGGTCCGCTGGCGGCGCCCCTGCCGGACCCTGACGATGAGCCGTTCCTTGCGGTTGCGCTCGCCAGCCGAGCGCGATGCCTGGTGACGGGCAACCTCAGGGACTTCCCTGCCGAACGGCGGTGGGGCGTTCCGGTCTTCTCGCTTCGTCGGTTCCTGGATCTGTACCGGTCGGAGCTTCCGGACGAAGCGTGATGGACGGCGCGCTGCGAGGCAGGGGTACCATGCACAGGCTGGCGAGAGGCGTGCGGTCCGGGTCGGTTCAGGGCGGAGGTCGGGTTCGTAGTCAGGGAAGCACGTGGAGGAGACGCTCATGATTCGTCAATGTGCAGGTAACGCGGTCGGGCTCGCCGGGGTCGTCGCGACCGCGGTGTCCGCGCTGGCGGCGTTCGCGCCGGCGGCGCTCGCGCAGTCGTCCGCGTCCGAGGACGCCGGGCTCCCCGTCGCGGCCCCGGGCGCGGTCGGCATGTCCGCGGACGGCCTGGCCCGCATCGGGCCGGCCATGCAGGCCTACGTCGACGACGGCCGGCTTGCCGCGGTGATGACGATGGTGGCGCGCCGGGGGCAGGTCGTCCACTGGGAGGCGGTGGGGACGCGCGACACCGCGACCGGCGACCCGGTGGAGCGGGACGACATCTTCCGCATCTACTCGATGACCAAGCCGGTGACGAGCGTCGCGGTGATGATGCTCGTCGAGGAGGGCAAGGTCGCGCTGGACGACCCCGTCTCGAAGTTCGTGCCCGAGTTCGCCGACGTGAAG
>JAJEFC010000438.1 GCA_022820675.1 Vicinamibacteria bacterium | reverse complement strand
TCCGCGCCTCGTCGGGCACGGCGGGCGGCTCGCCGCCCACGTTGCGCTCCACCGCGGGGTCGCGCAGCCGCCACTCGACGATCAGCCGGTCGGTGGCGAGCCCGCGGTGCAGCACGCTGCCGGTGTCGCCATACATGTCCGGCACGTACTCGACGGGCAGCGCCCCCAGCTCCACCAGGTTGAGCCGGGCGTTGCGCGCCACCAGGGGATCGAACGACCAGCAGGCGCGTTCCACCCCGTCGGTCAGCAACTGAAGTCGCTGGTGCAGCTTGAGCCGCCTTCCGAGGCCGTGCCCCCGGGCCTCGGGCCGCACCGCGAGCATGTCCGACCAGTGGGCGGCGACGCCCCCGCGCACCCCGCTGATGCCGAACACGAACCCGACGAGCCGCCCGTCCGCCGCGAAGGCCCCGGCCGCCACCGCCCCCACCCGCTGGCTCACCTGGAGGATGGTCGCCGGCACCACGTCCACGAAGTCGCGGCCCCAGGTGTCGCGCTGCAGCTCCACGCACGCCTCGCAGTCCTCGCGGCTGCCGAGCGGGCGGATGGTGACGTCGTCGGCCGGCACGCGGGTTAGGATACCGGAGATGGTGCGTCGGGGTCCGCCGCGCCGGGCGACGGTGGTCGCCGTGGGGCGGCGCGGCTGCGGGGGCCGGAGGTGTGTTGAAGGCTGCGTGGGTTGATCCGTACTCGAATCATGTGGCATGCTCTGGACATGAAGCCGGTACAGGTCACGTTCGACGATGCCTTGCTCGACAGGCTCGACCGGCATCCGACGGTCCGGGCGCGAGGGCGCTCGGCGGTGCTCCGGGAGGCTGCGGCCGAGTATCTGAGGAAGAAGGATGCGGAGGAGATCGACCGCCGCTACCGGGCCGGCTACGGCGATGGCGGCGCGGCGCCCGACGCCCCGGGCATCGATGACGAGCTCGACGGGTGGGCCGCCGAAGGCGCATGGCCGGAGATCTGAGGGGCGGACCCCGCCGCGGCGATATCTGGCGCTATCGGTTCAAGGCGCCCGACAAGTACCGCCCGGTCGTCATTCTGACGCGCCAGAGCGTGCTTCCCTTGTTGAGCACCGCGATGGTCGCGCCCATCACGTCGACCATCCGGGGGCTGCCGAGCGAGGTGATCGTGGGTGTCGCCGAAGGCCTGAAGCACGACTCGGCGGTCAATCTCGACAACGTCCAGACCGTCGAGCAGCGGCTGCTTCAGCAGTACGTGGGATCCGTGCGCGAAGCCACGATGCGGGAGATCTGCCGCGCCCTCGCCCTCGCGACGGGCTGTGCATGACGCCGCGGCTGGCGTTTGCGGGCTGAGGTGTCGAGGCCGGGCGGAAGGTCGAGACCGGGATCGCCGACAGCCGCGCGTGGCTCGGCCAGGCGCACTCCGACGTGCGGGCCGGCCCGGAGAACGTGTTGAAGTGAGACAGTCGCATCCGGCGGGGACAGGCCGGCGGCGGGGAGCTGGTCGTCGTCGGTCGTCATGGGTGGCGCGCCTGCGCCGGACCGTCCTCGCCCTCGTCCTCGCCGCTGTCGTCGTCCCCCTGCTCGTCGTGCTGGCCCTCCGCTGGGTGCCGCCGCCCACCACCGCCTTCATGGTGCGGAGCGCCCACGCCGGCGCGGACGCGCCGGGATGGGCCGCGGCGGGCTACCGCTGGACCGCCTGGGACGACATCGCCCCCTACGCGGCCCTCGCCGTCATCGCGTCCGAGGACCAGCGCTTCCCCCGCCACCACGGCTTCGACGTGGACGCCATCCGCCTCGCCCTCGAGGAAGCCCGGCAGGGCGAGCGCCTGCGCGGGGCCAGCACCATCTCGCAGCAGACGGCCAAGAACCTCTTCCTGTGGCCCGGCCGCAGCTTCGTCCGCAAGGGGCTGGAGGCCTGGCTCACGGTGCTCGTCGAGCTCTGCTGGAGCAAGCAGCGCATCCTCGAGGTCTACCTGAACGTGGCCGAGTTCGGCGACGGCCTCTTCGGCATCACCGCCGCGAGCGAGCGCTTCTTCGGCAAGCACCCCGCCGACCTCGGCCCCGACGAGGCGGCGCGATTGGCCGCGGTCCTCCCCAACCCCAAGTGGCTGCGGGCCGACGAACCGTCCCCCTACGTCCGTGCCCGCGAGTCGTGGATCCGCGGGCAGATGGACGCTCTCGGCGGCGTGGCGCTCGTCGAGTCGCTCGCCGGCCGGTGACCGGCGGTCGAGACGGGTGCCTCGGTGGGCGGCGAGGCATGGTGACGGCGTCTCGCCGCCGCCGAAAGCTCGGGCAATCGGTCAGCGGCTGTCCTCGCCGACGCGCAGGCGCTGCAGCGCGGCGCGGCCCCGCCGCGAGAGCTCGTAGCCGGCGGGCAGGCTGACGGTGAGCCCGAGGTTCTTGAGCTTGCGGACCTGCGGCTTCAGCCAGTCCTTCTCGCAACCCAGCCGCCGGGCGAGCGTCCGGGCGGCGACGCCGGGGCCGGCCTCGATCTCGGTCAGCACGCGCAGCGTCCAAGGACCTGTCGGCGACCTCGCGTCGAGCCGCGTCAGCCGGCGCAGGAGATCATCGGCGTCCGCTTCCGAGAGCTCGTGCTGCCGCCGGAGCGCGATGCGCGGGTCTGCGCCGGCGTACTCCACCGAGATGCGATAGAGCTGCCCTGCGCGCGAGCCGAGATCCTCCAGCAGAGCGGCTCGTGAGGCGTAGCCTGCCGACATCGCGTCGGCATCGGAGACGCCCGATTCCTCCACCGCGGCGACCTCGAGAATGCGGAGCACCCCGAGGGCGGTGCGCAGGCTGCCGCCGGTGCGGACCGTCGGCCTTCGCCAACGCCGGAAGACCAGGGAAACCTCTCCCCGCACGATGCGCTCGAGCGCGGCGGTCCGCAGCAGCACGGGGTGTCCTCGGTCTTCGGTCGTCGACGCTCTTCGGTCAGCGCGGCGCCGACGGTCTCGGCTCCGAGCGCATCAACGCTCCTCGGCCAGCGCGGCGACGATGGCGCCGGCCCTGAGCGCGTCCGGCGTCGTCAGGCAGGTGGGCGTGGCCACGTTGTCGCGGGTCAGGATGAGCAGTTGACGATCGTGGTCCACCTCGACGTCGAGGATCTTGCCGATCGGGAACGAGGTCACGCCCCGGTGGACGAGCGCCACCCGACGGCTCGTCACCACGAGCGTGCCCTCCTTGTCGATCACGTAGCCGCGCACCTTGTAGCGCTGTCCGTCCCGCGAGAACGACCGCAGCAGACGGCGCTTCAGCAGCCGCCCCTCGCCCTCCAGGTGGCACACCTCGCGGCTCGAGAGCTTCACCGTCGCGTCGACCACCGGGAGGTCGCCGTCGCGAATGGCCCGAAGCTCCCGGAGCCGGCCGAGGAGCGTCAGCTCGTCGGCGAGCTCCTCGTCGCTCAGCTCGAAGGCGGTCCGCACCCGGTCGAGCGCCTGCTCCTCCGCCTCGGTGAGGTCGTGGTCGCTCACCGCCTCGACGTGCGCCCGCGAGTACGCGTCGAGCCGCGCCCGGTGGCGGAACGCGGGGTCGAGGCCGACGAGGCCGTCCATCTCGGCGAGCCGCTCCAGCGCCCGCGGGCCGCTCGCGCCGTTCGCGGCCGCGTCCTCCAGCAAGCCCAGGTATGCCCGCTCCTCGAAGTAGCGGGCGTCGGCGGGCGTGAGGGCCGGGTCTCGGCGTGCCGCGTCGATGGCGGACCTTTCGTCGTCCGAGATCGCATCGCCGGCCGCAACGCGCGCATCGAGCAGACGGCCGTACGCGTCGCCGGCCGCCCGCCGCTTCCCGCGCCTGGCGCCGAGGGCGACCAGGCCCGCGAAGACCAGGGCCGCGACCACCGCGGGGAAGGGCGACGGCAGGAGCAGGCCGGCCGCGACGGCGCCCAGGGCAAGCCATCCGTAGGTCGGCGGCGCGCTCCGGACGGGTGCGGCGACGGCTTCGGGCGCCTGCTCCCGCTGCGGGAGCGCGCCGTAGGTCACGCCGGTGTCCTCGGTCAGCTCGACGGGGCCGAGCGCGGTGGGACCCGCAGCGGGTGCGGGTCCGTCGTCCGCGCGTTCACCCCCTGCGCGTCCGGCTCCTCCGCCTCCGAGCGACTTCCGGTAGTAGAGGCCGCCGCGCCCGCCGTGCACGTACGCGCGGCCCCGGGACGACACGCCGAGACGGGCGCCGGTCACGCCGAACGACGCGCCGACGCCGCTCTTCGAGAGATTGAACCGGACGGGCCCGGCGCGAAAGGACTTCCTGAGATAGAAACCCACCTGCTGCGCAGACTCCTACAGGAGCTTCTCCAGATAGCACACGTCGCGGAACCGGCCCTGCAGCCGCACGTGCCGCCTCGCCACGCCGATCTTCTCGAAGCCGAGGCGGCCGTAGAATCGGAGCGCCCGCTCGTTGTCGGCCAGGACCTGTATGGCTATCTTCCCGTAGCCCTTGCCCCGGGCGAAATCGAAGCACGTCTCGGCGAGCAGCCGTCCGATACTGCGCCGGCGAAAGCTCCGTTCTATCCACGTTCCGAGCGTCGCGACATGCCGCATCGAGTCGGTGTAGCGGGCCGAGGCATCCGGCTCGATGCTCTGGATGCCGGCGATGTGGCCGTCCACCTCGGCCACGAACAGCGCGCTTCGGCCGCAGAGCCCCTCGATGAAGGCACGCTCCTCGGCTTCCGTGAAGGGGGTGGTCAGCGCGGTGTGCTCCCCTTCCAGGATGACCGAGTTGAGCACGGACGCGACCGCCGCCGCGTCGTCCGGCATCGCCTTCCTGACGACGGGGTCCGTCCGGGAGCGAGGGGTCATCGAGCGCCGGCCAATCTCGGGTCCCTGCGATTCAGGAGGCCCGCCCCGGCCAGCCCGTCACGCTCCAGAGCACGACCGTTGCGGCGGCGACGTGCTGCACCATCAGGATGATCACGGCGGCGACGGTGGCGCCCGGAAACGCCGCGGCGCCGCCGTCGGTGAGCATCAGGAGGTCGGGCACGAGCGACACCAGCAGCGCGACCACCACGATGCGCCGGAACAGGGGGACGGGCCGAGCGGACCGCTTCTGGACCGCGACCGCGACCCCCAGCCCGGCGGCGACGCCGACGACGGTCAGGAACACCGTCGGTCCCGCCGTCGCCAGCGGCTCGAACTCGGCCGGCACGTCGAAGGCCGCGAGCCCAGCCGCCCGCACGACGAGATTGGCCGCCACCGCCCCGAGGATCGTTCGCAGCCACACCACCCAGGCCCGAGGTCCCGCCGCCGCCAGTCGGTCCGCAGCCATTCAACGCACCTCCTCGAAGGACTCGACCAGCAGCCGCTCGGCCCCGTCCGGCGGGGCGTCCCAGCGTCCGGTCATTATCAGCGTGCGGTCGCTCGGCTCGGTCGCCGGGACCGCGGCGCCGTCCGCTGCGGCGAGCGGGAGGGAGAAGTCGGGCGACAGGGCGAGGGCCGGCGTACCGTTCACGTCGGTGAGGCGGCCGACCGCGATGATCCGGATGCCGTCGGGGATGAAACCGGCGCTGCGGACGGTGTCGCGTACGGCGGCGAGGTCCAGGCGATGGCCGGGCTCGACGGTGACGACGATGCGTCCGTCGGCGGGTCTGACCTCGACGCCGGCAACGTGATCCAGGCGGTTCAACCGGCGCTCCAGTCCCAGGGCGCACGAGGGGCACGACAGCTCGGCCTCGACGGTCACCGTCACCATGCCCGGCGCGTGAAGTGACTGCGGGGCTGCATCGGTGCTCGTCGACGGCAGCCAGAGCAGCAACGCTGCCAGTGCGAACGGCAACGCCGAAGGTGAGGTCGATCCGACGAGTCGAGGCCGGTTGCGCATCGCCGATTCCATCCGTCTGCCTCCCTGGGTGGGTGGCGCGGTCTTCGCGCCGCTTCGGCCAATGATACAGGGCGGGACGCCGCCGGGATGGGGCGGGGGTAGGAAGGGCTTCCAGCTCCTTGACCGCGGAGGGCTTGATGAGGAACCTACAGCGCGTCACGCTGTTTCAGGTCCTCGACCACCGCTTCGAAGTCGAGGTCCGGTTCGTCCCGCCGCGCGCGGAACGCGGCCAGATCGCCGGCGTCCTCGTCCAGATCATGGCGGACGGCCGCGTTCACCAGGTCGGAGACGCTGCGGGCGGTCTGCGCGGCCTTCAACCGCAAGGCCTCGTGAAGGCCCGGATCGAAGTAGACGGTCGCTCGCTTCGAGTTGGCCATGTCCGATCTCAAGCGTAGGTCCGACGACGCCGAACGGTCAAGACGCCGGAGCACCGGTAGGCGCCGTCTCGGCCGGCAACCGCAACAGGTTCGTGCCGGTGAACTCCCAAGGCGACCGCAAGGTCGCGCGGCCGCGCCGTCGGGTCAGAAGCTGATGACCAGGGCGGTCCGGAAGATGGTGTCGAGGCGGTCCTTGCGGATCCGGCTCGTGCCGAGGGCGACGGCGGCGCCGCCGTCCGTCACCGTCTCGAAGAGCTCGTCGCCGCTGCCCGGCACGCCGTCGGGGTCGACGACCTCGACGCGGGCGACGACCGCCACGTCCTCGGGGGCCGGCTCGTGCTCGTACAGCCACTGCAGGCCGACCCGGAGGGCGAGGTGCGTGCCGAGGTCTGCACTGAGGGCGTGGGTCATGTTGAACGAGTAGTCGGAGGCGGCGCTCAGGTTGACGTTGGCGGTGAGCTCGTTCTCGTAGACGGCCGACCCGCTGAACCGGTGGCGGTAGCTCCAGCCGAGGCGGGCGCCGGCGAACCGGGAGTCCTTGCCGGGGTCCGCGGTCTCCTCGGCCCGGTTGGTGTAGCTGGCCGCGTAGCTGGTGGAGAAGCGCACGGTGTCGTTGTCGCTCCAGACGTTGCCCACGCCGGCGAACGCGGTGTAGCGGTTGAGGATGCCGGCGTCGCTGTTGCGGTCCCAGCCGCCGCCGGCGTTCCAGAAGAACCGATCGCTGACGTCCATCTCGTAGCGTCCCGAGGCCAGGTAGTTCTCGACCTCGGTGTCCACGCGGGGCCGGACGAGGCGCGTCCCCGGGTCCTCCGGCGCGCCGGCGATGGGGAAGCGCACTCCCGGGTCCACGAGGAGGAACCGGTCGCCGGCGGTGCCCGAGCGGATGCCGCTCACCCGGATCTGGAGCCGCGACCCTTCGCGGACGCGGCGGACGGTGTCGCCGAACCCGAACGTCCGGGCGGTCGAGTTGCCGCCGGTGAGGGCGAGGCTCAGCTCGGTCTCGTTGCTCCAGCCGGTGGCCGTCTCCCCCGCGTCCTGCGCGACGGCCGGCGCGGCGGCGCCGAGGCCGTGGACGGCGACGAGCAGCAGGGCGACCCGCATGGATGGCAGTGCGCGTTCGATGCCCGGGCGTCGGGCCTTGTCCGAAGCCGGCCCGCCAATCATCGCCAGCGGCTCCCCCGGACCCCGAGCCGGCCCGACCGGGGGGCGGCGCCTTGTCGCCCGCCCATCGTCGCCCCCGACTCCGCCAGGAGTCTGCGCCGTCGAAGGGTGCAGACTCCTGGCAGGGTTGGTTGGGCGGTGAGCCGAGCCGTAGGCGACGCTCTCCGGGCCAGGCGCCCGACCAACCCTCCGAGAAATCCGCGCCGGTCCACGCCGCGGACTTCCGGCAGGAGGCGGCGCGGTTCCAGGACGCGGGCGCCCGGCCGCCGGGCGCCCTGAGCCGGTTCCCGGGCGGTTCGCGCACTCCCTTCCGGG
Organism: Vicinamibacteria bacterium; assembly: GCA_022820675.1. Classification (GTDB taxonomy): domain Bacteria; phylum Acidobacteriota; class Vicinamibacteria; order Vicinamibacterales; family UBA8438; genus JAJEEA01. The sequence goes on along the minus strand of JAJEFC010000438.1, from coordinate 6,012 downwards.
GCGGAGACGAGAGCGCCATGACAGAGCCGCCGCGAGCGAACGGGGCCCGGCCGGCGAAACGAACGAGGACAATCCGATGGTGGCCATCGACGCGGTCTCGAGGAAACGGGAGGGTCCAGCCGCCCGGGGGGCTCTGCCGCGGCTAGCCGCGGCTGCCGCGGACTGCTGACACTGATATCATTGAACGTTGCGTTTGTCGCCCGCGCCGCGAACGGCGGGCCGCACGATTCTACGCATGCATCGCTCTCCCGATCCTGGCGGCCCGCGGCAGGCCGGCGCGTTGCGGGCACGGTCGGGCCTCACGACGACGACCCGTTGGCTCTCCATGTCGCCCCCCGGCAAGACTACGCGGACCGACCTTCCGTCACGGGCTGCGAGGCGCGACCCCGCGAAGCCCACGCCGGCCGGCCTCGCTCTGGCCAGTCTCCTCGCCGCGGCGATGCTCGCGGCGTCGGGCTGCTCGCTGCGGACGATGGCGGTCAACGCCGTCGTGCCGGTGCTGGCCGACCCCGCGGTGTACCTGTCCGAAGAGGACCCCGAGCTGGTCCGCGAGTCGCTGCCGTTCCTGCTCAAGACCCTGGAGTCGATCATCCTCGCCGAGCCCGAGCAGGACGAGGCCCTGGTCTCCGCCTGCTCCGGGTTCACCCTGCTGGGAAACGCGTTCCTGCAGGTGGACGCCGACATCGCGAGCTGGGACGGCGAGTACGACCGCGAGATCGAGCTGCGCGACCGCACGTGGAGGCTCTACGTGCGCGCCCGCGACTATTGCCTGCGCAGCCTCGAGCTGAGGTACGAGGGCGTCGGAGACGACCTGCGCGAGGACCCCGCGGCGGCCCTGGCCGTCACCGGGGCCGAGGACGTCGAGGTGCTGTTCTACCTGAGCGCGGCGTGGGGGCTGGCGATATCGAACGCCCTCGACCAGCCGGACCTGATCGCGGATCTGCCGGCGGTGCGGGCGCTCCTCGAGCGGGCCCTCGAGCTCGACGAGGACTACGGGCAGGGCTCGATTCACGCCGCCCTCATCACCGTCGAGTCGCTGCCGGCGCAGCTCGGCGGCTCGCCCGAGCGGGCCCGCGAGCACTTCGAGCGGGCGGTCGAGCTGTCGGACGGGCTCGACGCCGGGCCCTACGTGACCCTCGCGCTCGGCGTCTCGGTGCCGGAGGAGAACCGGGCCGAGTTCGAGGACCTGCTGAACCGGGCCCTGGCCATCGATCCGGACGAGGACACGGGCCGGCGCCTGCTCAACGTCGTGAACCAGAAGCGGGCGCGGCTGCTGCTCGACCGCGTCGACGACCTGTTCTTCGAGTAGGAGTGCGGGCCGTGGAACGGGGCGGACTCCTGCAGGGTCGGTTGGGCGCCCAGCGGAGCCGCAGGCGACGATTGGCGGGCGAGGAGTGCGGGCCATGGAACGGCGCGGACTTCCGCAGGATTGGCAAGGCGGACGGCGGGCCGCACGCGGCGCCGTCCGGGTGAGAGGAGAACCGTTCGATGAAATCGCGATCCCTGGTCGTCACCGTGGTCCTGGCGGCGCTGCTGGCGGCGCCGGCGATGCTGCTGGCCCAGCGCGCGACCCGCATCCAGCTCGGGTCGATCCTGCCCGCCAACTCCATCTGGGACCGGTCCCTGAAGGAGATGGCGGTCGAGTGGCGCGACGAGACCGACGGCCGGGTGCAGCTCCGCGTGCAGAGCGGGGCGTTCCGCGACGAGGCGGCGCTGGCCCGGCGCCTGCGGCGGGGCCGCCCGCAGGCCGCCGTCTTCGGGCTGCCGGGCGACATCCACGAGGCGTTCAGCGTCCTGAACATCCCGTTCTTCTTCGAGTCGGACGAAGAGGTGATGCACGTGGTCGAGGCGCTGACCCCGACGTTCGAGCGCATTCTCGCCGACGAGGGGATGGTCCTGCTGAACTGGGGCCACGCGGGATGGGCGCACTTCTTCACCGAGAGCCGGGTCGAGAACCTCGACGACCTGCGGCGGACGAAGGTGTTCACGGCGGCCGGCGACGACCGGATGCTGCAGTGGTACAAGGAGAACGGGTTCGACCCCCAGCCCCTCGCCGTCACCGACGTGCTCCTCGGCCTGAACACCGGGCTCATCGACGCCCATCCGAGCCCGCCCTACGTGGCCCTGCTGTTCCAGTGGTTCGACCAGACCCCGTTCATGCTCGACGTCCCCCTCGCCCCGGTGCTGGGGATCACGGTGATGGCGGAACGCACCTGGGACCGCATCGACCCCGGCGACCGGCAGGTGCTGCTGGCGTCGGCGAAGCGGCTCGAGGAGCAGTTGCTGCTCGACGTGGCCGTGCAGGAGCGCGAGTCCATCGAGGAGATGAAGCGGCGCGGCCTCAACGTGGTCGAGATCGACGATGCCGGGAAGGCGGCGTTCCGGGCCGTCGCGGCGGAGATGACCGCGTCGTGGCGGGGCGACCTGATTCCCGCCGACGTCTACGACATGGCGGTCGAGGCGCGCGACGCCTTCCGGGCCGGCCGCTGAAAGAGGGATCGAGCGGCACCAGTCGACGACTGCACGCCGGCGCCGCCTGCTTCCCGCGGCTCGGCGCGCCCGGCGTATGGCAGGGTGATGGTCGTCGGCGCCCCGACGATCCCGCAGACCGCCGAGCCTCATGACTGAAAGCGCTCCCGCCGCCACCCTCCGGACGCCGGTCGTCCGCGCCCTCGGCGGGGCCGAGCAGGCCGTCGCCAACCTCGCGCTGGCCGCGATGGTGGTGCTGCCGCTGGCCGAGATCGTGGTGCGGCCGCTGGTGGCGGGCGGCATCCCAGGGTCGATCCAGTTCGTCCAGCACTTCACGCTCTGGGTCGGCTTTCTCGGCGCCGCCCTCGCCGCGCGCGACGGCAAGCTCATCGCCCTCGCGACGGCGACGTTCATCCCCGAGGGGCGGGTCCGCGACGCCACCGGGGTCTTCGCGGCCGGGGTCGGGGCAGCGGTGTCGATGATCCTCGCGGCCGGGGCCTGGGACCTGATGATGCTGGACCGCGAGGACGGCACCATCATCGCGGCCGGCGTGCCGGTGTGGGTCGCGCAGCTCGTCCTGCCCGTTTCGTTCGCGGCCATCGCGGCGCGGCTCGCGTGGCGCGCGTCGCCGGCGTGGGCGGGCCGGGCGGCGGCGGGGCTCGGCATCGTCGTCGGGCTCTGGCTCGGCCTGTCCGGGGGGTTCCTGGCCGAGGTGCCGCGCTGGCCGCTCATCTCGCTGGTGCTCGCCGCGGCGGTGCTCGGGGCGCCCATCTTCACGGTGCTGGGCGGGGCCGCGGTGCTGCTCTACCTGGGGGACGGGGACCTGCCGGTGCTCGTCACCATCGAGACCTACTCCCTCGCCGTGCAGCCGCACCTGCCGGCGATTCCCCTGTTCACCCTGGCCGGGTTCATCCTCGCCGCCGGGAAGGCCTCCGAACGGCTGCTCCGGGTGTTCCGGGCCGGGGTCGGGTGGATTCCCGGCGGCACCGCCATCGTCTGCGTGCTGCTGTGCGCGTTCTTCACGGTGTTCACCGGGGGCTCGGGCGTCACCATCCTCGCCCTCGGGGGCCTGCTCTTCCCGGCCCTCCTCAAGGACGGCTACCGCGACCGGTTCTCGCTGGGCCTGCTCACCGCGTCGGGGTCGCTGGGCCTGCTCTTCCCGCCGGCGATGCCCCTCATCCTGTACGCGATCGTCGCGCAGGTGGCGCCCGACGACCTGTTCGTGGCCGGCATCCTGCCCGGGCTGCTCCTGGTCGGGCTGACCGCCGCGTGGGGCATGCGCGAGGGCATCGTCACCGGGGCGGGACGGCGCGACTTCGGGTGGCCCGAGCTGCGGGCCGCGTTGTGGAGCGCGAAGTGGGAGCTGTCCATCCCGTTCGTGGTCCTCGGGGTGCTCTTCAGCGGCTACGCGACCCTCGTCGAGACCGCCGCGTTCACCGCGCTCTACGCCGCCGTGGTGCAGGGGCTCGTCCACCGCGACTTCCCGCTCGGGCGCGGGCTCTACACGGCGTTCAGCGAGTGCGTGGTGCTCGTGGGCGGGGTGCTGATCATCCTGGGGGTCGCAGTCGGCTTCACCGCCTACCTGAACGACGCCGAGGTGCCGTACCTGCTCGTGGAGTGGGCCGACGAGCACATCGGGTCGCGGCTCGTCTTCCTGCTCGCCCTCAACGTGTTCCTGCTGCTGGTCGGCTGCCTGATGGACATCTTCTCGGCCATCTTCGTGGTGGTGCCGCTGGTGGTGCCGGTGGCCGAGCAGTTCGACGTCGACCTGCTGCACCTCGGCATCATCTTCATCGCGAACCTCGAGCTCGGGTTCCTCACGCCGCCGGTGGGGCTGAACCTGTTCCTCGCCTCGTACCGGTTCGACCGCCCCCTGCTCGAGGTCTACCGCGCCTCGCTGCCGCTGCTCGCCATCCTGGGGGTGGGGGTGCTCATCATCACCTACATGCCGTGGTTGACCCTGGGGCTCGTCGAATGGCTGCGGTAGGGGCCTGCGCCATGGGGCGCTGCGGACTCCCGGAGGGTTGGCTGGGCGCCAGGCGGAGTCTTCGGGCCACGATTGACGGGGCACGAGTCTGCGCCGTGGAACGGTGCGGACTCCTGGAAGGCTGGTTGGGCGCCGGGCGGAGCCGCCACGCGACGACTGGAGGGCCAGGGGGCTGCCGCGGAACCGTGCGCCGCGCCGGTCGAGCGCGGCGCGGCGGCGGCCACGCTTCCATGGACGCGGAACCCCCGCGCCGGCCCCTCGTTTCCCGTCGAATCGACCCCGCGGGAGCCCGCCGCGTCCTGCGGCCCAGGCTGCGGGCGCACTCCGCCAATCCCGCCAATCCCGGCAGGACGCCGTGAACGACCCGGTCCTGGCGCTGCTGCGCGACCTGGTGGCCATCGACTCCGTCAACCCGGCGCTGTCGCCGGGGGGCGCGGGCGAGGCGGCCGTCGCCGAGCACGTCGCCGGGGTGATGCGGCGGGCGGGCCTCGACGTGGCCGTGACCGAGGCCGCGCCCGGTCGGCCCAACGTGGTCGGGGTGGTGGAGGGCCGGTCGCCGGGGCGTACGCTGATGCTCTGCGGGCACCTCGACACCGTCGGGGTCGAGGGGATGCGCGATCCGTTCACGCCGGTCGTGCGCGACGGTCGCCTCTACGGCCGCGGCGCGCAGGACATGAAGAGCGGCGTCGCCGCGATGATCGACGCGGCGTCCCGGCTCGCCCTTCGCGGCGGGTTGCCGGCGGGGCGGCTGGTGGTGGCGGCCGTCGCCGACGAGGAGCATGCCAGCCTGGGGGCCGACGCCCTGATGCGCGACCACGCCGCCGACGGGGCGGTGGTGACCGAGCCCACGGACCTGCGGATGGCCACGTGCCACAAGGGGTTCGAGTGGGTCGAGGTCGAGACCCGCGGCCGGGCCGCCCACGGGAGCCGCCCCGCCGACGGACGCGACGCGATTCTCCACATGGGCCGGTTCCTCGCCCGTCTCGAGTCGGTCGACGCCGGGCTCGCGGAGGGGCCGTCGCACCCCCTGCTGGGGCCCGCGTCGCTCCACGCCTCGACCATCGACGGGGGGCGCGAGCTCAGCGTCTATCCCGACCGCTGCCGCCTGTCGTTCGAGCGCCGCACCCTGCTGGGCGAGCCGCCGGACGCGGGCCTCGCCGAGGCGCGGGAGATCCTCGGCGCGCTGGCGGGGGAGGATCCCGAGTTCGAGGGCTCGGCCCGCTCCCTCTTCACGCGCCCCCCGCACGAGCTGCCCGCCGACCACCCCTTGTGCCGGGCGCTGGCCCGGGTGCTGGTCCGGCGGGGCGAGGCCGCCGACCCCACCGGCATGTCGTTCTGGACCGACGCGGCGATCCTGTCGCAGGCGGGAACCCCGGCGGTGCTGTTCGGGCCCCGCGGGGCGGGCCTGCACAGCCGTGAGGAACATGTCGAGGTCGATTCCGTGATCACCTGCCGCGACGTCCTGATCGACCTCGCGCGGGACTTCTGCTGACCGCATTGGCGGGACTCCGTGCGCCGACCCTTCGGGCCGACCCCCGCCGCGACGCGGCCGGCGA
>JAJEFC010000386.1 GCA_022820675.1 Vicinamibacteria bacterium | reverse complement strand
ATCCATGACGGCCTGGGTGTAGTCCGCCGCGCGGTCCGTCGGCGTATGCGTTTCCGCCAAGCGCCACAGCGCGCCGAGGGTCGCGGTCGAAGAGACCGGGCCGGCGACGCGGTGCCGCCGCGCCAGCAGGCGCTTGACGTTGCCGTCCAGGATGGGCGCGCGCCGTCCGTGGGCCTGGGCGACGATCGCGGCGGCGGTGGAACGACCGATGCCCGGCAGCGCCTGCAGCTCCGCCTGCGTGTCGGGAAACGTTCCCCCGTGCTCCCGGAGGACGATGCCGGCGGCACGATGCAGGTTGCGCGCGCGGGCATAGTAGCCGAGACCGCTCCAAAGATGCAGCACGTCGTCGAGGTCGGCCCGCCCCAAGGTCTCCACATCGGGGAACCTCGCCGCGAACCGCTCGAAGTACGGCGCGACCGTGCCCACCTGCGTCTGCTGGAGCATGATCTCGGCCACCCACACCCGGTACGGCGTGCGCTCCCGCTGCCACGGCAGGTCCTTGCGGCCGTGGATGTCCCACCACGCGAGCAGTCGGCGGGCGAAGGAACCGGCGGCGGCGGGGGCCATGGGCTGCGTCACCCCGACGGCGCCCGCGCCGGCGCGAAGTGCTCGACGACGGGGCAGGGAACCGCCGGCGGGGTCGGCCATCTCTGCGCCACCTTCGACCGCGTCTCGGCGTCGCGGACGGGGAACCGGCCGGCGCATTCTCGCACCGGCCGACGCCGAAGGCCGGCTCGGCGAGCTGTTCGCCTACGCCGGCGACCACGGCATCGCGGCGATTCAGCCATGGGCTGCGTCACTCCAGCATCGTCCGCGCCAGCCCCGCGAAGTCCTCGACGACGAGGTCCGGCTGGTGCGGCGAGCCGCCGAAGGGACGGCGGCGCCGGTCGATGAACGCGGTGCGCATGCCTGCCGCCTTGGCGCCGATGCAGTCGAACGCGTGGTTGGCGACGAAGAGCACGCTCGAGGGTTCCACGCCGAGCCGCTCGCACGCCGTCGCATAGGTTGCGTGGTGCGGCTTGAAGTAGCCGGCCTCGTCGACCGAGATCACCGCGTCGAAGTCGAACCCGATGTGCGGCCGGGCCGCTTCGAGCATGTCGCGGTCGCCGTTCGAGAGGATCGCGAGGCGGTACCGCCCGTGCAGCCGTCCGAGCGCCTCGATCACGTCGGGGAACGGCTTCAGGCGCTCGATGCAGCCGACGAGCCAGCGCACCTCGTCGGGCGTGTGGTCGATGCCCGCACGCCGCATGACCTGCGACACCGCGCGGTGGCCGATCTCGCGATAGGACGTGTGGCCGCGGTCGCACAGCGAGTCGATCATCGAATCCTCGAAGTGCGTGCGCCGCCACCAGGTGACGAAGCGGTGGGGATCGCCGCGCCAGCCCTTGCCGGCCAGGAACGGCGCCACCATCTCGGTCAACCCGCCCTGCATGTCGACGATGGTGCCGTACTGGTCGAACATCAGGGTCGAGACCTCGCGGCGCAGGAGACCGGCGGGGTCGGCGCTCATCGCGTTCCTCCTCGTCCTGGTGCGCAGTTGTCCTCAGCGCCGCGCCGCCGCGTCCTCCACGAGCGGCAGCACCGCCGGAGTCGCGTCCGTCATCAAGTGCGCAGGCGCATTCACCGCCGCGCCGCCGCCGCATCCTCCAGGAGCCGTAGCACCACGGGAGCGGCAGCACCGCCGAAATCGCGTTCGCCATCAGGTGCGCGGGCGCACTCAGCGCCGCGCCGCCGCCGCGTCCTCAAGGAGCGGCAGCACCGCCGGGGTCGCGTCCGCCATCATGCGGGTCAGGTACGCGTCGTCGTCCGGCCGGCCCGGGTAGTGCAGGCCGGCCCCCGCGTCGAGCAGCAAGCGGACGACCTCGACGTAGGCATCGGCCCGGTCCCGCGCGCCGCCGGAGTAGCGCGCGCCGTGGACCGCCCACCCGAGCGGCGAGCTGTCGTGGCACGGCTCGAACACGTCGAGCGGCGCGCCGGCCTCCAGGAGCAGGCGGGCGTTGTCGGGCTGGCCGAACCACGCGGCCTGATGCAGCGGAGTCCCCTCGTCGAGGCCCGTCGCCGTGAGATCCGCGCCCGCGGCGATGAGCAGGGCCACCGGAGCGGTACCGTTCCGCCCGGCCATGTCGGCGAGCAGGCGGTCCTCCTCCGGATTGCCGGTGCGCGCGCAACCGGGGTGCGCTTCCAGCAGACGACGCGCCTCGTCGAGCCTCCCGCCGACGACGGCCACGGCCAGCCGGTCGGCGGGGGCGAGCGTGGTGTCCGCTCCGCGCTGGGCCAACAGGCTCACCAGCTCGGAGAACCCGCGGCGCGCGGCGTGGGCGTAGGCGGTCTTCCCGCCCGCGGTGCGCGCATCGATGTCCGCGCCGTGATCCAGCAGACGCCGCACCGCGCCGGCGCGCCGGCGTCGCGTCGCCACGTGGAGCGGCGTCTCGGCCGCGGGCCCCGCCCGCGCCGCCAGGTCCTCCCCCGCCTCGAGCCGGCGGGCGAGCTCGGCGTCGCCGTCCGGGCCGTAGGCGTCGTCGAGGAACTCGTGCAGGCTCGCCTCCGCCGGCGCCCCGCCGGGCGCGAGGCCCATCTGCGCGAACGCCGCGAGGTTGTCCCATTCGGCCCACGCCTCGACGAGGCGTCCCGCCGCGAGGCGGTAGACGGCGAGATAGCGGACCCGCACCGGCCGCCCGGTCGGGGCATGGTCGCCGAAGGCGCCGGTCTGGGTGCCCGCGAGCAGATGCCGCGCGGCCACCCGGTCTCGCTCGGCGACGATGTCCTCGACCGTCTCCCGCGCGTCGGGGAACGTCAGGTACTCGTTGCGGAGGAACCACTTGAGATCGTCCCGGCTGCGCACCCCCGGCTCGCCGGCCGCGTCGCTGTGCCGGACGAACTCCGGAGCCACCAGACGATCCAGCGCGTCCCAGTCCTGCCCGTTGACGGCGTCGACGAACGCCAGGACGATCCGCTTGTTGCGCTCGACGTCGCTCATCTCAACACCCGGCGGACATTGCAGACACCGGCGCCGGATCCCGGAACGCGCGGGTACGAACCCCTGGACTGTGAGGGAAACGGCTGCGTTCGACCCGCGATGCATCCCGCGTGGCTGTGTTTGCGCCTCGGTGGCACATGCCCGACATGCGCCCTCGTCGCGCCTCGCCACGCGGGCGCGTGGGCGCCTCGCCAGCGCCCTCCGGGCACGGTGCAACGCGGGGTGTCGCCACGGGCCTATACCAGATAACGGGCCACCGCCGCCTCGTCCCAGTCCATGCCGAGGCCGGGGCCGCGCGCGGTGACCGCGCCGTCCACCACCGGCGGCGGGTCGGCGAGGACGGCGCCGGCGAGGTCGAGGTACTCCAGGTAATGGGCCAGCGGCGTCACCGGCAGGACGTGGGCGCTGGCCTCGATGAAGAGGTGGCTGGAAACCGGGACAGCGGCCGCCTCGGCCTGCCCCATGGCGCGCAGCCAGCCCGTCACGCCGCCCATCTTCATCAGGTCCGGCATGCAGAGGTCGCAGGCCCCGGCCGCGAGGGCGTGGGCCATGTCGTGTCCGAACCACCAGTTCTCGCCGGTCTGGATGGGGACCGGAGACGCCTCACGGATTCGCGCGTGGCCGGCGAGGTCCTCGGCCGGCACCGGCTCCTCGACCCATTCCAGGTCGAACCGGGCCAGCGCGCGGATGCGCCGCAGGGCCTCGGGCGCCGTCAGCGACTGGTTGTAGTCGACCATCAGCCGCATGTCCGGCCCGATGATCTCTCGCACCCCCGCGACCCGCGCGACGTCCCATGCCAGATCGCCGACCCCGATCTTGATCTTGATCGCCCGGAAGCCCTGCTCGACGCTGCGCTCCAGCGCCGCCCCGTCCGCCGCCGGGTCGACGATGCCGAAGCTGTCGTAGGCCGGCACCGGCTTCGCCTGCCCGCCGAGCAGCTCGGCCACCGACCGCCCTTGCGCACGCCCCTGCAGGTCCCACAGGGCCATGTCCAGGCCCGACAGGGCCATGCCGACGAGCCCCTGGCGCCCCATCAGGCGGAAGCGCGCGGCCAGGTCGTCGTACACCGCGGCCGGAGAAGCCTCGCGTCCCCGCACGACCTCCGCCACGTCTTCCAGAAACGCCTTCAGGGCCCGCAGCGTGAGCGTGGTGTACCCGAAGACGTAGGCCCGGCCGACCGGCCCCTCCTCCGAGGCGACGTCCACCAGCAGGAGCGGCGAGACCGGGATGTCGCCCGAGGCCGTGCGCAGCGGCCGCGCCAGCGGCGCGGCGACGGCGCGCGCGGTCAGCGCACGGATGGTCAGAGCGGATTCCAGCATGACAGGCTCCGTAACGGTCGTCTTTCGTTCCACGCCCGAGTACGGCGCGGACCGCCCGCCGCAGACGATACGCCGGGGCCGAACGAAGGTCAACGCAGGCCGGGACGGCGCCCTGCAGCCCGCGGCGGCACTCGCTGCCATCCTGCCGCAGCCGCGTTGCTCCGCAGATCCGCGTTGCTCGGCAGTCGCCTGCGCCCCGTCTGCTGCCCTGCCCGGCCAGCGCCCCCGGCGCTCTCCTTGGCGCGGGGTTCTGGCCAAGGGCCGCAGGCCCTGAAGCCGGTCTGCTCGACGGTCGCCTGCCCCCAGTCTGCTGCCCTGCCCGGCCAGCGCCCCCGGCGCTCTCCTGGACGCAGGGTTCTGGCCAAGGGCCGCAGGGCCTGAAGCCGCAGCCAGCCCCGAGAGGACCGATTCCGCCCGGTTGGCGGTAGACTCGCATCGAGCGGCGCCACGACAATCCCGGGCGCCGCGGGAGGCAAGGTGATGACGATTCCCGCTTCGGTCCACGCAGGACCCCATCGGCGGCTCGGCGTCTGCATGCTGCTCGCGCTGTTCCTCGCAGCCGCGAGCGCGTCCGGCCAGGACGACGGCCGGCGCCACCTGGCCCTCGACGACTACCTCTCGTGGGAGACGGTCGCCAATCCCCGCATCTCGCCCGACGGTGAGACCGTCGTCTACGAGCGGCGCTTCGTCGACCCGGTGGCCGACGGCGTCCGCGGCGAGCTGTGGGTCGTCGGCGCCGACGGCTCGCGGAACCGGTTCCTCACCGAAGGCGCCGGCCCGCGGTGGTCGCCGGACGGCACCCGCATCGCCTTCACACGGGCCGGCGAGCCGCGGGGCTCGCAGATCTTCGTGCGCTGGATGGACGCGGAGGGCGCCGAGAGCCAGATCACGCGGCTGGAGAACCCGCCGTCGCAGATCCGATGGGCGCCCGACAGCGGCTCGCTCGCGTTCCGGGCGGTCGTCTCACCCCCGCCCGACCCGGCCTGGGACATCGACATGCCGAGGGCGCCGGAGGGGGCCGACTGGACGGCCCCGCCCCGCATCGTGACCCGGCTCGGCTACCGGCGCGACGGGTCCGGGTACACCCCGGCGGGCTATCGCCACATCTTCGTGGTCGACGCCGCCGGGGGCACGCCGCGGAAGCTGACGAGCGGCGACTTCCACCACGACGACCCGCGGTTCACCCCGGACGGCGGCGGCATCGTGTTCTCCGGCCTCCGGGAACCGGACGCGGAGTACGCCTGGCGGCAGTCCGAGGTGTACCGGGTCGACCTGGCGACGCGCGAGGTCACCGCCCTGACCAGCCGCGACGGCCCCGACGCCGGCGCCGTCCCCTCGCCCGACGGGCGCGCCATCGCCTACACCGGCATGGACCACACGACGGACACCTATCGCGAGGAGGGCCTCTACGTGATGGCCGCCGACGGCTCGGGCCCCCGGGTCGTCGCCACCGAGATGGGGCGGCGCCCCGGCATCGTGGGCTGGGCCGCCGACGGCAGCGGCGTCTACCTGAACGCGCAGCTCCGGGGCACGAGCAACCTCCACTTCGCGTCGGTCGACGGCGAGGTGCGGCAGGTGACGACCGGCAACCACATGCTCTCGGTGTCGTCGGTCAGCGGGAACGGCGTCGCCGTCGGCGTCGTGTCCAGCTTCCACGTGCCCGGCGACCTCGTGGCCTTCGACGTGGACGATCCGGCGTCGATGCGCACCCTGCACCGCACCAACGCCGGGCTCCTCGCCGACGTGCGCCTGGGCGACGTCGAGGAGATCTGGTACGAGTCGCCCGACGGGCTCGACATCCAGGGCTGGATCGTCAAGCCGCCCGACTTCGACCCGGCGAGGGAGTACCCGCTCATCCTCCGCATCCACGGCGTCCCCCACGCCATGTACAACGCCGGCTTCGACTTCAAGAACCAGGACCACGCGGCGAACGGCTACGTGGTCCTGTACACGAACCCCCGCGGCAGCAGCGGCTACGGCAGCGCGTTCGGCAACGCCATCAAGAACGCCTACCCGGGGGAGGACTACGACGACCTGATGGCGGGGGTGGACGAGGTCATCTCCCGCGGCTACGTCGACGAGCGCAACCTGTTCGTGTACGGCGGCAGCGGCGGGGGCGTCCTGACGTCGTGGATCGTCGGCCGCACCGGCCGCTTCACCGCCGCCGTGGTCAAGGCCCCGGTCACCAACTGGCTGAGCTTCGTCGGCACCACCGACGGGTCGGGCTGGTACCGCAACTTCGAGAAGCTGCCCTGGGAGGACCCCGAGGAGCACCTGCGGCGGTCGACGCTGATGTACGTGGGCAACGTCACCACCCCGACCCTGCTGATGACCGGCGAACGCGACCTGCGGACGCCGATGGAGCAGACCGAGCAGTACTACCGGGCCCTGAAGCTGCGCAAGGTGCCCACGGCGATGATCCGCCTGACCGACAGTTGGCACAGCCGCAGCTCGCCCCCGACCAACTTCCTGCGGGTGCAGCTCTACCTGCGGCTGTGGTTCGAGCGTTTCATGGTGGGCGGCGCCGCGGCCACGGACCAGAACGACCAGGAGCTTCAGTGATGTCGATGACCACGAGATGCGTTGGAATGGCCGCCGTCGGGGTCCTGGCCGCAGCCGGCGGCGCCGGGGCGCAGTCGGCGGCCGAGATCGGGCCGCAGGCCGCGCTGAACGCGATGGGCATCGTCGGCTACGCCGACCGGATGAGCGTGGCGCCGGGCGAGACGATCCGGTTCATGGTGAGCAGCGGGCTGCCCACGTACCGGGCCGAGATCGTCCGGCTGATTCACGGCGACGCGAACCCGAACGGGCCGGGCATCAAGGAGGAGCTGGTCGAGGCGCCGGCCAACGGCGACTATCCCGGCCGGCGCCAGGAGCTGCCGCTCGGCTCCTACGTGACGGTGCCGGACGCGGCGCCGCTACGGCTCGGCGGGAGCTTCACGATCACGGCCTGGATCGCGCCGACGCGGCCTGGGGTCGGAGAGCCGGGCGCGCAGGGCGTGGTGACGAAGTGGGCGGCGGACCGCGGCTACGGGCTGATGATCGACGAGCAGGGACGGCTGGCCCTGTGGCTCGGCGGGGCCGACGGCGAGGTCGCCCGCGTGGCGGCGGAGCCGGCGCTGCGGCGCTGGATGCCGGCGATTCCGGGGGCGGGGCGGCCGCGGCCCCACGGCGTGCCGACGCAGTGGACCTTCGTGGCCGCCGCGTTCGACGCCGACACCGGCCGGGTGGCGCTGTACCAGGAGCCGCTGGACCTCTACGCGAACGACCCGACGCGGGTCGTGGTGGAGGAGACGACGCCAGTGCGGGCGCTGGCCACGCCCGAGGTACCGCTGCACCTGGCGGCCTACGCGACCGCCGACGGCGGCGTGGCCGGGCACTACAACGGGAAGATCGACAACCCGCGCATCTACGCCCGGGCGCTCGGCCGGGCCGAGGTGGAGGCGATAGCGGCCGGCGCGGGACCGACCGACGCGGTGGCGGCATGGGACTTCGCGGCGGACATCGAGACCGACCGGGTGCGCGACACCGCGGGAAGCGGGCTCGACGGCCGCACCGTGAACCTGCCGACGCGCGCGGTGACAGGGCACCTGTGGGACGCGACCGAGATGGACTTTCGCCGAGCGCCCGAGCAATACGGCGCGATCCACTTCCACGACGACGACCTCCTGGACGCGGGCTGGGACGTCGGCTTCGCCTTCGAGGCGCCGGCCGACCTGCCGAGCGGCGTGTACGCGGCGCGGCTGCGGACGATAACGAGCGAGGACTACGTGCCGTTCTTCGTCCGGCCGCCGCGCGGCACGGCCACGGCGAACATCGCGTTCCTGGCCCCGACCGTCAGCTATCTCGCCTACGCGGGGACGGGCGGCACCGGCTTCCAGCCCATGAGCCTCTACTCCACGCACACCGACGGGAGCGGCGTGACCTACTCGTCGCGGCTCCGCCCCATCACCAACATGCGCCCGAAGATCGACACGCGCAACCCGTGGCAGTTCATGGCAGACACCCACCTCGTCGACTGGCTCGAGGTGAAGGGCTTCACCGTCGACGTCGTCACCGACCACGACCTCCACGCCGAGGGGGCGGCCCTGCTCGAGCCCTACAACGTGGTGCTGACCGGCACCCACCCCGAGTACTACTCGTGGGAGATGATGCAGGGAATGCGGTCTTACCTCGAGCAGGGCGGCCGGCTGATGTACATGGGCGGCAACGGCTTCTACTGGGTGACGCCGGTCGACCCCACCGGGACCTTCATCGAGGTGCGGCGGCGCGACGGCACCGAGCACTGGCAGGGGGCGCCGGGCGAAAGCCACCACAGCCTGACCGGCGAGCCGGGCGGACTGTGGCGCTTCCGCGGTCGGGCCCCGCAGTGGCTGGTGGGGGTGGGTTTCACCGCGCAGGGGTTCGACCGCAACTCCCCGTACCAGCGTATGCCCGACAGCTTCGACCCGCGTGTCGCCTTCGTCTTCGAGGGCATCGGCGACAACGAGCTCATCGGCAACCACCCGTCGCTGGTGCTCGACTTCGGGGCGGCGGGGTCGGAGCTCGACCGCGTGGACCTCGCCCAGGGCTCGCCGCCCCACACGCTGGTGCTGGCGCGGTCGTTCGGCCACTCCGACGCCTACCAGCACGTGATCGAGGAGGTGAACACCAGCAACTCCGAGCAGGGCGGCACGGTCAACCCGCTGGTCTACGCCGACATGGCCTACGTGGAGTACCCCAACGGGGGCGCGGTGTTCTCGACGAGCTCCATCGCATGGAGCGGCAGCCTGTCGTTCAACGACTACGACAACAACGTCTCGCGGCTGACCGAGAACGTCCTGCGGCGGTTCGCGTCGGACGAGCCGCTGCCGGGGCCGACCGCGGCGTCCACGGAGGGCGGAACCGGCGATGCCGGCGGCGGGCGATGACGCCCCGCACGCACCCGGAGCCTGCACCGTAGGAACGGAGCCGGCTCGGGAGGAGTTGGCAGGGCGCCCATCCCCGCGTGGCCGGAGTTTCGCGCCACCGAACCCCGACGCGCCGCAGGGTCGCGCGGCGACGACTCGCGGAACCAGGGCTGAACGAACGCGGGCGGCCGATGTACCGGTCGAGGCGTGGTCGGGTCTGCGACCTCCTCGCTGCGCGGGTGCGCCTGGAGGGCGGAGGCGCGATGTACCAGGTCGAGGCGTGGTCGGCGTTGCGCAGGGCCCGGCGCGGCGCGGGCGCGGGACCCGGCTGGCGGCACGTCAGCGGCACCGTCTGGGCCCTCGGCTTCACGAGCCTCTTCACGGACGTCTCGTCCGAGATGGTGGCGACGGTGCTGCCCGTCTACCTGGTGCTCTACCTCGGGCTGACGCCCTTCCAGTTCGGCATCGTCGACGGGCTCTACCACGGCGTGACGGCGCTGCTGCGCCTGGCCAGCGGCGTCGCCGTGGACCGGACCGGCCGCTCGAAGGAGATCGCGCTGGCGGGCTACGGCGCCTCGGCGCTGTCGCGGCTCGCCATGCTCGCGGCCGGCGCCTCGTGGCCGCTCATCGCCGGCGTCGTGGCGTTCGACCGGGCCGCCAAGGGCGCGCGCGCCGTGCCTCGCGACGTGCTCATCTCGCTGAGCAGCCGCCCCGACGGCCTCGCCACCGCGTTCGGCGTGCACCGGGCCCTCGACAGCGCGGGCGCCATGCTGGGGCCGCTGGTCGCGCTCGCCATCCTGGGCGCCCTGCCGAACGCCTTCGACGTCGTCTTCGTGGCCAGCTTCAGCGTGGCCGTCGTCGGGCTCGGCGTGCTGGTCCTCTTCGTCAACAACGTCGAACGGCCCGCCGCCCCGGCGCCGACCGGCAACGGCAGCGCACCGCCCACCACCCCCGCAGACGCGGCGTCGGCGGGGGGGTCCGAGGCGCCTGGAGCCGCCGCCGTCGCACCGACCGCCACGGAGCGCCGGCTCGCGTTGTCAGGCGGGCTCCCCACCGGTCCGCCGCCGCCCTCGGGTCACGGCGCAACGCGGAGTCTCATCGCGGGCATCCTGCGCACCCCCGGCCTGCTGCGCCTCACCGTCGCCGCGACGATGCTCGCCGCCACCACGGTGAGCGACGGCTTCCTCTACCTGCTGTTGCAGCGTGAGGCAGGCTTCAGCCCCGGTTTGTTCCCGCTTCTCTACGTCGGCACGTCGGGCTGCTACCTCGCGCTGGCGGTACCGGCCGGCGGGCTGGCGGATCGCCTGGGGCGGCAGCGCGCGTTCCTGGCGGGCTACGGGTTGCTCGCCGCCGCCTACCTGACTACGATGCAATCCGGGACCGGCCTGCCGGCCGTCGCGGCCTGCCTCCTCCTGCTGGGCGGCCACTACGCGCTGACGGATGGCGTGTTGATGGCGTTCGCCAGCGGGCGGCTGGCCCGGGAGCGGCGGGGCAGCGGACTGGCGCTGCTCACGACCGCGGCCGGCCTCGCCCGGCTGTCGGGCTCGGTCGCGTTCGGCGCGCTCTGGACGCGGTACGGCGCCGGGACGGCGGTGCCGGTGTTCCTGATCGCGCTCGTAGCGGCCATCGCGGGGGCTGCGGTTCTCCTGCGGGACACGGGTGGCAAGAGCGAGCGTTGATGACTCCGGCCGGGCATGGGCGGAACGGGAACGCCCCGCGGGCCGGTCGCGGCGGTCCTTCTGAGAGGCACGGGCGATAGAGGCGGAACATGGCGGCTCCGGCCGGGGATCGGCGGAACGGGCACGCGGCCCGCAGGGCGCGCGAGGCCCCGGCAAACCGGCGCACGCCGACCCGTGTCGCCGCGTTCGCGCTCCTGTGCGCGGCCTCCCTCGGGCTGGCCGCCGGCTACGCCTGGTGGTCGGCGGCGCGCCGGGCGAGCTTCGTCCAGGACGTCTCCCTGCCGCCGATCGGCAGTCTGGCCGGGATCGATCCGCCAACCGCGACGGCGCCATCGGACTCCGAAGGCGCGCGGACTGCGGACACCACGCAGCCACCGGCGACTCCCGAGGGCGGGGCGGCGTCTCCTCCCCGCGACGCGCGGTTGCCGGAAGATCGGTCGGGAGGCGCCGTGAGCTCCTCGCGGGAGTCGGATCCCGATCCCGGGACAGAGGTGGCGGCCGCTCAGCGGGGAAGGGACAGCCCGGCCCCCGCAGCGGCGAACCCGGCAGCCGAGGCGGACGCCGATGACGCCCAGCCGAAGCCGGCAGCCACCGGGAAGATGACCGGAGCGGCCGGCTCGACGGCGGGAGTGGACAGCGACGATCCGCACGCCGGGCGCGTCCTGCTCCTCCGCCACACGGGGCTCGACGAGAGCTTCGGCGTGGCCAGCGTCGAGCGGCTGGACGAGGCCGGCGGCGGGCGCCGGGCGACGCCGTTGCGCTGCGACCGGGTCGACTTCGCGGGCGAGCGGGGCGTCTGCCTGACGACCGACCGCTTCTACACGACGCACGCCATCATGGTGTTCGACGGTGCGTTCGAGCCGCTGCACCGGCTGCCGTTGCACGGCGTCCCCAGCCGCGTGCGCCTCGCGCCCGACGGCCGGCTGGCCGCGGTGACGGTGTTCGTGTCGGGCCACTCGTATCTCGACGAGGGCTTCTCGACCGAGACGAGCATCGTCGACACCTACTCCGGCGAGCGCCGGATCGCCAACCTCGAGGAGCTCCAGGTGTACCGGGACGCCGCGCCGTTCCGGGCCGTCGACTTCAACTTCTGGGGCGTCACCTTCGCGGCCGACGGCGACCGGTTCTACGCCACCCTCGGCACCGGGGGAACGACGTATCTCGTCGAGGGACGCGTCTCGACGCGGCGAGCCGATGTCGTGGCCGAAGGCGTCGAATGCCCGTCGCTGTCGCCGGACCAGAGCCGCCTCGTCTTCAAGAAGCGCCTGCCGCTCGCGGCCGGGCTCGGGTGGCGGCTCCACGTCATGCACCTGGGGTCGCGCGCGGTCACCCCGCTCGCCGAGCTCCGGTCCGTGGACGATCAGGCCGAGTGGCTGGACGACTCGACGGTCCTGTACGCCATCCCCGACCCCTCCGCACCCACCCCGATGGTGACCGACGTCTGGCAGGTCCCGGCCGACGGCGGCGGCGCGCCGGAGCTGCTCCTCGAGGGCGCTTCGTCGCCGGCCGTGCTCCGCTAACCGTGTGTCTGCGGAGGGGGGTCGGCACGATCGCCCGTAGCTGACGCGACCACCCACGCCCGCGGTCTCGAGCACCGATTGAGATCCGCCGTGTCGAACTCGCGGAAGGTGAACCGCAAGTCCATTCCGGTGACGCACCACCTGGAGTCGGCGCCGTAGAACGGCGCGGACTTCCCGGTGAGGTGGTTGGGGCGCCAGCGGAGCCGCAGGCGACGATTGGCGGGCGAGGTCCCGCCGACAGGGCCGCGCGGCGGTCAGGCCATGATGACCCATGGCTGAGAGACCGACCGATGGCGGGCGAGGTCCCGCCGACAGGGCCGCGCGGCGGTCAGGACATAATGACCCATGGCTGAGAGACCGACCGACATCCCGCGCGGCACGCGCGCCCCGGGCTATCCCCGCGCCCCCGGACATCGCGTCGCGTTCGTGCCCCGCCACCTCCGCGTGCGGGTGGCCGCGGGCGGGACCGAGATTGCCGCGACCACCGACGTCGTGGCGCTCGAGGAGAAGGGATACCCGACGCGCCACTACCTGGCCCGTGACGGCGTCGACATGTCCCGCCTGGAGAAGACGGGCAAGACGACATTCTGCCCCTTCAAGGGGCTGGCCACCTACTACGTGATCCACGGCCCCGACGGCGAGGTCCGAGACGCGGCGTGGAGCTACGAGCAGCCGTATCGCGAGGCCGAGCTCGTGCGCGACCGCCTCGCGTTCGATGCGGACGCGGTGGAGGAGACGGTCGGCTCGACGCCGTGACGGGTCACCGCCGCGGCCAGGGTCGCCCCCGGCCGCCATTCTCGGCCGAGCGCGCCGGCTCGACGCCGTGACCGGGACCACCGTTACGGTCGAGGCGCCGGTCGCGAACGGGCCGAGCGTCGGCACCACCGACGGGTCGAACCGGGCGACGGCCTGCGACGGCCTCGAGCCCGGCGTGAGAAAATCCGTCGGTGCGTTTCGCGACGACGCGCTGGAGCATGGTGCTCGCGGCCGGCGCCGGTCCGTCGGAACGGGCCGACCGGGCCCTCTCGGAATTGTGCGCCGGCTACTGGCATCCGCTCTACGCGTACGTGCGTCGGCGCGGCTACGACCCGGACGACGCGCGCGACCTCACTCAGTCCTTCTTCGTGCGACTCATCGAGCAGCGCAGGCTCGCGGCCGCGGACCCCGTGCGGGGGCGGTTCCGCAGCTTCCTGCTCACCTCGATGAAGAACTTCCTCGCCAGCGAATGGCGGCGGGAGTCCGCGGCGAAGCGCGGCGGCGGCGCGGACGTCGTGTCCATCGACGCGGCCGACGCCGAGGACCGCTATCGGGTCGAGCCGGCCGACCATCTCACGCCCGAGGCAGAGTACGAACGGCGGTGGGCGCTCGCCCTGATCAGGCGGGCGTTGGACGACGTGCGGCATGGCTACGCCGATCGGGGAGAGGGTGAGCTGTTCGACGCCCTCAAGGCGTACCTCGGCGCCGACCCCGGCCGAGCGCCGTACGGCGAGCTGTCGCGGCGGCTCGGCCGAAGCGAGGCCGCCCTGCGGACGGCGTCGTCGCGACTGCGCGTCCGCTGGCGGACCCGGCTGCGAGAGATCGTCGCGGAGACCGTCCAGGGAGATCGCCTGATCGACGACGAGCTCGACGACCTCGTCCGGGCCCTTGCGCCCCCATCGTGACGGCGCCGGCCTGCAAGCCGCGCCCCGTCGGCCCGATCGTCCTGCGCCGTGTCGTGGGCGTCGTGACGGCCAGCCGTCGGCCGGCAAGCCGCCATCGTGACGGCGCCGGCCTGCAAGCCTCGCCCCGTCGGCCCGATCGTCTTGCGCCGTGTCGTGGGCGTCGTGACGGCCAGCCGTCGGCCGGCAAGCCGCGCGCCGTCGGCCCCGGGCGTCTTCGTGGGTGTCGTCGGCGTCGTCACGACGAGCCGCGCCGGCCTGTAACGAACGGCGGGAGATCGCGTAGCAACCGGCATGACCAATCCGCGTACCTGTCCCGAGTGCCACGCCGAGATCCCGCCCGACGCGCCGCCGGGGGTCTGCCCCTACTGCGCGCTGCGCGCCGGGCTCCGCCCGGAGAGCTCCGCCGGTGCGGCCCGCGAACCGGGTGCGCCGCCGAGCCCGGAGGAGCTGGGGCGCCGCCTCCCCGACCTCGACGGCTTCGAGCTCATCGGTCCCGGCGGCATGGGCACCGTCTACCGGGCGAGGCATCGCCCCCTCGACCGCCTCGTCGCCGTCAAGGTGCTCCACGCCCACCTGCAGGACGAGGCGTCGTTCGCCGAGCGGTTCACCCGCGAGGCGCGGACGATGGCGCGCCTCGATCATCCCCACATCGTCCGGGTCTACGACTTCGGACACCGCGAGGGCCTTTACTACCTGGTGATGGAGCTCGTCGACGGGGTGAGCCTGCGGCAGGCGCTGGCCGACGGCGGGTTCACCCCGGCCGAGGCGCTCGCCGTCGTGCCGCGCATCTGCGAGGCGCTGCAGTACGCGCACGACCACGGGGTGGTGCACCGCGACATCAAGCCCGAGAACATCCTGATCGACCGGTCGGGCTCGCCGAAGATCGTCGACTTCGGCCTCGCCCTGCTGACGAAACCGGCCGCCGGGACCCGCCTCACCCGACAAGCCCGCGTCCTCGGCACCCCGCACTACATGGCGCCCGAGCAGATCGAGCACCCGGGCGAGGTGGACCACCGCGCCGACATCTACGCCCTCGGCGTCGTCTTCTACGAGATGCTGACCGGCGAGCTGCCCATCGGCCGCTTCCCCCCGCCGTCGCAGAAGGTCGAGGTCGACGTGCGGCTCGACGAGGTCGTGCTGCGCACCCTCGAGAAGGAGCCGCGCCGGCGCTACCAGCAGGCGCGCGAGCTGAGCCGCGACGTCGAGCAGTCGGCGCGCGGAACCGGCACCCGGCGTCATCGCGACCGACCCTCGGGCCAGCGCTGGACGCCCACCCGCGGGGGGCGGCGGCGCGGCCCGCGGCACCGCCCCGACTTCGAGTACCGTTCGACGCGCACCGTCTGGGGCCTGCCGCTGATCCACATCGCCCACGACGCCGGCGGCGAACGGATGGCGCTGGCGCGGGGCATCGTCGCGATCGGCGACATGGCGATAGGGCTGGTGGCGATCGGCGGGTTCGCCTTCGGCGGCGTCACCGTGGGGGGAATGACCGTCGGCGTCATCAGCCTCGGGGGCCTCGCCGCCGGCCTGCTGCTCGCCATCGGCGGCATGGCGTTCGGCGGGTTCGCCGCGGGCGCCCTCGCGTTCGGCGTGGTGGCCGCTGGCGCGAGTGCAAGGTCGATGCTGGACGTGTCCGCCCAGACGATGCAGTGGGCGTCGTTGGCCGCCTGGGCACTGGCTACCGCCGTGGTGACGATAATCGTGGCGGGACTGATAGTCTGGTGGCGGGATGCCGAAGACGGCGAGTCTCCCATGTTCGCGAGGACGCCGAGAGGGAACGAGAACGATGAAGAAACGACCGGACGAGGCTGAGCACCTGGAGGCGCAGGCGAACCGCCTGGAAGCGTTCGTCGACTTCGGTAGACCGGCACCGGCGGCGTTTCCGGACCTCGAGCCGTCGGCCTCTTGCGTGCCACGGCGCACGCCGAGCACACCCGCATCCGCCGTCAACCCCGATCGCG
This sequence comes from Vicinamibacteria bacterium, assembly GCA_022820675.1. Taxonomy (GTDB): domain Bacteria; phylum Acidobacteriota; class Vicinamibacteria; order Vicinamibacterales; family UBA8438; genus JAJEEA01. The sequence continues at coordinate 1,124 of JAJEFC010000386.1, read as the reverse complement.
CCAACTGACGACATGACATCCGTACGACTCTACGAAGCCGCGTTCCCGTTCGCCGACGACGTCCTGGCCCTGCCGGTCGATGACATCGACCGGGCCGCGACCTGGTACGGCGAGAGGTTCCGCCTCGTCGAGGTCGAGCGCCGCGACCACCCTGTGCCGACCGTGATTCTGGAGCGCGACGGCGTGCGCATCGGCTTCGCCGTCAACGGCGGCGACCCCGCCAACGAGGGGGCCGCGATCCGCGTGACCGACATCGGCCGCGCCCGCGACGAATTGGAGGCCAACGGCGTCAAGACCGCCAACTGGCGGGTGGACGAGCGCGACGGCGAGCGGTACCAGGTCTTCTTCGTTGTCGCGCCGGACGGCCTCTGCTACTACTTTCACCAACCGATCGGTCGTGCCGACGAGTAGGCCCGAACCGGCCCTTGCGCCCGCGGAACGCATGGCCGAGTGGACGCGGCAAGTGTCGACCGAGCACGTTGTCGACGTCCTCCATCCCGGGAGCCGGCGCCGAGCCAGGCCGTGAGCCCCGCCGTGAGCCCCGCATGCCGCCGCCGCGCATCCTGCTGATCTTCGCCCATCCGGACGACGAGAGCTTCATCGCCGCCGGCTTGGTGCGCAGCCACGCCGACCACGGCGCTCGAACGGCGCTCGTCACCGCGACCCGCGGCGACGCCGGACGCGTGGGCGATCCTCCTTGTGCGACCGGGCAGAGCTGCCGGCCGTCCGTGAGTCGGAGCTCCGCCGGGCGGCCGCGGTCCTCGGCATCTCCGACGTGCAATTGCTCGACTACCGCGACAAGCACCTGGCGGAGGCCCCGGCGAACACCATGCGTGAAACGCTGGTCCGCCGCATCCGGGGGCACCGGCCGCACGTGGTGATCAGCTTCGATCCCAACGGGATGAACGGCCATCCCGATCACGTGGCCATCGCCGGGTTCACGATCGACGCGGCCGACGCGGCCGCCGATCCCCGGTGGATGGCCGGCGCGGGGCGGCCGTACCGAGTGCCGCGCCTTCTCTGGACCACCCCGGTTCTGCCGTGGCAGGTGACCCGGCCGCGGCACCTGGACCGCGAACCGGGTGTCGACTTCGTGGTCGACGTGGCGGCGCAGCGGGCGGCGA
>JAJEFC010000419.1 GCA_022820675.1 Vicinamibacteria bacterium | reverse complement strand
TCGCCGGCGACCTGCGGCCGGCGCGGCTGCGCCTGCTCCGCGGCACCCTCGCGGGCACCGGCGCCGCCGCCGCCGTCGTCCGCCTCGACATGCGCCGCGGGGTTCAGTTCGGGCCTGTGTTCGACCGGGTGCTCGTCGACGCGCCCTGCTCCGGGCTCGGGGTCCTTCGGCGGGACCCGGAGATACGCTGGCGCCGTCGTCCCGGCGACCTGCCGCGCTTCGCGGCCGAGCAACTGTCGATGGTCGCCCACGCCGCCGGCGCGGTCCGCCCAGGCGGGGTCCTCGTCTACGCGACGTGCTCCAGCGAGCCGGACGAGAACGAGGAGGTCGTGGCCGCGTTCCTCGACGCCCACCCCGACTTCGAAGCGGCGAGTCCGGACCGGACGAGCCCGGTCTCGACGGGCCTCCAGGCCGTCCTCGACGATCGCGGGCGCCTGTCGACCACGCCCTTCGGCCACGGTCTGGACGCGTTCTTCGCCGTCGTCCTGCGACGCGGCCGGCCCGCGAGGAGCAGGCCCCCCGCGGCGAAGCGGCGGTCCCCGGATACGACCGGGACGCCCCGGAGCGACGCGAACGCGGAGCGGCGAAGCGCCGGGGACGCGCGGGACCGTGAGGGCGCACGCCAAGAAGTGAGACGCGGCCCGCAAACCGTACCGCTGAGGCCGGGACGGCGCGTTCCGGAGGGGTTTCGCAGCCGAGAACACCGAGAATCGGGGGGGCTGACCGCCAAGGTGCAGCCATCTCACGGATTCGACGTGCACCCAACCGTGACGGCCGCTGGAACCTGTAGTATTTTGTGAGTAGAATGTCTGGCCCCTCCGATCGCGCCGCGCCCGTGCCGGGACGTGCTCCGGCACCACGCCGGAGACCCCGGCGGCCGGCCTCCGCCGTCGCTTCCCCCCGTCTTCCGTGGACGCGCCGGTGGGCGGCGCGGCTGGTCGTGGCGGGGGCCGTCGTGTCCGTGGCGGGGACCGTCTTCCTGCTGTTCGCGGTGGCGGGACTCCAGGTCGCCCTGCGGCTGCGCGAGGTCCCGGTGCCGGACCTCGTCGGTCTGAGCGAGGAGCAGGCGGCGACGACCCTCGGACGTCACGGTCTGGAGGTGCGGGTCGAGCCGCTGCTCCGCATCGACCCGAGCATTCCCGCCGGCCACGTCGCGGACCAGGATCCGGCGACCGGCCTGACCACGCGCAGCGGCCGCAGCGTCAAGGTATGGCTGAGCTCCGGCGCGAGCGCGGGCTCGGTGCCGACCTTGATCGGGCAGTCGGAGCGCGGCGCCCGCGCCCGGCTCGAGGAGGACGCCCTTCGCCTGCGCGGCGTCTCGGAGATCCGGTCGAACCGCTATCCCAGCGACTCGGTGGTCGCCCAGGAGCCGCCGCCCCTGGGGTCGGCGGCCAACGTCTCCGTCCTCATCAACCGCGGCGAGCGCGGAGCCACCTACGTCATGCCTGATCTCATCGGCGTCTACGGCGCCGATGCCGCCGAGGTGCTGCGGGCCCGGGGGTTCCGGGTCTCGGTGGTCGGCGATCACCCCTATCCCGACATCGAGCCGGGGGTGGTGCTGCGCCAGTTTCCGCAGACGGGGTTTCAGATCGCCCACGGCGAAGCCATCTCCCTCGAGGTCAGTCGATGAGCGTGCGCATCGCCCCCTCGATTCTCTCGGCCGACTTCGCGGCCCTCGGAGCGGCGGTGGCGGCGGCCGAGGCGGGAGGGGCCGACCTGATCCACGTCGACGTCATGGACGGGCACTTCGTGCCCAACCTCACCATCGGTCCGCCGGTGGTCGCGGCCCTGCACCGGGTGACCGGCCTTCCGCTTGACGTGCACCTGATGATCACCGAGCCCGACCGCTACATCGACCGGTTCGCGGACGCCGGGGCGGCGGCGATCTCGGTCCACGTCGAGACCACGCCGCACCTGCACCGCACCCTCGGGCACATCCGGAGCCACGGGCTGCGGGCCGGCGTCGTGCTGAACCCCGCGACCGCGGTGTCGACGCTGAGCGAGGTGGCGGGCGAGGTCGACTTCGTGCTCGTCATGAGCGTCGACCCCGGGTTCGGCGGCCAGACGTTCATTCCCGGCAGCGTCGCGAAGATCGCCCGGGTACGGCGGCTCCTCGACGAGGCGGGCAACCGCGCGCCCGTCGAGGTCGACGGCGGCGTGGACCGCGACAACGCCGCACGAGTCGTCGAGGCGGGGGCCGAGATCCTGGTGGCCGGCGCCGCCATCTTCGGCGCGCCCGACGTGCCGGCCGCGGTCCGGGGGCTCCGCGCCGCCGCCTCCGCACCGGTCGCCGCGGCGGCGGCGGTCGGGGAAGGCTGACCGGGTGGCCTGCCGCGGCAGCACCACCGTCCGGGTCCGGTACGCGGAGACGGATCGGATGCAGGTGGCGTACTATTCGAACTACCTGGTGTGGTTCGAGGTGGCGCGTTGCGATCTGTTGCGGTCGGTGGGTTGCGCCTACCGGGACCTGGAGGCGGCCGGGTTCATGCTGCCGGTCATCGAGGCGCACTGCGAGTACCGTCAGCCCGCCCGCTACGACGACGAGCTGACGATAATCACGCGGGGCGACCTGCTGTCGCCGGTTCGCGTTCGGTTCACCTACGAGGTCCGCCGGACGGGCGACGGCGTCGAGACGGCCCTGGGCCACACGGTGCACGCGTCGATAGACGGCGAGGGCCGGCCGGCCCGGCTCCCCGCCGATGTCCGAAGGCTATTGGCGTAGCAGCCCGTCGCGAAGGGCCCGGCGTTGCACGGCGCCCGAAGGGCGCCGCCGAAGGGCCGAGGCGCCCGCCTGACAAGGCGTGAGGAGGGCGCATATCGGGCACATGTAACCGACGACGCAGTCAGGCGGGATGCATCGCCGCTCGAATGCGACGGGGGCCTTTCGCCGCGGGCTGGCAGAACATCCATGAGCTACCATCATCGTGCTCCGTTCCGTACTGGCCACCGCCCGGCGACGCGCACCGGGCGCCCATGGTCGAGCGCCGCGCTCGCGGTGCTGATCGCCATCGCCGGCGCCGGCTGCACCTCGCCCCGGGCCGACATTCCCGCCATCGGCGAGGTCGAGGCGGACCGGCTGCTCTTCGAGCGGGGGGCGGCGGCCCTCGACGAAGGCGACTGGCGCCGCGCGCGCCAGTACTTCGTGGAGATCCGCGACAACTACCCCCAGAGCCAGTACCGGGCGCCGGCGCGGCTGGGCATCGGGGAGAGCTACGAGCAGGAAGGCTCGACGGAGGCGTACGTGCGCGCCCTCGCCGAGTTCCAGGACTTCCTCAGCCTCTATCCGACCCATCCCCGCGCGCCCTTCGCCCAGTACAAGCTGGGGATGGTGCATTTCCACCAGATGCGGCGGGCCGAACGGGACCAGACCGAGACGCGGAACGCGATACGCGAGTTCGAGAACTTCCTCGACCGGTACCCGACCGACGCCGAGTGGATGTCCACGGTCCAGGCGCGGCTGCGCGAGGCCCGCGACCGGCTCAGCGAGCACGACTTCACGGTCGGGCACTTCTACTACCGCGCCAAGTTCTACCCGGGGGCGGTCAACCGGTTCCGGCAGATTCTGGACAACGACCCGGAGTACTCGAAGCGCGACGAGGTCTACTTCTACCTCGGCGAGTCGTACGCCGTCGGCCAGGCGATCGCCGAGGCCATTCCCTACTTCGCCCGCATCCTGGAGGAGTTCGAGGCCAGCGAGTTCGCCGACGAGGCCCGGGTGCGAATCTCCGAGCTCGAGGCCCGGCTCGATCGATGACGGCGCCCCGACCCGCGCGCCGGCCGTGTCTCGGCGCGGGGCCCGTGCTCGACCGCCCCGCCGCTCATGACGGGGAGGCGAGACGCTGGTCCTTCCGGTCGGTGACGGCCTCCCGCTCCGCAGCGGCCGGCGGGGACGCGGGGTCGAACCCGGGGCTCTTCGGGGGCATCCCGGCGAGCGTGAACCGCCGGTAGTACTCGAGCGCCGAGGCCAGGGCCGTCGCCACGACGACCCACAGCGCGATCTGCCCCAGCACGAAGAACTCCCGGAGGTGCTCGCGGCCCAGGATGAGCAGCAGGATCGCGATGACCTGCGACATCATCTTCACCTTGCCGAGCGGCGACGCCGGAATCGTCACGCCGCGCGACCAGGCGAGGCTGCGCAGCACCGTGACCCCCAGCTCTCGGCCCAGGATGATGGCCACCATCCAGGCCGGGGCCAGCTCCATCTGCACCAGCGAGATCAGGGCGGCGGTGACCAGGAGCTTGTCGGCGAGCGGGTCCATCAACTGGCCGAACGTGGTGACCTGCTTCTGCCGCCGGGCGAGAAACCCGTCGAGCCAGTCGGTGAGGGCGGCCACGCTGAAGATCGCCGCGCCGACCAGCTCCTTCCCTTCGAACTCCGTCCACAGCACGACGACGAGCAACGGAACCAGGAAGATGCGGGCCAGCGTCAAGCTGTTCGGCAGATTCATGGGGGAAGCAGGAGGGCCCCATTGTAGTGTCCGGACGGACCGGTCGCAACACGTCGGCCGGGCCGGCGGGGCGCTCGCGCCGCCGGGCCCTCCGCCGCGGGTGCTAAGATCCCCGCCGCATGAAGGCGGTCATTCTGGCGGGCGGCTTCGGCACGAGGCTCCGCCCCCTCACCCTCGAGATCCCGAAGCCGATAGTGCCCGTCTTCGACCGCCCGTTCCTCTACTACCAGATCGATCTGCTGCGACAGGTGCCGGACATCGACGAGGTGATCCTGAGCCTCAACTTCCGGCCCGAGCGCATCGAGGCCCGCGTCGGGGACGGCGCCGAGGCCGGGCTGCCGGTGCGCTACCGGGTCGAGCCTCATCCCCTGGGGACCGGCGGCGCCATCAAGTTCGCGTCGCGCGGAGTCCGCGACACGCTGCTGGTCGTCAACGGCGACGTGCTGACCGACATCGACCTCAACGCGGTGGTCGCGCGGCACCGCGAGCGCCGCGCGCTGGCGACCGTGGTGCTGACGCCGGTCGACAATCCGTCGGCGTACGGCCTCGTCGAGACCGACGCCGACGGCAACGTGCGGCGCTTCCTCGAGAAGCCGGGCCCGAACGAGATCACCTGCGACACCATCAACGCCGGCATCTATCTGCTGGAGCCGGCGACCTTCGACCGCATTCCCGACGATACGGCGTGGTCGATAGAGCGCCAGTACTTCCCGTCGCTCGTCGCGCGGGGCGAGACCTTCGTCGCCCACGTCGATCGGGGCTACTGGATCGACATCGGCACCCCGGCCAGCTACGTGCGGGCGCACCGCGACCTGATGGCGGGTCGCTGCGCCGCCGGGCCCTTTCGGGGGAAGCCACCGGGGACGGTGCACCGGGGGGCGGGATGCCGCGTCGCGCCGGGGGCCGACCTCTCCGGCCCCTGCTTCGTGGGGGACGGCTGCATCGTGGAGGAAGGCGCCCGCATCGGCGGCGAATCGGTGATCGGCCCCGGCTGCACGATCGGCCCCCGTGCCGTCATCGAGCGGTCGATCGTGTGGGGACACAGCGCCCTGGGCGCCGACGCGGTGGTGAGGGACGCGATTCTGGGCGAGGCGTGCCGAGTCGGCGACGGCGCCGAGGTCGGCGCCGGATGCGTGCTGGGAAGCCGATCGACGCTGTCGGCCCACAGCCGGGCATGACGCACCCGGACGCCCGGCGGCTTCCTCGCCCGGCGCCCCCGAGCCGTCGGGCACCCGGCCCGAGAGCGACGCCCGCGGCCCCGCTCGCCACCCGGCCGACCCGCCGGGCCGCGACACGGTGCGGACCCCCGGACTGCGAGACCACGAGATGACCTTCGACCCCCAGGTGTTCAAGGCCTACGACGTTCGCGGACTGTATCCGGACCAGCTCGACGAAGGACTCGCGGCGCTGATCGGCCGGGGATTCGTGGCCCATCTCGGGGCGCGGCGCATCGCCGTCAGCCGCGACATGCGCGTGTCGTCGCCCGCCCTCGCGGCCGCGTTCATGGCCGGGGCCAGGGCCCAGGGCGCCGACGTCGTGGACATCGGCCTGATGGGAACCGACCAGCTCTACTTCGCGGTGGCCCGCGACGACCTCGACGGCGGCGCCCAGATCACCGCGTCGCACAACCCGGGGGCCTACAACGGCATCAAGCTCGTCGGGCGGCAGGCGCTCCCGCTCAGCGGCGACTCGGGCATCGCCGAGATTCGCGACATGATCGCCGCCGGCGCGCTGCCGGCGCCGGCCGCCCGCGAAGGCGGCCGCGGCGAGGCACGGGTCCTCGACGACTATCTCGACCACGTGCTGGCGTTCATCGACCCCGCCGTCATCCGGCCGTTCTCGCTCGTGCTCGACGCCGGCAACGGCATGGCCGGCGTCGTCGCGCCGGCCCTCTTCGACCGGCTGCCGTGCCGCACCACCCGACTCTGCTTCGACCTCGACGGGACGTTTCCGAACCACGAGGCGAACCCGCTGATCGAGGCCAACCGCCGCGATCTCGTCGAGGCGGTACGGGCCGGGTCCGCGGACGCGGGGATCGCCTGGGACGGCGACGCCGACCGTTGCTTCTTCGTCGACGGCGAGGGCGAGTTCGTCCCCGGCGACTTCGTCACCGCCCTGCTGGCCGAGGCCTTTCTCCGCAAGGCGCCGGGCGCCGCCGTCGTCTACGACGTGCGGGCCAGCCACGCCGTGCGGGACACCGTCGCCGCCCACGGGGGTCTGGCGCTGATGAACCGCGTCGGCCACGCGTTCTTCAAGAAGCGGATGCGGGAAGAGAACGCCGTCTTCGGCGGCGAGGTCACCGGCCACTACTACTTCCGCGACAACTTCTACGCCGACAACGGGTTCATCCCCGCGTTGCTCATCCTCGAGCTCATGTCCGCCCGGGGGCGGACGCTGCGCGAGCTGCTGGCGCCGTTGCGCGATCGCTACTTCATCTCCGGCGAGATCAACACCGCCCTCGACGATCGGGAGCGCGTCGCCGCCACGCTGGACCTGCTCGCCGCACGGTACGCCGACGGCGGCGTCCACCACCTGGACGGCGTGTCGGTCGAGTATCCGACCTGGCACTTCAACGTGCGGCCGTCCAACACCGAGCCGCTGCTGCGGCTGAACCTGGAGGCGGCCACCCGGGACGAGATGGAGGAGCGGCGGGACGAGGTGCTGGGCCTGATCCGAGGCTGAGCGCACGCCGATTCTGATAAGATGAATGCGCGTGACGACGAGCGGGAGTAACTCAGTGGTAGAGTCACGGCTTCCCAAGCCGTTGGTCGCGGGTTCGATCCCCGTCTCCCGCTCCAACCCTCGCGACGCGTGCGACCGATGGCGACGATCGACCGCTACCCGACCGTCACCCTGATCCCGTCCGACGAGGATTCCCCACACCGAGACGCGGACCGCGCCGGCAGGCTGACGACCTTCGGCCGGAGCATCACCGCCAGGGGCCGCCTCAGCGCCACCGAGCACGTCATCATCGAAGGAACGGTCGAGGGAGACGTGGTAGTGCCGGACCACGGCGTCGCGGTCACCGGCATCGCACGAATCCGCGGAGATGTCTTCGCGCGGACCGTCACCGTGCTGGGCCGGGTCGACGGAAACGTGACCGCATCGAGGCTCATCGAGCTCCGGGCCTCGAGCGTGGTCAGCGGAAGGCTGTCGTCACCCTCGTTGATCATCGAGGACGGGGCCCGCTTCTCCGGTCCCGTCGAGCCCCGCAAGGCCGACGTGGCCCTGGCGCTTGCCCGCCACCGGGCGAAGAGCCCTTGATGCTTCGGGGGTCCAGGACTCTCCCAGCCGGGAACGCGCGAATCCGCGCTCCGGGGCCCGAGCGCGGCGACGGCCGGGCGACGTGCCCCGGAACCCGGTCGGCTAGGCCATGTCCTTCAGCTTCTTCAGCGGGAGGATCTTCACGGTCGTGCTCGCCGGGCGGGCCTTCACGTCCATCGTCTCGCCGGGCCGGAAGGGATTCGGAACGCCCTTCTTCGCCCTTCGCGCCGGCTTCTTGACTATCTTGATCTTCATCAGGCCGGGTATGGTGCAGACACCGACGGCCCCCTTCCGGACGTGGCGCTCGATGACCGATTCCAGCGCCCCGAAGACGTCGCCGACCTGACGCCTGGTCAACGCCGTGTTCTCCGCGATGTCCGCCAACATCTGCGTCTTCGTCATCGCCTCGGTGAGCTTCTTGACTCTTGCCAACATTCCCTCCTGGTGATGAGTGAACCGGTCACTGCGCTGCCCACGCATGATAACCGAACGGGCGCCGCATGGCTCACAAAACCGACACGATCCCTCGCGACTTCCGCGCCATGCGAAGGCGCACGCCGCTCACAACCGCCCGCGCGACGCGCCGGCGCGCCCGTACGGCCGCTCACCCCGCCCGGTGCGGACACCCCCGGGCACCCGGGCGATGGCGGGGTTGTATCACGAGCGGGCCCGTCGCCGCCACCGGGCGCGCCCGGAACCTTGCGCCCCGGCACGGCGACCCGAGCCGGGGCGGCCGGCCCCTGGCCAACCGAGGCAACGAATCGGCGGGCGGAGAGTCCGCGCCGTGGAACGGCGCCGACAGGGTGGCTGGCGCTGCGTCACGACTGAATGTTCGGGTGCGTGGGCGGTGATTCGTCAACGATTGCGAGCCCCAAACCCAGGTCCGTATCCGAAGATTGGGACGTGACGCACCATTAGTAGTCGTCCGCGCGCAGGGACGCCCGGATGATCTCCCGGTCGTTGCGGTGGACGATGTGCCCGTTCGCGTAGGCCGGATGCGACCAGTTGACGAGGCGCTCGGCGATGCGGCCGTGCGGCGTGCGGGTGCCGGAGCCTCCCGTCGGCTCGATGAGCCGGGTGCGGTCGAGCTCGACGTACCCTTCCGGCGTGAACCGGGCGAGAATGAGGAAGCCCTCGTCGTTGTTGACGAAGTACCGGTCCCGGTGCCGCACGAGGAAGGCGGTGCTCCAGCGCGCCTGGGCCGTCATGTCGGGGCTCATCCAGACCCGCTCGCCGGTGACGGCGTCGAGCGCACGCAGCTCGCCGTAGCTGTCCACGCCGTAGACGTGGTCGCCGATGATGATCGGGGTCGTCACCATCGCATGGATGGTGTCCGTCTCCCCCGGCAGCTCGCTGCGGCTCCGGCCCCGCCACAGCTCCGTCGCGGCCGGACGGTCCTGGCTCAGTTGCATCATGAGCGAGCCGTTGAAGAACTGCGACACCAGCAGGTAGTTGCCGCTCCGCACCGGGGTGGCCACCGTGACCCCCATCGAGACGTCCCAGGGCTGCTCCCAGTAGAGCTCGCCGGTCTCGGGGTCCAGCGACGCGAGGGCCCGCGGATGCCAGACGATGAGCTGGCGGACGCCGCCCGCCTCGTAGATGATCGGCTGCGCGTAGCCGATCTCGGCCTCGACCTCGATGGCGCGCCACAGCTCCTCGCCGGTCCGCTTGTCGAAGGCCACCACCAGCGCGTCGGGCTCGCCGCCGACGAGGGTCAGGAGCCTGTCGCCGTCGACGAGGGGAGCGCTGGCGATGCCCCACACCGGGACGCTCGTGCCGTACTCGGCCACGTAGTCCTTCTGCCAGCGCACCGCGCCGGTCTCGACGTCGAAGCAGAACAGCCGCCCGGTGGCGCCCACGACGTAGACGCGGTCGCCGTCGACGGTCGGGGTGGCCCGGGGGCCGACCGCGTAGCTCACCGACAGCATGCGGTACGACGTCGTCCACTCGTGGGTCCACAGCACCTCGCCGGTCCGCTCGTCGAGGGCGAGCATCCGCTCGGTGCCGTCCAGGGTGCGCGATTCGGGATCCTCCCGCCAGTCGGTGATGAACACCCGGCCGTCGGCGACGGCGGGGCCCGAGTACCCCGAGCGGATCGGGGTGCGCCAGACGACCTTCAGCTCGTCCGGCAGATCCTCGACGATACCCGTCTCGTGCCAGACCCCGAGCCGGTCCGCGCCCCGCCACTGCGGCCAGTCGTCGGCGGACGGCGCCGCGGCCATCGCCACGACGGCCAGGACGGCGGCGCCTGCGACCCGCGCCGGGGACCGGGCCAACCCGTCGTGCTCCGGTTTCTCGACTGGCGTGCTCATGCCGTGTCTCCCCTGCTGCCGCTCCGCGCCGAGCCCGCGGTCCCGCCTGGTCGTGGCCGCGATGGGCGACATCACCGGGACGCCGCGCGGCTCCCCGGCGGGCGCCGGCGCGCGAAAGAGTCGTGGGAAGGATACCGCCGAGGAACGTCGAACGAATGGTCGGGATGACTGGATTTGAACCAGCGACCCCCTGACCCCCAGTCAGGTGCGCTACCAGACTGCGCCACATCCCGACACCGACCCGTCGGTCCACCCCGACCGCCGGGTCCCGCCTTGCCCGGTCAGGCCTTCTGTCCGGCCAGCAGCTCCAGAATCGCGTGCAGGCCCTTCTTGATGCCGTCCAGCCGCGACCTGACCTCTTCGCCGAGCAGCTCGTCCAACGCCGGCGATCCGGAGCTCTCCGACGCCGGCGCCTCCTTCAGGAGCTGGCGCCGCGCCGCCCCCAGGGTCAAGCCCTCGACGAAGACGAGCTGCTTGATGCGCAGCACCCGGTCGAGGTCTTCCCGGCGATACAGGCGCGAGCGGCCGCCGCCGTGGGCAACGCCGATCTCCGGGAACTCCGCCTCCCAAGAGCGTAGCACGTAGGGCTGCAACTCGGCGATGGCGCAAACCTCGGAGGGCTTGTAGATGGACCGTTCCGGCATCTTGACCCGTGTCGCCATCACTTCCGCCCGAGGCGGTCCCCAGTATACACCGGCCGCGAGAGGAGGCGGGGCGTGCGTTCCCCGGCGTCCGCGCCTCGCCCCTCGTCGACTTCGGCTCCGCCGGGCGCCCAGCCAACCCTCCGGGAACTCTGCGTCTCCTCCGGAGGCGGCGCCGTTCCAGGGCGCAGACTCTAGCGTCCGCGCGCCTTGAGGCGGATCGGCGTGCCGACGAACCCGAAGGCTTCGCGCAGACGGCGCCGGAGGAACTGCTCGGACGAGAAGTGCAGCCGCGCGCCGCGGCCCGTGAACAGCGTGAACGTCGGCGGCGCCACGCCCGTCTGAACCGCGTAGCGGACGTGCACCGTCCGCTGCCCGGCCCCGGACAGGCGATGGTCGCGGGTCGCCCGGGCGACCACGCGGTTGAGCTCGCCGGTGGTCACCTTCGTCCGGCGGGCGGCGGCGACCTCGTCGACGAGCTCCAGCAGCCGCCCCGTCCGTTCTCCGGTCACCGCCGAGAGGTGAACGATGGGCGCGTAGTCGACGAACTTGAGGGCGTCGCGAAGGTCTTCGTCGAAACGGGCCGCGAACCCCGGTCCGCGGTCCTTGACGAGGTCCCACTTGTTGGCGGCGAGGACGACGCCGCAGCCGGCCGCCTCCGCCTCGCCGGCGATGGCCGCGTCGCGATTCACGACGCCCGCCGCCGCGTCCACCACGATCACCGCGACGTCCGTGCGCTCCATCGCGTGGCGCGCGCGCACCACGCTGACCGCCTCGATGCGCCCTCCCCCGGCCACCCGGCCGGGACGCCGCATGCCCGCGGTGTCGACGATGCGGAGCTGCCGCCGATGCCAGCGCATCACGTCTTCGACGGCGTCGCGGGTGGTGCCCGGGACGGGGCTGACGAGCACGCGGTCGCCGCGCAGCAGCCGGTTGACGAGCGACGACTTCCCGACGTTGGGACGCCCCACCACCACCACGCCGGTCTCCCCCTCGGCGTCGGCGACCTCGCCGCCGGGCGCGGCGGCCGGCCCCGGCGGCAGCCTCGCGACGACCTCGTCGAGCAGGTCCCCGATGCCCTGCCCGTGCTCGGCCGCTATCTCCACGATCGGCTCGAAGCCGAACCGGTGGAACTCGGGGACATGCGCGCGCGCCCGCCGGTCGTCCATCTTGTTGACGGCCACCACGACCGGCGTTCCTCGCGTCCGCAGCTCGCGGGCCAGCTCGTCGTCGGCCGGCACCGGCCCCTCGCCCCCGTCCACCACGAACACCACGACCTCGGCCTCGCCAGCGGCGCGACGGCCGCGGTCCGCCACCGCCTCCTGCATCGGATCCGCGCTCGCGCCCGCGACCCCGCCGGTGTCGACGAGGGAGAAAACCCGCCGCTGCCACTCCACCGTTCCCGCCAGCACGTCGCGGGTGGTCCCGGCCAGCGGGGTCACGATGGCCCGCCGCGTCCCCGTCAGGCGGTTGAAGAGGGTCGACTTGCCCACGTTCGGGCGCCCCACCAGGACCACCCTGCCCATCGCCCGGTTCAGATCACCGCCCATCGCGCTCCCGTCCCGGCACCCGCGGCGCCGCGGCTTGACAGCCGTAAATGCCAGTACCTATGATGCTTACATAACCTCGTTGGCGGCGACGCATGATCAAAGTCGACATCGTGAACGAAGTCTCCAGGCTCGCCGACATCACCAAGGTGAAGGCCGAGGTGGCGGTGGACGCCGTGTTCGACGCCATGCGGACGTCGATGCAGCGCGGAGAACGCATCGAGCTGAGGGGCTTCGGGGTCTTCCAGGTGAAGCCGCGCAAGCGGGGCATCGGCCGCAATCCGCGAACCGGCAAGGAAGTGCGCATTCCACCCGGCCGGACCATCCGGTTCAAGCCCGGCAAGGACCTCCAGGACATCGGCGGCTGACGCGTCAGCCGGCTCGCATCCGCTCCGGCGGCGGGCGGCGCGAACCCTCACGGACAGACCTCCCTTGAACCAGCCTTTCTCACCGGCTCCCGTCCCCGAACCGCCGCCGGCTCTGCCTGCGGACCCCCGCGACGCGCCTCGCGCTCTCCCGCATCCGCCCGGGGCGGCGCCGCGGGCGGCCCCCCGGCGGGACCGCCCGTGGGTGAACGTCGTGCTCCTGCTGGCCACGGTCCTGTCCACCACGGTGGTCGGTGCCTGCCAGCATCAGGGCTTCGTCGCCGCCGATCCGGATCCCGCGGCGGAGGCGCCCTTCGTGTTGTGGCACGGGCTCTGGTACAGCCTGACGGTGCTGGCCATCCTGGGCGTCCACGAGCTGGGCCACTACTACGCCTGCCGGCACTACCGCGTCGATGCATCGCTCCCGTACTTCCTGCCGGCGCCGTTCCTCATCGGCACCCTCGGCGCGTTCATCCGCATACGGCAGCCGATTCCGACCAAGCGCATGCTCTTCGACATCGGCGTCGCCGGCCCCATCGCCGGTTTCGTGGTGGCCGTGCCCGCTCTCTTCGTCGGCGTCGGTCTGTCGCGAATCCTGCCGGCGCAGGAGGCGACCGAGTTCACGATGATCCTGGGTGAACCGCTCCTGTTCCGCTTCGCGGCGTGGGCCGTCTGGGGGGCAGCCGCGGAAGGGTCCACGCTGAGCGTGCACCCCATGGCCTTCGCCGCGTGGGTCGGGCTGCTGGCCACCGCCCTCAACCTGTTCCCCATCGGCCAGCTCGACGGGGGACACATCTCGTACGCGGTCTTCGGCGCCCGCTCGACCCTCGTGACCCTGATCGCCGCCGCCGTCCTCTTCGCCCTCGCCTTCCATTCGCCGAGCTGGATCGTCTGGGCGGTGCTGATGGTGGTCATGCTCGTCGCCCTCGGCCCGCGGCACCCGCGCACCCTCGACCACCACGTTCCCATCGACCGGACCCGGATGTGCGTCGCGGCCCTCGCGCTCGTCATCTTCGTGCTCTGCTTCACGCCCGCGCCCATCCGGATCATCGGAGACCTCGGGCCGTAGACGCCGCTCGGCGAGAAGGCCCACCCAGGGTTCGCCATGCGACGCCGTGACCCCTACAGCATCGACACCGGGTCGACGTCGACCACCACCCGGCGCTTCAGGCGGGGATGCTCGTCGAGCACCCGGAGCAGCGCCTCCCGCATCTCCGCCCGGCGCCCGCCCTTCAGGAAGAGCTGCATGCGGTACCGCCCCCGCAGCCTGGCGAGGGGGGCCGGCGCCGGCCCCAGCACCGTGAACCGCCCCCGCGCCGCGCGCAGCCGCGCGGCCACGGCGGCGGCGTCGTGGGCGGCGCGCTCCCGAACCGTGCCGTGGACGACGGCCGACACCAGCGACACCGCCGGCGGATAGCGGAGGGCCCGCCGGAAACGCAGCTCGTCGCGATAGAACGGCGCGTAGGCCTGGTCGCACGCATGGCGGACGGCGTAGTGACCGGGATGGAGCGTCTGGACGATGGCCTCGCCCGGGGCGCTCCCCCGGCCGGCGCGGCCCGCCACCTGCGTCAGCAACTGGAACGTGCGCTCCGCCGCCCGGAAGTCCGGCAACCCGAGGCCGACGTCCGCCGACACCACGCCCACCAGGGTGACGCCCGGGAAGTCGTGCCCCTTCGCCACCATCTGCGTGCCGACGAGGACATCCAGCTCGCGGCGCGCGACCCGTTCGAGAAGCCGCGCCGCCGCGCCCCGCCGGCGCACCGTGTCGCGATCGAGCCGGGCGACGCGGGCGGTCGGCCACCGCCGCTCGAGCTCCGCCTGCACCCGCTCGGTGCCGAAGCCCACGTGCTCGAGGACCGTGCCCGAGCACCCGGGGCACGCGGCGGGACGGGGCCGCGAGTACCCGCAGTAGTGGCAGCGGGCCCGCCCGACGGCGCGGTGGAAGGTCAGGCTCACGCTGCAGTCGGGGCACTCCAGCGTCTTGCCGCAGCCGCGGCACAGCAGCGAGGCCGCGAACCCCCGCCGGTTCAGCAGCACCAGGGCCTGCTCGCCCCGCGCCAGCCGGTCGTCGACGGCCTCGGCCAACGGGGCGCTCAGCACGGCGTCGGGTCCGTGCGCCGCCAGCTCCTCGCGCATGTCGACGATGCGCACCCCCGGCAGGGGGCGGTCTCCGATCCGTTGCGGCAGGGTGAACCGCCGGTAGCGGCCGGTCTCCGCGTGGCGGGCGCTCTCGAGCGACGGCGTCGCGGACCCGAGCACGACGAGGGCGCCGTCGCGCTTGCCCCGCATGATCGCCACGTCCCGGCCGTGATAGCGCGGACTCTCGTCCTGCTTGTACGAGGCGTCGTGCTCCTCGTCGACCACGATCAGGCCCACCGACGGCAGGGGCGCGAACACCGCGGACCGCGTGCCCACCACCACGTCGACCTCGCCGCGCCGGATGCGGTGCCACTGATCGTGGCGGGCGCCGGCGGACAGGCCGCTGTGCTGGACCGCCACCCGGGCCCCGAACACCGACCGCAATCGCGCGGCGATTACCGGGGTCAGGGCGATCTCGGGGACGAGGACCAGGGCCTGCCGCCCTCTCGCCACCGCCGCCCGGGCCAGCCGCGCGTAGACCTCGGTCTTGCCGCTCCCGGTGACCCCGTGGAGGAGCGCCACCTCGAAGACGCCGGACCCCGCCGCGTCCTCGAGGGCCTCGACCACCTGCCGCTGCCGACGTGTCAGGGTGTGGGCCGGCGGCTCGGGGGCGTCCGGCGGCTCGACCGCCCCGGGCTCCCGCTCGACGACCTCGCCGGCGATCGTCACCGCGCCGAGCTCGGCGAGGCGGCGGAGCGTCCCGGCCGGGACGCCGGCGGCGGTGAGCATCGGCACCGCCATTTGCCCGGCCGCCGCCTCGAGCCTCTCGAGCGCCTCGCGTTGCCGCCTTCCCAGGCCGGCGCCCGCGGCCAGACGCTTCCGGCCGTCGGCGGTCAGGCGGGCGACGCGGACCGTCTTGAACGCGGACGCGGCGCCCTTGAGGGGCTGCGTCAGCCGGACGAGCCCCTCGCGGGCCATGGCCGCGAGGAGCGCGTGCCGC
>JAJEFC010000214.1 GCA_022820675.1 Vicinamibacteria bacterium | reverse complement strand
ACCGGCTCGCGGCCGAGCAGGGCGACGTGCAGGCCCAGGTGAACCTGGGGTTCGCGTACGGCGAGGGCCGCGGCGTCGCCCAGGACGACGCCGAGGCGGTGCGGTGGCTCCGCCTCGCGGCGGAGCAGGGGCACGCCATCGCCCAGGGACAACTGGGCACCATGTACCTCGTCGGCGGCGGGGTCGCCCCGGACGAGGCGGAGGCGGCGCGCTGGATCCGGCTCGCGGCGGACCAGGGTCTCGCCGAGGCGCAGTTCCAGCTCGGGATCCTGCACGCCCAGGGGGGCGGGGTGCCCCAGGACGACGCGGAGTCGGCGCGGTGGCTCCGGCTCGCGGCCGAGCAGGGACACCCCCAGGCGCAGGGCAGCCTCGGGGCGATGCACGCGGCGGGCCTCGGCATGCCTCAGGACTTTGCGGAGGCGGTGCGCTGGTTCCGGCTCGCGGCCGAGCAGGGCGACCCGCAGGCGCAGGCGAACCTCGGGGCGCTGTACGCCGAGGGGCGCGGCGTCGGGCGGGACCCGGCCGAGGCCCTGCGGTGGTTCCGGCTCGCCACCGGGCAGGGACACCCCCAGGCGCAGTACTTCCTCGGGCTCGCCTACCTGGAGGGCAGCGGGGTCGGGCAGGACGACGCCGAGGCGTTGCGGCTGATTCGCCTCGCGGCCGACCAGGGATTCCCCGACGCGCAGTTCTACCTCGGGTTCGCCTATACGGAGGGCCGCGGCGTTCCCCGGGACGAGGCCGAGGCGGCGCGGTGGGTGCGCCTGGCCGCCGAGCAGGGCCACCCCTTCGCGCAGGGCGAGCTCGGCCGCCTGCACGCCGAGGGCCGCGGCGTCGAGCGGGACCTCGTGGCCGCCCTCACCTGGCTCAGCCTCGCCGCCCTGCAGGTCCCCGGGGCGGAGGGCGCCGCCGTCGCGCAGGCGCGCAACGCCGTCGCCGCGGGGATGACGGCCGAGCAGGTCGCGCGGGCCGAGGCGAACGTGGCCGCGCGGCTGGGTGGAAGCGCAGGCGTCCCTTAAGTGGTGGCGGATCCGCCTTCGGCAGCGGCTTCCCGGACACTCCCGCGGCGCTTCAGGGCACGGAGCCGGTCCCGCACGCGCCGGTCGAGATCGCCAATCTGCTGCGAGGTCTGGGCGTTGAGCACCGCGACCTGGGCGTCGACCCGGTCGAGTCGGGTGTCCAGCCCCCCCACCCGGGTGTCGAGCTCGCTCAACAGGCCGCCGAGGCCGTCGAGGCGGGCGCCGAGGTCGTCCATGCGGCGATCGAGACCGTCGAGGCGGGCGTCGAGGCCGTCCATGCGGCGGTCGATGCCGTCGAGGCGGGCGCCGATCTCGCCGGTGCGGCGTTCGAGCCGCTCGAGGCGCGTGTTCGCGGGATTCGCGGGGTCGTTGAGCCGCTCGTCCATCACCTTGGCGAGGGCCCCCGGAATCCGGCCGTTGACCCAGGCCTCGATGATGAACAGCAGGACGACGAGGTTGACGATGCCGACCAGCAGCCCCATGCGCCGATCATAACCGACGCCCGGGGCTTCGCGCCCACCGATCTGCACGGTTGCCGGGTCGACCGCGCGGCCGTCCAGCTCGCCAATCGCCGCCTGCGGCTCCGCTTGGCGGCCGCCAAGACGCTCCCACCAGCCAGGGCCTCGTCGGCAGCTACATCCACACCCCAACCGCGTGAGAGCACGGTAGCCTCTTCCCGCTCGCGGGCACTGTTCGGCGTCGGGGGCACGATGGGGGCGGCCTGACCAGCCGAGCGTCGTCGCAGCCGCATGAGCGGGGGGCCCTCGTTGCGACCTCCTGCTGCGCGGGGTCGGTGTGTCACCCCGTGTGCTTGCGGCAAACCACCCGGAGTGCGTCTACGGCGCAGACTCCCGGCGCTGCTCCGGCAGCGCGAAGACGAACAGGTTGTTGCCGTCGCTCGGGCGCAGCTCCGGCGTCAGTTGGAGAAAGCTGGGGGTGGTCGCGGCGCCGCCGGTGCCCACCGCCACGTACTGGCGCCCGTCCACCGCGAAGCTGACGGGGAAGCCGCTGACCGGCGAGCCGAGGTTGATCTCCCACAGCACCTCGCCGGTCTCCTGGTCGAAGGCGCGGAAACGACCGTTCGCGTCGCCGCCGAAGACCAGCCCGCCGCCGGTGGCGACCAGGGACAGGGTCGCGGCCCGCTGCTGGTGCAGCCAGCGGGTCTCGCCGGTCTCGGCCGAGATGGCGTACACCGCGCCGAGCTGCTCGCTGCCCGGCGCGTGCTCGTGGCGCACGGCCAGCGCGTAGATGCGGTGCGAGGCGTCGGGGGAGGTCGTGGCGAGCAGCCGCTGGCACATGTTCCGCATCGGCATGTACAGGGTGTTGGTCAGGGGGCTGTAGGCGCCCGCCTCCCAGTCCTTGCCGCCGTGCATGTTGGGGCACGCGAGCACCGTCTGGCCCTCGGCCGTGAAGATGACCTCCGCGTTCTCGGTCACCGCCCCGGTGGCCCCGTCGATGTGGTCGATGACGTTCTGGGCGACGGTGGGGGTGGCCCACAGGAACTCGCCGGTCTCGCGGTCGAGGGTATAGACCACGCCGGTCTTGCCGGGGATGCCGGTCATCACCTTCCGCACCTCGCCGGGCTCGATGCGCGGGTTGATCCAGCTCACCGCGTCGGGGTCGGGGGCGACGGCGGTGTCGACGAGGATGCGCTCGAAGGGGTGGTCGAGGTCCCAGTGGTCGTTCATGTGCTGGTAGTACCAGCGGATCTCGCCGGTCTCGACGTCGAGGGCCAGCGTCGAGTTGTGGTACAGGTGGGTGTTCTCGACGCCGCCGAGCATGAACTTCGGGGCCGGCGACGTCACCGACGTGCCCTGGTAGATGAGCCGCAGCTCGGGGTCGTAGCTCGCCGGCATCCACGTGCCGACGTGGATGCGCTGCTCGTAGGGCACGCCGCCCCACGTTTCGTCGCCCGGCTCGCCCGGGGCGGGCACCGTGCGCCGCCGCCACAGCTCCTCGCCGGTCAGCGCGTCGTGGGCGACGACGACGCACGTCTCCGGGCCCCCGCGGGGCCGGCAGCTCCGCCCCGAGACGACCCGGCCGTCGGCGATGATGGGGCCCGAGCTGTGCCCCGCCGGCGTCTCCCGGTAGTCGAAGATCCGCGTTTCCCACGCTATCTCGCCGGTCTCGGCGTCGAGGGCGAACGCGTAGTTGTCGTCGCTCGTATTGATGATGAAGCGGTCGTAGACGGCGATGTTGCGGTTGTTGCGGGCGTTGCCGCCGACGAAGTCGTAGACGTCGTCGGGCAGGTTCCGCCGGTGCTGCCAGATCAGGTCGCCGGTCGCCGCGTCGATGGCCTCGATGACGTCGCTGGCCTGGGGCATGTAGAGGACCCCGCCGTAGGCGAGGGGCGTGCCTTCCTGCCGCCCCGGCGCGAGGGCGCGCGACCACACCATGCGCAGGTCGCCCACGTTGCCGCGGTCGATCTGGTCGAGCGGACTGTAGCCCCACCCGTCGAGGGTGCGGCGCCACGTCAGCCAGTCGCCGGGCGCGGGGTCCTGGAGCATGGCGTCGGTGACCGGCACGAACGCCGCGTCGCCGGGCGCTTCCTGACCGGCTGCCGACGCCCCCGGTGACAGGCAGGCCGCGGCGAGGGCGGCGAGCATCGCGCGATGGAGCGGCGAGCGCGCGGATCCGGCCTTCGCCGAGTGCGAGTTCGGGGTCGAGCGAGTCCGGCGGGTCGTCGTTGTCGGAACCATGGCGCCACCGTAGCACATCCGGGCCACTGCCCCTTCGCCGCCGGCCCGCTGGGTGCACGTCAGATTTGTTGGAGAGCCTGAGGCTGCCTTGGCGGCTCTTCGTTCCCGGAAGTCTCGAAGCAGCCGCGGAGCTTCCGGCCGTGCAGCGCGATGTCGGCGTCGGCCTCTGCGATGGTCCAGCCCATGCCGGT
>JAJEFC010000020.1 GCA_022820675.1 Vicinamibacteria bacterium | reverse complement strand
AGACCGGCATTCAGCTCCGCCCCGCACGCGGTGCGATTCCGGGGGTGCACGTCAGATTTGTTGGAGAGCCTGAGGCTGGCTTGGCGGCTCTTCGTTCCCGGAAGTCTCGAAGCAGCCGCGGAGCTTCCGGCCGTGCAGCGCGATGTCGGCGTCGGCCTCTGCGATGGTCCAGCCCGTGCCGGTCCCAACAATGCTGACGTGCACCCCGATTCCGGACGCGATTGCAGAACCAGATGTAGTAGCCTGTAGTGACCGGTACCCCTACATGTAGGGGCGCCGGGATCGTGCGGCGCTCGCCACCAGCCCGATGGCCAAGAGACAGACCCGGGAAACCCCGCTGTTCGACGGTCCGGAGCCGGGCGGGGGGACCGATTCCCCCGATTCCCCCGGGCCGCCCCCGATCGAGACGGTCGAGCTGACCGACGCGGCGCAGGCGCGGTACCTCAACTACGCGCTGTCGGTGATCACGGCGCGGGCCCTGCCGGACGTGCGCGACGGCCTCAAGCCGGTGCAGCGGCGCATCCTCTACACCATGTGGGAGCAGCGGCTGAACGCCGACGCCAAGCCCCGCAAGTCGGCCAAGGTGGTGGGCGACGTCATGGGGAGCTACCACCCCCACGGCGACACCGCGCTCTACGACACCCTGGTGCGCATGGCCCAGCCCTTCGCCCTGCGCTACCCGCTGGTGGACGGGCACGGCAACTTCGGGTCGCTCGACGGCGACGCCGCCGCCGCCATGCGCTACACCGAGTGCCGCCTCGCGCCGCCGAGCGCCGAGCTGCTCGACCAGATCGACCGGGACACGGTGCCGTTCCGGCCCAACTACGACGGCACCCGCACCGAGCCGGTGGTGCTGCCGGCCCGGCTGCCCAACCTGCTCGTCAACGGCGCCACCGGCATCGCCGTCGGCATGGCCACCAACATCCCCCCGCACCACGCCGGCGAGGTGTGCGCGGCCCTGCTCGCGCTGCTCGACGACCGCGAGGCGAGCAGCGCCCGGCTGTGCCGCCACATCAAGGGCCCGGACTTCCCCACCGGCGGGCAGATCCTGAACTCGCCGGAAGAGCTGGCGCGCATCTACGAGACCGGCAGCGGGGCGGTCCGGATTCGCGCCACCTGGGAGCCGGGGCCGAAGACCCGCGGCAGCCGGACCCTTCACGTCACGAGCATCCCCTACGCGGTGAACAAGGCCCAGCTCGTCGAACGCATCGCCGAGGTCATCCTCGCCCGGAAGCTCCCGCCCCTGCTCGACGTGAAGGACGTGTCGACCGACGACGTCCGCATCGCGCTGGAGATCAAGCGGGACGCCGACGAGCGGATGGTGATGGCGTACCTGTTCAGGCACACCCCCCTGCAGACCAGCTTCGCGGTCAACCTGACCTGCCTCGTGCCGACCGAGCAGCCGGAGGTGGGCCGGCCGCAGCGGCTCGACCTGCACGAGGCCCTCTCCTACTTCCTGCAGTTCCGGCTCGACGTGGTGACCCGTCGGCTCGAGCACGAGCTGCGGGCCCTCGAGCGGCGCATCCACATCCTCGAGGGCTTCGAGACGGTGTTCGACGCGCTCGACGAGGTGCTGCGCATCGTGCGGCGGTCCGACGGGAAGGCCGACGCGGCCCGCCGCATCATGCGGCGCTTCGAGCTCGACGCCGAGCAGACCGACGCGATCCTCGAGATGAAGGTGTACCGGCTCGCACGCCTCGAGATCATCGTCATCCGCGAGGAGCTGGCCGCCAAGCACCACCGGGCGCGCGAGATCGCGGAGCTGCTCGGCGACGAGGACCGGCGCTGGGGGCTGGTGCGCGAGGAGATCGCCGCGATAGGGGAGGCCTACGGCGAGGCCGCCAATCCCCGCCGGACGCTCATCGAGGGCGCCGGCGAGGAGGCGGAGTACAGCGCCGACGACTTCATCGTGGACGAGGACGCCATCGTCCTCGTCACCACCGACGGCTGGATAAAGCGGCAGAAAGAGGTGCGCGACCTCGCCGCCACCCGGCTCCGGGAGGGCGACGCCCTGCTCGCCGCCCTCGCCGGCAGCACCCGCGCCACCGTCGTGTTCTTCAGCAACTTCGGTGCCGCCTACACCGCGCGCATCGTCGACGTGCCCGCCACCACCGGCCACGGCGAGCCCGTCCAGCGGCTGTTCAAGCTCCGGGACGGCGAGCGCGTCGTCGCGGCGATGAGCCTCGACGAGCGGGCCGCGCCGGGCATCGCGGCGGCCGGCGAGGGAGAGGCCCCGCCCCGGCACGCGGTGGCGGTGACCAGCGACGGCTACAGCCTGCGCTTCGGCCTCGAGCCGTTCGCGGAGCCGAGCACTCGCGCGGGCCGCCGGTTCGCCCGCCCCGCCGCCGGGGCCGAGGTGGTCGGAGTGGCGGCCACGACCGGGGCCGAGACGATAATCGCGGTGACCGCGCGGGCCCGCGCCATGCTGTGCCCGGCCCGCGAGATCAACTTCCTGTCCGGCCCCGGCAAGGGCGTCATCCTCATCAAGCTGCCGCGGGGGGCGGACCGGGTGCTCGGCTTCATCGCCTCGACCGGCGACCGGGACCTGCTGACGGTCGAGACGAGCCGGGGGGCCAACCAGACCGTGAGCACCGCGAAGTACGCGGTCACCAACCGCGGCGGCAAGGGGCGGGAGCTGCTGCAGCGCGGGCAGTTCAGGCGGGTGGTCCCGCCGCCGGTGACGGTGCCCGTGCTCGACGGCTGAGACACCGGCGACGCATCGACATCATCGACGACCGGGCAACGACCGACGATCCATGGCGAACAGCTACACCGCGAAGGACATCACCGTTCTCGAGGGCCTCGAGCCGGTCCGGCGACGGCCGGGCATGTACATCGGGGGGGTCGGGCCGGCCGGGCTGCACCACCTCGTCTGGGAGATCATCGACAATGCCATCGACGAGGCCATGAACGGGCACGCGGCCCGCATCGGCGTCACCCTGCACGCCGACGGGTCGTCGGTGACCGTCACCGACGACGGCCGCGGCATCCCCGTCGACACCCACGCGCCGAGCGGGCGCGGCGCCCTCGAGGTGATACTCACCACCCTCCACGCGGGCGGCAAGTTCGAGCACCGGACTTACCGCACCGCGGGGGGGCTGCACGGGGTGGGGGCGAGCGTCGTCAACGCCCTGTCGAAGGAGCTCGTCGCCACCTCCACCCGCGACGGGGCGCGCTGGGAGCAGCGCTTCGCCCGGGGACGGCCGGTCACCCCGCTGCGCCGGCTCGGGTCGGCACGCGGCAGCGGCACCACGGTCTTTTTCCGGCCCGACGCCACCATCTTCCCGTCCACCGCCTTCGATGCCGAGGTCATCGCCGAGCGGCTGAAGGTGGCCAGCTATCTCCACCGGGGGGTGACCGTCACCTTCTCCGACGAGGCGGCGGGACGGACCCACCGCTTCCATCACGATGACGGGCTGGCCGACTACGCGCGGCGCATCGTCGCCGACCGGCAGGCGGCGCCGGTGCACGAGGCGCCGTTCGGGCTCACCCGCGACCACGACGCCGGCGGCGCCCGGGTGGACCTCGTGCTGCAGTGGACCGAGGCCACCGACGAGCACGTGCGCAGCTACGTCAACGGCATCCCCACCGGCTCGGGCGGCACCCACGAGAACGGGCTCCGGGCGGGCATCGGCAAGGCCGTCCGCAACTTCATCGAGACCCACGGCCTCACCCCGAAGGGGGTCGCGCTGACCACCGACGACATCCGGGAGGGCCTCGTCGGGGTGCTCAGCGTCTTCGTCCCCGACCCGCAGTTCCAGGGGCAGACCAAGGACCGGCTGAACAACCCCGAGCTGACGTCGATGGTCGACGGGCTGGTGCGCCCCGCCCTCGAGCACTGGCTGAACCACAACATCAGCGTCGCCGAGTCGATCGTGGCGCGCATCATCCTCGCAGCGCGGGCCCGCGCCGCGAGCCGGGCCGCCCAGCAGGCGGTGTCGCGCAAGAGCGCCACCTCGAACCGTCTGAACCTGCCCGGCAAGCTCAGCGACTGCACGTCGCCGGGCAAGGCCGGCAGCGAGCTGTTCGTGGTGGAGGGCGACTCGGCCGGGGGCTCCGCCAAGCAGGGGCGCGACCGCGCCCGCCAGGCGATACTGCCGCTGCGCGGCAAGGTGCTGAACGTGGAGAGCGCGCCCCTCGCCAAGGTACTCGAGAACAAGGAGCTCTCGGACCTCGTGACCGCCCTCGGCTGCGGCCTCGGCAAGACGTTCGACCTCGCCCGGCTCCGCTACGACCGCGTCATCATCCTCGCCGACGCCGACGCCGACGGCAACCACATCGCCACCCTGCTCCTCACGTTCCTCTACCGGCACCTGCCCAGGCTGATCACGAGCGGCAAGGTGTTCCTGGCCCAGCCGCCGCTCTACCGCATCGACGCCGGCAAGCAGACGCACTGGGCCCTCGACGACCGCCAGCGCGACGCGACGCTGGCCGCCGTCGCGAAGGGCAACGGGCGGGTCCGCCCCGAGGTCACGCGCTTCAAGGGCCTCGGCGAGATGATGCCGAAGGTGCTGTGGGAGACGACGCTGAACCCGAAGACCCGCCGCCTCCTGCGGGTCGAGGTCGCCGACCAGATCCGGACCGACCGGGTCATCGCCGACCTGATGGGACGCGACGCCTCGGCCCGGTTCCGGTTCATCATGGACCGGGCCGAGGACGCCGACGGCCTCGACGTGTGACGGGGCCGGACGGAATACCCGGGGCCCGACCGTCGTTCCGATCCGCCCGCGAGCCCGGCATCCCGCGGCGAGATTCCCTGCTTCGGGTACCGGTGTCGCCCGTCACCTGTCCGGGACCCGGCCTCCTCCAGGCTCGTTCTCAAGCTGGAATCCCCTTCAGGCTCGCTTCTCATTGGAACAGGGTGCACGACACCATCGTAAGGTGACGGCCACCGGCGTTGTCGGCCGCTCGATTCTCGGGAGCGGCCTGGGCCGGTGCCTGCGAACCCGCCGCCGTGTGGTTTCGGCGCTCGCACACGAGGCTCCGCGTGCCGCTTGCGCGTCGGCGCACCACCTTCTTGTCGTGCACCCTTGGAAGGAGGGTGCACGTCAGATTTGTGGGACCCGCCTCTGCCGCCGCGAGCACTTCGCCGAAAGCCACCCGTTCGAACGCCAACCTGGCCCCGAAATGCTCGCAACTGCGAACCTGCAACTTTCCTGACGTGCACCCTTGGAAGGACCGCGGCTGGCGTCGGCCTGCGGCTGGCTGATACGATAGGAGGTTGGTAGCGGGAGAATCCGCCGCCAATCGATCGACGCTATTGCAGACCACCGCCCGACGAACTGGAGAGATCGCCGATGCGCTGCGCAACCCGCCTCGTTCCGATGATCCCGCTCGTCCTCCTGCTGGCGTCCGCCCCGGCGCCGGCCCAGTCCGCCGGCGAGGCCGCCGCCGCGCCGGCCGACGCGTGGCCGCAGTTCCGGGGCACCCCGTCCCTGAACGGGGTGTCCGAGGCCGACCTGCCGGCCGAGCTGACGCTGCAGTGGACCTATCAGGCCGACGACATCATCGACTCGTCGGCGGCCATCGCCGACGGCACCGTGTACGTCGGCAGCTACTCCGGCAACCTCATCGCCCTCGACCTCGAGACCGGCGAGGAGCGCTGGAAGTACTCGACCGGCGACATGGGCATCGGCGAGTCGTCGCCCGCGGTGGCCGGCGGCCTCGTGTTCATCGGCGACCTCGGGGGCGTGTTCCACGCCGTCGACGCCGCGACCGGGGAGGCCCGCTGGACGTTCGAGACCCTCGGCGAGATCAAGTCGTCGCCGGTCGTCGTCGGCGACCGCGTGCTCATCGGCTCGTACGACGGCTTCCTCTACGCCCTCGACGTCGCCGACGGGACGCTGGTCTGGAAGTACGAGACGCTCAACTACGTGCACGCGACCCCCGCGGTGTGGGACGGCGTCGCCTACTTCGGCGGGTGCGACGAGGTGTTCCACGGGGTGCGCGTCAGCGACGGGGCCGAGATGGTCAGCCTGCCGGCGGGCGCCTACACCATCTCCTCCCCCGCCATCGACGACGGGCAGGTCTTCTTCGGGACCTACGACAACGAGGTCATCGGCATCGACCTCGCGACGCAGTCGCTGATCTGGCGCTACGAGCACCCGCGGCGGCACTTCCCGTACTACTCGTCGGCGCTGGCGACCCGCGGCACCATCGTGGTCGGCGGGCGCGACAAGATGATCCACGCCATCGACCAGGCCACCGGCGAGGCGCGGTGGACGTTCACGACCCGGGCGCGGGTCGACTCGTCGCCGGCCGCGAGCGGCGACCGGGTCTACGCGGGGTCGAGCGACGGCCGGCTCTACGTGCTGGATCTCGAGAGCGGGGAGAAGCTGTGGGAGTTCGACGCCGCCGCCCCCCTCGTGGCGTCGCCGGCCATCGCCGAGGGCCGGTTGGTCATCGGGTCCGAGGACGGCGTGCTGTACTGCTTCGGCTAGCGATTGGGGGAGCGCACTTGTCCGGCATTGTGCCGTATGGGTCTACTCGAATGGATGGCCGGGAAACTGGTCGACCGTTGGCTCGAGGGCCCGCCGAGAACGGCGAAGACGGGCGGCGAGGGACGCCGCCTTCGCTGCCGAGTATCGGCGTGAGCGCGCCCACAAGGATCGGGCATGGGCCGCACGCAGCGTCGGCCGCGCGATTGGCTGACTGTACAGGTGGGGATCGAAGGCGGGCCGGAACCAGTGCGCTGTGCCATGTGCGGCGGCGAGGGATGGGACGATGGGGAATACGTCGAAGTCGCCGAGGACACACTTCCCTGGTGCCCGATAGACAACTGACACGCAGCCACCCGCGACGATGACCGAGACGACCCAGACGGCGGTGGCGGAGCAGACCGAGGTCGGCAGCTACTTCGTCGCCAACTATCCGCCGTTCTCGACGTGGACGCACGAGGCGGTGGCCGCCGACGCCCTGCCGGCGCTGGCCCAGCCGCCGGCCGACGTCCCCCTCGGCCTCTACCTGCACATTCCGTTCTGCCGGAAGCGGTGCCACTTCTGCTACTACCGGGTGTACACCGGCAAGAACGCCGGCGAGGTGACGGAGTACCTCGACCTGCTGGCCCGCGAATGGGAGCTCTACGCCACCCAGCCGGCCATCGCCGGACGCCCCCTGCGGTTCGTGTACTTCGGGGGCGGCACGCCGTCGTTCCTGTCGGTACGGCAGCTCCGGGGGCTCGTCGACCGGCTCTCGGCGGTGACCCCGTGGACGGGGGCCGAGGAGATCACCTTCGAGTGCGAGCCGGGCACCCTCACCGAGTCGAAGCTGGCCCAGATCCGCGAGCTGGGGGTGACCCGCCTCAGCCTCGGCATCGAGCACTACGACGACCGCATCCTCGAGCTGAACGGCCGCGCCCACCGGTCGGCCGAGGTGTTCCGGGCCTACCGCTTCGCGCAGTCCCTGGGCTTCCCCCAGATCAACATCGACCTCATCGCGGGCATGCTCGGCGACGACGACGCGAAGTGGCGGGCGGCGGTCGAGCAGACCATCGAGCTCGACCCCGACAGCGTCACCATCTACCAGATGGAGCTGCCCTGGAACACCACCATCAGCCACGACCTGCTCGAGAAGACCGGGCAGTTCACGGAGACGGTGGCGGGCTGGCCGACGAAGCGGCGCTGGGTGGACGAGGCGTTCGCGGCGCTCGAGGACGCCGGCTACTCCGTCGGCAGCGCCTACACGGCGGTCAAGGACCCCGCCGCGACCCGGTTCGTCTACCGCGACCAGCTCTGGCAGGGGGCCGACCTCGCGCCGCTGGGGGTCGCTTCGTTCGGGCACGTCAACGGCGTCCACATGCAGAACTTCGACGGCTGGGGACGCTACGCGGCCTCCATCCAGCGGGGCGAGATTCCCCTCAACCGCGCCTACCGGCCGACGGCCGAGGAACGGCTGATCCGCGAGTTCGTGCTCCAGCTCAAGCTCGGCTCGGTGCGGCCGGAGTACTTCCGGGCCAAGTACGACGTGCCGGTGCTGGAGCGGTTCGCCGTGCCCCTCGCGGCCCTGCGCGACGACGGCTACCTCACGGCGGCCGACGAGAACCGGATCGCCCTGACCCGCGACGGGCTGCTCCGGGTCGACAGCCTGCTGCCGCGCTTCTTCCTTCCCGAGCATGTCGACCTCAGATACACGTAGGACGCGGCTCGAAACCGACTCGTCGACCGTCGAAGCGCCATCGCTCCCCCCCCGGGGGGGCGGCGGAACCGCCGAGGCCGCAGGCGGCGGGGCCGGCGGAGGGTCGCCGCGAACCGGGGGACGCGACGGATCGAGGGCAGTCGGCAGGGCCCCGACAACCGCTCCCGGCCGGAAGAGCGTTGCGGGCGCGCCCGGCCCGCCGTACGACGCGATCGTCGTGGGCGGGGGGCCGGCGGGGGCGACCACCGCGACCGTCCTCGCGCAGCACGGGCGCCGGGTGCTGCTGCTCGAGCGCGAGGCGTTTCCCCGCTACCACATCGGCGAGTCGCTGATGCCCTGGACCTGGTTCACCTTCGAGCGCCTCGGGGTGCTCGACTGGCTGAAGCAGTCGGGCAGCCCCCTGAAGCACAGCGTGCAGTTCGTGTCGACGAACGGCAAGGTGTCGCAGCCGTTCTACTTCTTCCAGACCATCGAGCACGAGTGCGCGAGCACGTGGCAGATCCTGCGGTCGGACTTCGACGCCATGATGCTGCGGAACGCGGCCGAGAAGGGGGCCGAGATCCGCCAGGGGGCGACGGTCCGCGAGGTCCTGATGGAGGACGGCCGGGCCGTCGGGGTACGCGCCGCCCTCGCCGAAGGCGGGACCGCGACGTGGCGGGCCCGGGTCGTCGTGGACGCCACCGGGCGCGACGCCCTGCTCGCGGGTCGGCTGGGCTGGAAGCGGCGCGATCCCGACCTGAACAAGATCGCCATCTTCACCTACTTCACCGGCGCGATGCGCGACCCCGGACTGGACGAGGGAGCCACCACCGTCGCCTACATCCCCGACAAGGGCTGGTTCTGGTACATCCCGCTCGTCGACGACACGGTGAGCGTCGGCGTCGTCGCCGAGCGCGACTACCTGTACCGGGACCGGGACATGCGCGACCCGGAGGCCATCTTCCGGCGCGAGGCGGCCGCGTGCAAGTGGATCCGGGAGCACCTCGAGCCCGGCGCCCACCGGGGGCCGGTGCGGGTCACCGGCGAGTTCAGCTATCGCTCGACCGCCGCCGGCGGCGACGGCTTCTGCCTGGTGGGCGACGCCTTCGCGTTCCTCGATCCGGTGTTCTCGTCGGGGGTCTTCGTGGCCCTCAAGAGCGGCGAGCTCGCGGGCGACGCGATCCACGCCGCCCTCGACCGCGGAGACGTCACCGCAGCGACCTTCGACGACTACGCCCGCGACATCCGCTACGCGCTCGACAGCTTCCGCAGGATCGTCATCGCGTTCTACGACCGGACGTTCAACTTCGGCGAGTTCATCGGGGCCTATCCGGACCTGCAGCCGCGGCTCGTCGACCTCCTCGTGGGAAACGTGTCCCGCGACCTCGATCCGCTCTTCGAGGCGCTGGCGGAGTACACCCGGCGTACGTCTCCGAGCGGTGCCGTGACATGAGAGCTCGCAGGAACTCCGGACCGGATCGGAACGTGTTCTCTGCGTTCTGGCGAACGGTACGCTTTGCCGAGGCCCACGTCAGAGCAGCCGCGGCGTACGCGATCCTGTTCTGTGTGCTGCAGGCCATGGGCCTGGGCGGCCTCGTCCTTCCGAGTCTGACGGATGCCATCAATTCCTGGTTCGGCACGGAGTGGTCACCTGGCTTTCTTTCGCTATCGACGCGGCTCACCTTGGCGGCAGTCTGGGTTGTCTCTTTCAGTCCCGTGTTCCTGTCCTTGCTGCGCGTCGATTTCTGGCGACTACCGCTGCCCACCCCGAAAGTCTGAGCTCCAGTCGTCCGGAACCCCATCGTGACCAGCCAGTTCCGCCTGACCCGGCGCGTGCAGTTCCACGAGACCGACGCCGCCGGCATCGTCCACTTCAGTTGCTTCTTCCGCTACATGGAGGAGGCCGAGCACGGGCTGTGGCGGGCGGCCGGCCTGAGCATCGCGCCGCCCGACGCCCGGGTCGGGTTCCCCCGGGTCGCGTCGAGCTTCGAGTTCCTGCGACCCCTCCGCTTCGAGGACGAGTTCGAGGTCCTCCTGCAGGTGACGAGGAAGTCGACGCGCAGCCTCTCCTACCGCGCGACGATCACGAAGGACGGCGACGTCGCGGCCCGCGGCGCCCTCACCATCGCCTGCGTCGCCAAGGAGGCGGGGCGGCCGATGCGGAGCACGCCCATTCCGGCGGATATCGCGTCGCGGTTCGCGGTGGCCCACGAGGCCGCGTCTCAGGCGCCGTCCGGGACGGCCCGCGAGGCGGTGCCCGCGGGCGCGGAAGAGCGCCGATGACGGGTGCGGAGCCGGCCCCGCCGGACGCCGAACGCCTGACTCGCGCGAACCTGCTCGAGCGGCAGGGCCGGCGGTTCGCCGGGCTCCTCGCCGCCGTCGGCGGGCGCAACCCGTTCTATGCGCGAAAGCTCGCCGGGTCCGGGGTCGACGCGGCGGGCTTCCGGTTTCCCGACGACCTCTCGGCCCTGCCGTTCACCACCCGGCAGGAGCTGGCCGCCGACCAGGAGGCGGACCCGCCGTGGGGCACGGCGCGCACCGAGCCGCTCGACCGCTACACGCGCTATCACCAGACGTCGTCGACGACCGGGCGTCCCCTGCGGTGGCTGGACACCGGCGCGAGCTGGCAGTGGATCGTCGACTGCTGGAAGGCGGTGTATCGGGCGGCGGGGGTCACCGCCGCCGACCGCATCTTCTTCCCGTTCGGATTCGGGCCCTTCATCGGCTTCTGGGCGGGGTTCGATGCCGGCGCGGAGCTGGGCGCGCTGTGCATTCCGGGGGGCTCGATGTCGAGCGAGAGCCGGCTCCGGCTCCTCGACGCGGTGCGGCCGACGGTGGTCTGCTGCACGCCCACCTACGCGCTTCGGCTGGCGGAGGTGGCTCGGGCGAGCCGCCTTGTCGACCTGGCGGACACGCCGGTGCGGACCGTCATCGTGGCCGGCGAGCCCGGCGGCCACATCCCCGCGACCCGGGGCCGGATCGAGCACGAGTGGGGCGCCCGCGTCATCGACCACCACGGCCTGACCGAGGTCGGGCCCATGAGCTTCGAGTGCCGGGAGGCGACCGACGCCCTGCACCTGAACGAGAGCGAGTTCGTCTGCGAGGTCGTCGACCCGGCGAGCGGGACGCCGGTCCCCCCCGGCGAAGCCGGCGAGCTGGTGGTGACGAAGCTGGGCCGCTCCGCGAGCCCGGTCATCCGCTAGCGGACCGGCGACATCGTGCAGGTGCGGCAGG
>JAJEFC010000156.1 GCA_022820675.1 Vicinamibacteria bacterium | reverse complement strand
CGCTCGCCCAGCAGGCGCCGCAGGCCGAGCCGCCGGCCGCCTCGGTGGATCAGCGCTGGCTGCCGTGGCTCGGCTGCTGGCAGCTCGTCGAGGAGGCCGGTGCCCTGCCCGAAGCAGCGACCGACCTCGCCGCGTTCGCGGACAGCGTGATGGTGTGCGTGACGCCGTCCGCCCCGCCGCCCCCCGCCACCGACGTCGTGTTGACGACGCTGGCCGACGGCGAGCAGCTACTCGTGGAAACCCTCTCGGCCGACGGGTTGGAGCACGCCGTGGACCAGACCGAGTGCCGCGGCCGGCGGCGCATCGCGTGGTCGGACGACGGCGCGCGCCTGTACACGCGGGCGGAGCTGACTTGCAGCGCCCAGGACACCCGCCGGCTGTCCGCGGTCGGACTGATGGCGGATGCCAGCACCTGGCTCGCGCTCGAGCTGGTGGAGGCGGGAGAGCGGGCCGCGGTCACCGTCAAGCGCTACCGCCGCACGGGCGACGTCACGACCCTGAGCGCGGCCGGCCCGACCCTCACCGCCGACTTGCTGGCGCGGGCGCGGACGGCGGCGATCCGGACGGGCGACGCCGACCTGTCCATCGACGCCGTCATCGAGGCCGCTGCCGCCCTCGAGGCCCCGGTGCTCGAAGCGCTGCTGGTGGAGACGGAGACCTGGTTCGACCTCGACGGGCGCACCCTGATCCGGCTCGACGACGGGGGCGTGCCGGGGAACATCATCGACATGCTCGTGGCGCTCTCGTTCCCCGACGACTTCCAGGTGCGGCGCTCGGCGCCGAGCGGCGGAGGCGGCGGCGGGTTCCTGGGCAGTTGGGGCGGCTACGGCTACGACACCTGGTACCCGTACTACGCGATGCCGTTCGGCTACTACTACGGGTGGTCCCCCTATCGCTCCCTGTACGGTTGGGGCGACTACTACTACCTGGACCCGGGCTACTACGGGGGGCCGGGATCGTCCATCTCGGACGTGCCCGACATGGGCGAAGGGCGGATCTCCCAGGGATTCGGCTACACCCGGGTCGCCACGCGGCCGGATAGCGGGGGTCGCCGCGCGCAACCGCGCGGAACGAGCGGGGGCGGGGTCTTCGGCGGCGGCGGGTCGAGTGGAGGAAGCTCGTCGGGCGGCGGCGGATCGAGCGGGGGCGGAAGCGTCGGCGCGGGCGGCTATACGCCGTCGGGCGGCGGCGGATCCGTCGGCACCGCCACGCCGCGCTAGTTCGCTGGCCTCTCCGGGCTCGCTCGTCGTCGCCCCCCGGGCTTCGCTGGGGCGCCCAACCAAATCCTCCAGGAGTCCATGCCGTTCTTAACGGCGCAGACTCCTGGGGCCATCGTCCGCCCGGGCGCCCGCCGGGGGCCAACCGAACCTGCAGCGGCCCACCGCTCCGGCAAAGGCCCCTCGCCGCTAGTCCCACTCCTTCTCGACGCCGTGCCCCCGCTCGGGGTCGCCGTGCAGCGGCGTGACGAACCCGAGGAGGCACCCGTCCGAGCCGTCCCTCAGGCGGTGGCAGCGCACCCGGATGGGGTCGCCCGGCAGCACGTCGTCGGGCTCGATGCCGTTGCGGCGGAGACCCACGGGGGTGGTGGCCTCCATCGCCCACAGGGTGGGCGCGGCGCCGTCCCCTTCCCCGGGGACCTCGAGGAAGATCCAGGAGTGCGGATTGATCAGGTGTACTTCCCTGACCGTGCCCTCGAGGTGGGTGAAGTCGGTGAGCTCGTAGTTGCCGTGGGAATGATGCGCCCCGCCCGGGAGGACGATGACGGCCGCGCCGAGCAGCCCCAGGAGGCTGCGCCGCAGCACGACGGGGACTCCCGGCAGGGTTGGTCGGGTGGCGAGCGGAGCCGAAGGCGACGCTCTCCGGGCCAGGCAGATCCGCGCGAATGCGCGACCGGCCGAACGCATCGTGGGGGTCGACGTCCGGGTCGAGGTGCTGAAAGGCATCATCTGACTCGCGGAGGCGGCGGAAAGCCGTTGACGTAGACGCGCTCGTAGCGCAGAGGGTTGCCGGCCGCGTCGAGGAACCGCAGCGACTGCTGGAACAGCTCGGGACCGAACCGGCCCGGGGGCGCCGTCGCCTCGAGGATGTACAGCCGGTCCTCGTGCATGTAGATGGCCGCGAACGTCCGGGAGCCGTCCGCGTTGGTGAGCTGGAGGTGCCGGCCTTCGACGAGGTCCACGAAGTTCCAGCCGAAGAAGGTCGGCCTCGCATCCCGCTCGAGGAAGCCCCACGTCGCGTAGTCCATGGCGCCCCGGACGTCGACGATCCACGAGCCGACGCCGGTGTACGACGCGCCCGAGCAGCCGGTGTGGGCGTCGGGCGGACAGTTCCTCGCGCGCTCGGTGTGGATGCGCTCGGCCTCGGAGTAGTCGACCACGGTCACCGAGTAGCGGGCCGTGCCGTCATCGAGGGCGTGCACGCGGGCCGGGAGCTCGGCCTCGTACTCCGACGTGTAGGCCAACTCCTCCACGACAGGCTCACCGGGGAAATTGACGCTGAAGAAGTCCGCCGGGCTGGCGTACTCGCCCCAGCCCTGGGCGAACGCCGGGCCGGGGCCGCACAGGATCAATGCGGCCGGAACGACTCGCAAGAGGCGCATGGTTTCATCCTCCCGATCGCGGGGACGCCGCCCGCGGCAACCGCCCCCATGCTGCCAGAAAACAGCGCGCGTGCACAGCCCGAATCGCGGCTACACCACTCGGACGGCGCGCAGGGCCGCAATCTCCGCCGCATCGTAGCCGAGCTCGCCGAGAATGTCGTCGGTGTGCTCGCCGAGCCGCGGCGCCCGCTTCCGGATGCCGCGGGCCCCGGCGGACAGCACGAACGGCGTGTCGGCGACCGGCGCCGCGGCCGGGGCGCCCGGGAACGCCAGCGCCCTGAGCAGTCCGACCGCCGCCACGTGCGGGTCGTCGAGAGTCTGCTGCGGCGACAGCACCGGGCCGGCGGGGATGCGGGCCTCCTCGAGCGCGGCCAGCGCCTCCGCCGTCGTGCGCCCGGCGCACCACTCGGCCATCCGGCCGCTGATGACCTCGCCGTGGTCGCCGCGCGCCATGTCGTCGCGGAACCGGGGATCGTCCACCCACTCCGGCACGCCGACCAGGGCCGCCCACTTCTCGAACAGCGGCTGCCCGATGGTCTGCACGAGAATCCAGCCGTCGCGCGTGCGGTGCGTGTCGGACGGGGCCGACACCTGGCTGCGGTTCAGCGACGCGACCCGGTCGGGCGCGTGCACCGCCTGCTCGATGAGCGCCGCGTTGGCGACGGTGAGGGCCGCCCCGAGCAGGGACCCCCGCACCTCCTGCCCGCGGCCCGTCCGCTCGCGCGCCATGAGCGCGGCGAGGGTGCCGACCGTCGCCGAGAGCGCGGTCGCGAAGTCGACCCACGGGACGTAGCTCTTGGTGGGCTGGCCCGGCTGCCCCGACAGGTACATCGACCCCGACATCGCCTGACCGACGCCGTCGAAGCCCACCTTGTCCGAGTACGGCCCCCCCGCCCCGAACGCCGACACGCTGGTCAGGACGATACGGGGGTTCACGGCCGCGAGCGACGCGTGGTCGAGCCCCAGCGCCCGCAGGGCGGGGTCGGGCAGGTTGGCCACCACCACGTCCGCCCCCTCGACGAGCCGCCTCAGCACCGCGCGCCCCTCCGGCTTCAGCGGGTTCAGGGTCATCCCCCGCTTGTTCCGGTTGACCTGCATGAAGAGCGCGCCGTCGCCGGCCGGGGTCAGGGGCACGAGGAAGCGGTCTTCCCCGCCGCGGACCTTCTCGACCCGCACCACGTCGGCCCCGAGGTCTGCAAGCAGCGCCGCGCAGAACGGCCCCGCGATGTAGCGGCCGAAATCGAGCACCCGGACCCCGTCGAGAACACCTTCCATCGGAAACCGCGCCTCCCCTGGCCCACCAAGCGCAAACGAGCCGGCGCCGACGGTCCACGCCTCACCGACCCTCTACCATGGTAATGGGCGGTACCGTCTTCGCCGACGGCCAATCGAGGAACGCAAGCGGCGCGATTGAGACGGCAACATGTCGTGCGGCGCCCAAATCGCCGGGCCTGGTCGTTGACCTGCGCGCCACCCCCGCGCAACCCCGGCGTCGCAGTTCCTGCATCGTCGCCCCCCGTCGGCCTGTCCGCCCCCCGTGTAACGCGGGTCGTCAGGCGTTGGCCCCGTTCTTGCCATTGAAGCACCTCGTCGACCGGCTGCCCGACGCGCGGGGCGCTCGCAACTCGCCGGAGCGCCGCGCGTCCCGCACCCGCGGAGCCGCAGGGGTCACCCGGAGTTCCAATGCACGACGCCGCCTACAAGCAGTTGTTCTCACGCCCGCGCATGGTCCGCGACCTCCTCCGTGGCTTCGCCGCCCGAGGCTGGAGCGACGCCCTCGACTTCGACACCCTGACCGCCCTGCCCGCCAGCTTCGTCAGCCGCGACCTCCAGCAGCGTTACAGCGACCTCGTCTGGCGCATCCGCTTCCGCGACGACCGATGGCTCCACGTCGTTCTGCTTCTCGAGTTCCAGGCCGCCGTCGACCCCACGATGGCAATCCGCCTGCTCACGTACACGGCGCTGCTGTACCAGCGACTCGCCGACGACCGCGTGCTTCGCGAGCACAAGGCCCTGCCGCCGGTGCTGCCCGTCGTCATCTACAACGGCCGGCGGCCGTGGACGGCGCCGGTCGAGATGGCGGACCTGGTGGCGACCGGGAGCGAACGGCTGGCGCCGTACCAGCCGTCGCAGCGATACTATGTTCTGGATGCTGCCCGCGCGACCGACGCGGACTTGCCGGCGGGCAACTTGGTATCGGCGCTCATCAGTCTGGAGCGAACGCGCGAGACGGCGCGGCTGCGCGAGCCGCTGAGGACGCTGATAGACCTCTTGCGGACGCAGGCCGACGACGAGCTGACGCAGGCGTTCGCGGCGTGGCTCCGCCAGGGGCTGCGGCTGGCGGGTCGGCTTCCAGCGAGCGCGGGCGACCCGCTGGCGCAGTTGCAGGAGACGCACACGATGCTGGAAGAGAACGTGAGGGAGTGGACGCGTGAGTGGCTCGAGCAGGGCCGGGCACAAGGCATCGAGCAGGGCCGGACGCTGCTCTGCCGTCTGGCGGCCCGCAAGTTCGACACCGCGGCCGAGGGGCTGGCCGCGGCGCTGGCCGACGTCACCGACCCGGACCGCCTCGCGCAGATCGGGGATTGGATCATCGAGTGTGAGACAGCGGCCGACCTGCTCGCCCGCGTCCGCGGCGACAGCCGGACCGGCGGCTGAAGGCGCGGCGTGTCGGGCGGCCATCGCGCTGGCGCCCCCCACCACCGCCGCCCGGTGCTTGACGGCCGCGGCGAGCTCATCGATGGCTCGACGACAAGAGTCATACGTAATTTACGTTTATCCTCGTATTTAGCAAAATGGCACTTCTGTGCTCACACCACGCCCGTTCTGGGTCGATCGCATCGAGGCGCTCTGGCGGTCGAGGAGCATCGTCTGGCTCGCGGGCGCGCGGCGGCTCGGCAAGACCGTCCTGGGCCGTCAGATTCCCGAGGCGCAGGTCTTCAACTGCGACCTGCCCTCGGTGCGGGAGCGGCTGGCGGACCCGGAGCTGTTCTACGGGAGCCTCGCGGCCGACGGCCGGATCGTCCTCGACGAGGTGCATCGCGCCGACGATCCGTCGGGCCTGCTCAAGATCGGCGCCGACGAGCACCCCGGGATCCGCATCCTCGCCACCGGCTCGGCGACCCTGCACGCGAGCGCGCGCTTCCGCGACTCGCTGGTCGGCCGCAAGTGGCCCCTGCGGCTCGCGCCGGTGCTGTGGCGCGAGTGTCGGGACTGGCTCGGGGCCGCCGACCTCGACCGGCGGCTGCTGCACGGCGGGTTCCCCGAGCAGTTGCTGGCCGCCGCGCCCGATCCCCAGTGGTTCGAGGAGTGGGCCGAGAGCTTCTTCGCCCGGGACGTCCACGCGCTCTTCGGCACCCGCAACCGCACGGGCTTCCTGCGCGCGGCGTCGCAGGCCTTCGCCCGGAACGGCGAGCTGCTCGACGTCACGTCGCTCGCCCGCGACGCCGGCGTGAGCCGCCCCACCGCGGTCAGCTACCTCGATCTCCTCGACGCCTGTCAGGTCACCGTCCGACTGCCGCCGTTCCACGGCGGCGGCCGGCGCGAGATGGTCCGCCGGCCGCGGCTCTACGCGCTCGACACCGGGCTGGTCTGCCACTTCCGGGGCTGGACCGGCCTGCGCCCGACCGACCGCGGGCCGCTCTGGGAGAACCTCGTCCTCGACGAGCTGCTGACCGCCGTTCCCCGCAGCGCCCTCCACTACTGGCGCGACGCGGCCGGGCACGAGGTGGACTTCGCGGTGGTGGCGGGACGCGACCGGGTGGCCGCGGTCGAGGCCAAGGTGTCGCCCCAGGCCTTCGACGCCAGGTCGCTGCGGGCGTTCCGGGCCGCCTATCCGCACGGACCCAACCTGCTCTGCTGCCCGCTCGTGGCCGAGCCCTACCCCAAGCGCTTCGCCGAGCTCACGGTGACCGTCTGCGCCCCGCTCCACGCCGGGTCGCTGATCGACGGGTGACTCGCGACCTTTGCACGCGGACATCGCCGTCCCGCCAACGGGGCCGCCCGTCGGGCGCTGCAACCGCCGACGGAGAATTCGACCGCGTGAGGAACTGCAGGACAGGTGGTGCCGACCGTCACCGCCGCCGCGGCCGCCACGGGTTCTCGAGCCTGCGGTCCGGATCGCGCACCGTCAGGGCCGGGCACGGCACGCGCCGCACCAACCGCCGCCGGAGAGCTCGACCGCGTGAGAAACTTGATAGACGGTGCCGACCGGCGACGCCTCCCGGACCGCTACGGGTTCTCGGGCCCGCGGTCCGGGTCGCGCACCGTCAGGACCGGGCACGGCGCGCGGCGCACCACCTCGGCGGCGACGCTCCCGAGCAGCAACTGCCCCATCGCCCCCCGCCCGCGGGTACCCATGACGATCAGCTCGGCCCGGTGCTCGCCCGCGTAGCGCAGGATGCCGTCCGCCGGCGGCCCAATCTCCACCGCCGTGCGCACCGGTGTCGCCTCCTCCCCCTCGGCCGGGCACAGGCCGGCGAGCTTCGCCTTCGCCTCGTCGACCCAGCGGTGCTGGACCTCGGTCTCGGAGAACCCCCACAGCGCCTCGGTCCCCGGGCTCACGTCGGCGTCCGTCACCACGTGCAGCAGATGGAGGGTCGAGCCGCACCGTCGGGCCAGGTCCCTCGCGTAGGTGAGGGCCAGGCCCGACGCGTCGCTGAAGTCGGTGGGAACCAGAATGGTCTTCGGCGGAATCATGGTCAGGACGGAAAGGCGCTTCGCGCCGCCGGCAACCCGGGGGGCGGCGGCCGGTCGGGGTGTCCGAGGCCGACGTGATAGGGAATCGTCTTCGGCGGAATCATGGTCGGGACGGAAAGGCGCTTCGGGCGGCCAGCAGCCCGGCAACAGGGGGCCGGTCGGCGGGCCCGCGACCGACGTGGTGGAACCTGACCAGCCCCCCGGGATCGATCAGCACGTTGCCCCCCTGCTGCCTCGTATCGGCGCGCGGCAGCCGGGGGAAGCGGCCCAGCCGGGCCTCACGCCAGTAGGCGCGGAAGGTCGCCGCCCCCCATAGATGCCGGAGCCGCGCCTTCTGCATCCCGTAGGCGCGATAGAGGCGGCGATCGGTGTCGACGAGCAGAGGCCAGCGCAGGCCGGTCTCGGCCACGTAGGCGCGGGCCGCGTCCGCGTCC
>JAJEFC010000151.1 GCA_022820675.1 Vicinamibacteria bacterium | reverse complement strand
ACCGGCTGAGCCCGCCGAGCCGGCTGAGCCCGCCGAGCCGGCTGAGCCCGTCGAACCGGCTGAGCCCGCCGAACCGGCCGCGCCTGCCGAACCGGCTGAGCCTGCCGAACCGGCCGCGCCTGCCGAACCGGCTGAGCCTGCCGAACCGGCTGAGCCTGCCGCACCGGCTGAGCCCGCCGAACCGGCTGAGCCCGCCGAACCGGCCGACCTCGACAACGACGGAGAGCCCGACCTCTTTCTCGTGGTTCCGGCCGAGCCGGATGATGTGGGGGAACCGGCCGACCTCGACGGCGACGGCGACCCCGATCTCTTTCTCGTCGTTCCGGTCGGCCCGGACGCCGCACCGCCGGCGTAGCCCGCGGCGGAGTCGGACCGCCGCGGCCGCGACACGATTGTCGCCCCCTTGCGACCGACGGAGGACTGGGAAACCGCATGGGCAGGACACTGCTGAAGAAGGTCTGGGACCTCCACACGGTCCGACCCCTGTCGACGGGTCAGACGCAGCTCTTCATCGGGCTGCACCTGATTCACGAGGTGACGACGCCGCAGGCGTTCGACATGCTGCGGTCGCGGGGCATCGGGGTGGCGTTTCCCGAGCGCACGTTCGCCACCACCGACCACATCATCCCCACCCTCGACCAGGCGCGGCCCTTCGCCGACCCCCTGGCCGAGGCGATGCTCTCGGCCCTCGAGGGCAACTGCCGCGAGTTCGGCATCCCGCTCTGGAACCTCGACAGCGACCGCCAGGGCATCGTCCACGTCATCGGCCCCGAGCTGGGGCTCACCCAGCCCGGCATGACCATCGCCTGCGGCGACAGCCACACCTCGACCCACGGCGCCTTGGGCGCGGTCGCGTTGGGCATCGGGACGTCGCAGGTGCGCGACGTGCTGGCCTCGCAGTCGCTGGCCATGAGCCCCCTCAAGGTGCGGCGCATCTCCGTCGACGGCGAGCTCGCGCCCGGGGTGTTCGCCAAGGACGTGGTGCTCGAGATCATCCACCGGCTCGGCGTCAAGGGCGGCGTCGGCCACGCCTACGAGTACGGCGGCTCGGTCGTCGACGGCATGAGCATCGACGAGCGGCTCACCGTCTGCAACATGTCCATCGAGGGCGGCGCGCGGGTCGGCTACGTGAACCCCGACGAGACGACGTTCGAGTACCTGCGCGGGCGGCCGTTCGCGCCGGCGGGCGACGCTTTCGACCGGGCCGTCTCGTGGTGGCGCTCGATGGCCTCCGACCCCGGGGCCGATTACGACGACGTCGTCGCCATCGACGCGGCCGAGATCGAGCCGCGGGTGACCTGGGGCATCAACCCCGGGCAGTCGGTGGGCGTGAGCCAGCGCATCCCGGCGGTCGGCGCGGCCGGTTCGAACGGCGGGGTGGCCGAGGCGCTCGAGTTCATGGGGCTCGCCGGCGGCGAGCCCATCCGGGGCACGAAGATCGACGTCGCCTTCGTCGGGTCGTGCACCAACTCGCGCCTCTCCGACCTGCGCGAGGCGGCGCGCATCGCGAAGGGGCAGCGGGTGGCCCGCCACGTGAAGGCGCTGGTGGTGCCCGGCTCGCAGGCGGTGCGGGCCGCGGCCGAGGCCGAGGGTCTCGACCAGGTGTTCCGCGAGGCGGGGTTCGAGTGGCGCGGCGCGGGGTGCTCGATGTGCCTGGCCATGAACCCCGACCGCCTCGAGGGCCGGCAGGTCTGCGCCTCGTCGTCGAACCGGAACTTCAAGGGGCGCCAGGGCAGCCCCACCGGCCGCACCCTGCTCATGAGCCCCGCGATGGTCGCCGCCGCCGCGCTGGCCGGCGAGGTGACCGACGTGCGGACGGTGCTCTAGCGGGCAGGATTCTCGGTTCCAGGTCCGGCGCCGCAGGAGCCGCCTGGACACTCCCGGCAGGGTTCGATCGGGGCATCGGCGTCCCGGCCCGACGGTTCCGAGGGAATCAGCGGACCCCGGCGGGTTGGCTGCGTCAATGGGCGTCAGGCGAGCGGCGATTGCCGGCTTGGCAGGATGGTGGGGCCGGCTGGGTCGGCAGGCGAACGGGAGGGGGCTGTTGTCCACGCGCGAGATCGACCGTATCGAAGGCACCGGGATACCCGTGCGCGGGGACAACATCGACACCGACCGCATCATTCCCGCGCGGTTCCTGAAGGCGATCACGTTCGACGGGCTCGGCGACCACGTCTTCGAGGACGACCGCGCGGCCATGCCCGGGCACCCGTTCTCGAACCCCGCCTACGCCGGCGCGCGCATCCTGCTCGTCAACGAGAACTTCGGCTCCGGCTCCTCCCGCGAGCACGCCCCCCAGGCCCTGAAGCGCTGGGGCATCGACGCCTGCGTCGGCGAGTCGTTCGCCGAGATCTTCAGGGGGAACTCGCTCGCCATCGGCCTCGCGTGCGTCACCGCCCCGCGTGACGTGATCGGCGGGTTGATGACCCGGGTCGAGATGGCTCCCGCCACCTCGCTGACCCTGTCCGTGTCGGATCGCGTGCTCGAGGCGGACGGAGAGCGGGTCGCCGTCACCGTCGAGGACCAGGTGCGCGACGCCCTCCTCGCGGGGACGTGGGACGCCACCGGGCTTCTTCTCGACGACTTCGACGTCGTCCGCGGCGTCGCGTCCCGCGTGCCCTACGTGCGCGGCTTCTGACCCGCCGCGTGCGCCCGGGCCGCGGCGAGGAACGCCCCCGCCGCGTGAGACGATTCCCCTGTGCGGCGATAGACGAGCCGCAGGTCGCGGGGGGCGCGCAGCTCGGGCACCCGCACTGCCGCGAGCTGGCCGCGGGCTATCTCGGAGAGCGCGCACCGCCGCGGCAGCAGCGCCACCCCCAGGTCCATCTCGACCGCCCGCTTGATGCCGTCCAGGCTCGGCAGCGAAAGCTGGATGTTGATGGGCGCGTGCTGCTCCTCGAAGAGCCGCAGCACGAGGTCGCGCCGCGGCGACGGGTCGTTGTGCGCGATGACCGTCTCCCGCCCGAACTCGCTCATGGTGATGGTCTGCCGGCGCGCCAGCGGATGCCCGGGATGGGTCAGCATGACGAGCTCGTCGACGCCGAGCCGCACCGACCGCAGCCCCCGCTCGCCCGGCGGATAGGTCACGAGCCCGAAGTCGAGGCTGCGGTCGAGGACCTCGCCGGGAATCTGCCGCGAGTGCACCCGGCGCATCTCGACCTGGGCGTGGGGGTGTTCCTGCCGGAACCGCTCGACGATGGGCAGCAGCACGTGGACGGCCGCCTCGTTCACCCCGACCACCACCCGCCCCCGCCGCAGCTCCTGCAGCTCGCGCACCGCGCCCACCGCCTCGTTCCGGAGGCGCGACATCCGCTCGGCGTAGTCGAGCAGGATCGTGCCGGTCTCGGTCAGCCGCCCGCCCTTCGACGACCGGTCGAACAGCCGCTCGCCCAGCTCGTCCTCCAGCCGCCGGATGGCCTGGCTGACCGCGGGCTGGGTGCGGTGCAGCCGCGCCGCCGCCCGCGAGAAGCTCCGCTCGGCCGCGACCGCCTGGAAGACCTGAAGCTCGTGCAGTTCCATCCCTGGGAGGCTCCATAAACAGGATTTATCAAATCGTAACTATTATAAGCTTGACTTCTTGGTCGGGCGAACGTGAAATAGCACATGTGTGACAGCCCCTGTGGGCGAGAGCCACGGCGGCGAGCGGCGCACCAAGAGAGGGAGAAGGGGCAAGAGGCTATTGGCTTGGTTGGGGCGGTTCGTTGTGGGCGTCATTATCCGACTGCGTGAGGGGTGTCCATGCCTCCACGCCGGGGCGCCGGCTTGGGCGTGGGTCACCCTCCGACTGGCCGCGTCAGTCGGGTTGCTGCTCTGTCTGGCGATTCTGTCGCTCGTTGCGCCCTCGGTGATCGAGGCGTTGAGGAGCCCCAATCCGTGGACGCGGGAGGGCGTGGTGGTCTTTCTCGCCGTGGCGTGGGTGATTCGCGATGCGTTGACCTGCGGCCGTCTGGCCATCGGCTAGAGACACGACCGGGCGGCCCTCTCCCGCGGGGTCGGTCGGCCGCAAATCGGAGCCGCAGGCGACGGCTCCGGGCCAACGTTGCGGGAAAGCAACCAGGGAGAGACACCGTGGCGGACGACAGACTGATCATCTTCGACACCACCCTGCGCGACGGCGAGCAGGCCCCCGGCTTCTCGATGAACACGGCCGAGAAGCTGCAGCTCGCGCGCCAGCTCCAGGTGCTCGGGGTCGACGTGATGGAGGCGGGGTTCCCCATCGCGTCGAAGGACGACGCCGAGGCCGTCCGCCTCATCGCGTCCGAGATCGACGGGCCGGTCATCGCCGGCCTCGCCCGCTGCAACCCCGCCGACATCGAGTGCGCGGCCGAGTCGGTGAAGCCGGCCCGGCGCTCGCGCATCCACACGTTCATCGCCACCTCCGACCTGCATCTCGAGCGCAAGCTCCGCATCTCGCGCGACGAGTGCCTGCAGTCGGTGGTCGACAACGTGAAGCTGGCCCGCTCGTTCACCGACGACGTGGAGTTCTCGGCGGAGGACGCGACGCGCAGCGACACCGACTTCCTGTGCCGGGTGGTCGAGACCGCCATCGACCAGGGGGCGACCACGATCAACCTGCCGGACACCGTCGGCTACTCGACGGCGGACGAGATAGAGCAGTTCTTCACCGGCATCATCGGCCGCGTCCCCAACGCCGACCGGGCCGTGTTCAGCGCCCACTGCCACGACGACCTCGGGCTCGCGGTGGCCAACTCGCTCGCCGCGGTGCGCGCCGGGTGCCGGCAGATCGAGTGCACCATCAACGGCATCGGCGAGCGGGCCGGCAACGCGTCGCTCGAGGAGCTGGTGATGGTGACGCGCGTCCGGAACGACCGGATGCCGTACGCCACCGGCATCCGCACGACCGAGATCTATCCCACCAGCCAACTGCTGTCCGAGCTGACCCGCGAGCCGGTGCAGGCCAACAAGGCCATCGTGGGGCGCAACGCCTTCGCCCACGAGGCGGGCATCCACCAGGACGG
Organism: Vicinamibacteria bacterium; assembly: GCA_022820675.1. Classification (GTDB taxonomy): domain Bacteria; phylum Acidobacteriota; class Vicinamibacteria; order Vicinamibacterales; family UBA8438; genus JAJEEA01. The sequence continues at coordinate 456 of JAJEFC010000151.1, read as the reverse complement.
CGTGATCAAGGACCGGCGCACCTACGAGATCATGCGCCCGGCCGACGTCGGGGTGGCGCAGTCCACCCTCGTGCTCGGCAAGCACTCGGGGCGTCACGCGGTCAAGCAGCGCTGCGAGCAGCTCGGGTTCGAGCTGAGCCGGCTCGAGCTGGACCGCGTGTACCGGGCCATGATCGACCTCGCGGACCGCCAGAAGACGGTCGAGGACACCGACCTCGCCGCCATCGTCGCCCGCCTCCAGACCGACCGGTCGGCCGGCGCCGCCTGAGGAGCCCGTGGTGAAGAGCCCCGCTGCATTCGACCGGCGATGCATCCTGCCTGCGCCCGGCAAGCGTCGCCTTCGGCTCCGATTGCCGCCCACCCGGGCCTGCCGGGGGACGTCGCTGCACCCGGCGAAGACCCCCGGGTTCGTTGGTCCTCTGTCACATATGCCCAACATGCTCCCTCGTCACGCCT
>JAJEFC010000416.1 GCA_022820675.1 Vicinamibacteria bacterium | reverse complement strand
CCGCCGACGCGTCGCCCAGCGCCCCCAGCCCGCGGGCGGCCATCGCGACCCCGACGGTGCCGCCGACCCCGGCCAGGATGCGGAGGGGGCCGGCCGCCCGGGGGTCGCCGACCCGGGCCAGGGCGTCGGCGACCGGCCACCACCAGAGGAGGGGATCGCCGGACTCCGAGAGGACGACCGCGGCGAGGGCGTCGAAGTCGCCCAGCGCGGCCAGCGCGCCGACCCCCGACCGGAACGCTTCGACCCGGGGGCCCAGCGGATAGCCCATCTCGTCGGGATCGACGTCGTAGGCCACCGTGACGTGGGCCGCGGTCATCGCCTGAATGGCCCCGGCCGCCTCTCGGGCCGGCAGCCGGCCGAGGGCGTGCGCGGCCCGCGCCTGCACGAGGGGCGACGGGTCCTCGAGGGCGGCGATCAGGGACCCGGCCGCGGCCGGATCGCCGAGCAGCCCCAGCCCGAAGGCGGCGACGGCGCGGACGTCCGGCTCGGGATCGGCGAGGGCCCCGGCCAGCGCCGGCCCGCCCGCCGCCAGGCCCACCCGGCCGATGGCCTGCACGGCCCGATAGCGGACCTGACCGGCGGGGTCCCGGGCGAGCCCGAGCAGGTCGGGGACCGTCGCCGGCGCGAAGCCGGTCGCGGCGCCGAGCCCGCCCTCCCCGCCGGGGGCAGCCGGCAGGTCGACGGGCGGCAACGCGGGATCGCGCAGCCGCCGCTGATCTTCGAGCCACAGAATCCAGGCCAGCTTCTGGTCGCGGGTCGCCGGGGCCGGCGCCTCGACGGACGACGGCGAGGACGCGCACCCCGCGACGGCGGCGGCGATGCACGCGGCGGCGACGACCTTGGACAGGCGACCGGGTAGGGAGAAGGATGCTGACATCGCTGCCGCCGAGAGCCGGGGACGCCGGGCGGCTATACGATATCATGCGGTTTCCGGCCGCTTCCGACCGTCGTGGCGCCCCTGGCCCGCCCACCGTCGCCTGCGGCTCGGACAAGCGCTCGACCGACCCCCCAGGCGCTCTGCGGCGCAGACTCCGGGGGTCGGCCGCGCCGGCAAGGGCCATGCAGCCGGACGATCGGTTCGACGACCACCCCGGCGACCCCCTGGATCGCCTGCTCGGCCTCGAGCGCTTCGGCATCCGGCCGGGGCTCGACACCATCCGGCGCCTCATGGCGGCCCTCGGAGACCCCCAGGCGGCCTACCCGTCCATCATCGTGGCGGGCACGAACGGCAAGGGCTCGGTGGCCGCGATGCTCGACGGCGCCCTGCGCGCGGCGGGGTACCGGGCGGGGCGGTACACCTCGCCCCACCTCGTGTCCATCACGGAGCGCTTCACGGTCGACGGCGGCGCCATCGACCAAGCGGCGCTGCGCGAGGAGGCGGCCGGGGTGCTGCGGCAGGCCGACACGCTCCTGCGCACCGGCGGGCTGGCCCATCCTCCGACGTTCTTCGAGGCGGCGACCGCGGTCGCGCTGTCGTGGTTCCGGCGCGCGGCGGTCGACGTCGCGGTGGTCGAGGTGGGGCTGGGGGGGCGGCTCGACGCCACCAACGTGGTGACCCCGGCGGCGGGGGTCATCACGTCGATCGGACTCGACCACCGGGAGCACCTCGGCGACACCGTCGAGGCCGTCGCGGCGGAGAAGGCGGGGATCGTCAAGCCGGGCATGGTGGTGGTCACGACCGAGACCGCGCCGCCGGCCCTCGCGGTCATCGACGACGCGTGCCGGCGCCGCGGCGCGCGGCTCGTGCAGGCGGCGAGGGACACCGAGGTGGCGGTGCGGGAGGACGGCCCACGCCCGCGCATCGAGGTCGCCACGCCCCGGCGCCGCTACCCCGTGTTCCCCCTGGGGCTCGCCGGCGCGCATCAGCGGGCCAATGCCGCGGGCGCCATCCGCCTCCTGGAGGCGCTGGCCGACGTCGGGCTGCCCGTCGCGCCCGAGGCCGTCGTGCGCGGGCTCTCGGAAGTGGCGTGGCCGGGGCGCCTCGACCTCGTCCGCGTGCCGGGGCGCGGGGCGGTCCTGCTCGACGCCGCCCACAACCCCCCGGCGGCGGCGGCCCTGGCCCGGCACCTTCGGGAAGCGTTTCCCGGACGGCTGCCCATCGTCTGCGCGGTCATGCGCGACAAGGACGCCGACGGCATCGTCGACCGCCTCGCCCCCTGCGCGAGCCGCATCGTCTGCACCTCGCCGCGCAACCCGCGGGCGACCCCGGCCCGCGCCCTCGCGGACCGCGTGCGGGCGCGGGCGCCGGGGCTTCCCGTGACCGCCGACGACGACCCCCGCCGCGCCCTTCAGACCGCCTGGAGCACCGCCGAAACCATCTGTGCTACCGGCTCCATCTTCCTCGTGGGAGAGCTGCTCGCCGCCCTGCGACCTCGCCGAGCGACGTAGAACGGCGCCGCCGTGATATTCTCGGAGCATTCGGAGTGCCGGCGCCGGCCGCGCCCTTCCCCTCCATGAACCGCCCTGTCCGTCCGGGAAGCCGTGGCGAAACCGCCCGTTGCGCCGATCCGGCGCGGCGGAGCGTGGGCCTCGGGCTCCTCGCCCTCGCGGCCTCCCTCGCGGCCGCCGTCCCGGCCGGCGCCCAGGACCTCCCGGCCGCCATCGGCGGGTCGCGGCAGTTCCACTGGGAGCGGGTCGCGCCCAACCAGTTGTGGCTGAGCGGCGAAGTCGAGATCGACGGCGGCGGGGGCGAGAGCTGGCGCTTCCATGCCGACGACGCCAACATCTACACCGACGAGTCGCTGCTCGTGGCCACCGGCAACGTCGTGTTCTCCAGCGAGAACGCCCGGCTCGCGGCCGACCGGGCGGAGTTCGACTACGAGCAGGGGATCGGCATGTTCTTCAGCGCGTCGGGCTCCACCGAGCTCGTCGAGGACATCGAGCCGAGCATGTTCGGCACCCAGGAGCCGGAGATGCGGTTCTGGGGCGAGCTCATCGAGAAGACCGGCACGCGCAGCTACCGGCTGACCAACGGCGGCTTCACCTCGTGCATCCAGCCGACCCCGCGCTGGGAGGTGCAGGCCACCTCGGTCGACATCGACCTGGACCAGTACGCCCGGCTGCGCCACATGCTGCTGCTGGTGAAGGGCGTCCCCCTCTTCTATCTGCCGTACATGTACTACCCGGTCCAGGGGGACGACCGCGCCACCGGCTTCCTGATGCCGACCTACGGCGCCTCGACCGTGCAGGGGCAGTCGATCAGCAACGCGTTCTTCTGGGCGATCAACCGCAGCCACGACGCGACGGTCTTCCACGACTGGCTCACGACCACCGGCCAGGGCACGGGGGGCGAGTACCGCTACGTGCTCGGGGAGGGCCGCGGCGACGCCGAGGCGTACCTGCTGAACGAGAAGGCGGCCCCGGACCCCTTCCGCGGCGGCGACGAGCTCCTGCCGGCCCGCCGCAGCTTCCGGATGCGCGGCAATCTCCAGCACACGTTCACCGACGCCATCCAGGCGCGGGGCCAGGTGGACTACTTCTCGGACATCGAGGTGCAGCAGACGTATCAGCGGGACATCTTCCAGGCGACGAACAGCTCGCGCTCGTACGGCGGCAACGTGACCGGCTCCTGGGACGCCTACACGCTGAACGGGACCTTCGATTTCCGCGAGACGTTCTTCGGGCTCGACGACGCCTCGCTCCACGGGGCGGGGCCGCGCCTCTCGTTCAGCCAGTCGGAACGGCAGGTCGGGACCCTGCCCGTCTACTACGGCTTCCAGAGCGAGTACGCCAACCTCCTCCAGCAGCAGAGCTTCGGCGGGTCGGTGACCGACTCGGGGCTGACCCGCTTCGACGTCACGCCGCTGGTCCGCGTGCCGTTCACCCGCTGGCCCTTCCTGACGTTCAACTCGTCGGCGCAGTTCCGCCGGACCCACTGGCGGGAGAGCATCGACCTCGCGACCATGGAGCAGATCGACGCCCCCGTCTCGCGGTCGATGTTCGAGGTGGCGACCGAGATCACCGGCCCCGTGTTCGTCAAGATCTGGGACACGCCCAACACGGGCTACTCCGAGCGGATGAAGCACCTCATCGAGCCGTGGATCTCGGTGGAGCGGACCAGCGCCGTCGACAACTTCGAGCAGATCGTCAGAATCGACAGCACCGACTCGATCGTCGGCAACACGACCCGGCTCCGCTACGGCATCGACAACCGGCTGTACGCGCGGCGGGGCGACAGCGGGGCGCAGGAGTTCCTGACGATCGGGGTCGAGCAGACCTACTACACCAACGAGCGGGCCTCGCAGTTCGACCAGCAGTTCCTGACCAGCTTCCAGCAGACGGCCCCGAGCAACCTGTCGCCGCTCGCCCTGACGGTGCGCGCCGCGATCACCGAGGGCATGGACGGATCGCTGCGGGCCGAGTACGACACCCACTTCATGGCCCTGCGGACCATCCGGGCCGACGCCGACATCGCGTTCAGCGACCGGCTCTTCCAGCGCACCGGGTGGAGCCAGCGCCGCTTCATCGAGGGGCTCTCGGGGTTCGACAACAGGGACTTCCTCGACCACACCCTGAACTCGTTCACCAACTTCCGGGCGCGCGACAACAAGTGGGGGGGCGTCTACCAGTTCAACTACGACGTGCAGCTCGGGCGCATGGTGCAGCAGCGGATGCTCGCGTACTACAACGCGCAGTGCTGCGGGTTCAGCGTCGAGTACCAGACGTACAACCTCGCCAACCTCGGGTTCTTCCGCACGCGCGCGGCACAGGACAAGCGCCTCAACGTCTCGTTCACCCTGGCCGGCCTCGGCACGTTCGCCAACCTCCTCGGCGCCTTCGGCCCCGGGACCGGGGCCCGGCAGTACTGACGGCCCTCTCACCGTGCCGGACACCATCCTCGTCACCGGCGCGGCCGGCTTCGTCGGCAGCCA
>JAJEFC010000270.1 GCA_022820675.1 Vicinamibacteria bacterium | reverse complement strand
AGGCTGCTCGCCCCGCCCGGCGGCGCCGACGGTCGGCCGCTGGTGGGCTTGGCGCCGGGGGCCGCCTACGGCCACGCCAAGCGGTGGCCGGCGAATCGCTACGCCGGCGTCGCGGCCCGGCTGGTACAGGAGTTCGGCGCGCGCGTCGTGCTGCTCGGCAGCGCGCACGACCGGGACGCCGGCCATGCGATAGAATCCACCCTCGACGCCGACGTCCGGCGGGGACCCGGCTTCCTGAACCTGATCGGGCGGACCGATCTCCGGCAGTTGATCGGCCTCCTGGCCGCGTGCCGGACGTTGATTGCCGGCGATTCCGGGGCGATGCACCTGGCGGCGGCGCTGGGGGTGCCGGTGACCGCCCTCTTCGGCCCCACCGACGAACGCCTCACCGCGCCCCTCGGCGGGCACGTGGTGCTGACGCATTCCGTGTGGTGCCGCCCCTGCTTCTTCCGCGACTGCCCCATCGACCATCGCTGCATGACGCGCATCTCCGAGGTCGATGTCCTGCACGCGGCCGCGAGCCGGCTCGCGGCGGGAGCGGAGGAGGCCGCCGCGGGGCGCCGGGGGGCGGACGCGCGATGACCGATTCGCCCGACCTCCGCGGCCGGCTGGTCCGATGATCCTGCCCTCCATTCAGCCGGGATCCGGCGACGAGGCGCTGCGCACGCGGCTGGTCGAGCTGATCGAGTCGTTCGGCCGGCCCCGAATCGTGGTGGTCGGCGACATCATCGCCGACGAGTTCATCTACGGCCGCATCGACCGGGTGTCGCGCGAGGCCCCGGTGCTCATCCTCAAGTACGACGCCACCGAGGTGCGGCCGGGGGGCGCGGGCAACGCCGCCCGCAACGTGGCCGCCCTCGGGGCGGAGGCCCGGCTCGTGGGGCTCGTCGGGCGGGACGACGCCGGCCGCCGCCTCGCCCGGAGCCTCCCGCGCGGCCTCGCGAGGGACGGCCTCGTCCGCCTGCCGGGCTATCGGACGCCGACGAAGACCCGCGTCCTCGCGGGGGGGATTCACTCGGCCCGGCAGCAGGTGGTGCGGGTCGACCGGGACGGGCCCCCGATCTCCCCGGAGGCGCGGGACGCGGTGGCCCGGGCCGCGGCGGAGGCGATCGCGGGATGCGACGCGGTGGTGGTGTCGGACTACGGCACGGGGTTGATCACGCCGCGGTTCGTGGCCGGCCTCGAGCGCCGCCTGCCGCGGCGGAAGCGCGGCCCCGCGGTGCCGGTGCTGCTCGACTCGCGCTACGGGGTGCTGGAGCACCGCGGGCTGACGGTGGCGGTGCCCAACGAGTCGGAGGTCGAGCATGTCCTCGGCTGGGCCGTCGGCGAGGACGCGAAGGCGCTGGAGCGGGCCGGGCGGGCCATCCTCGAGCGGACCGGGATGCACGCGGTGCTCGTCACCCGCGGGAGCCGGGGGATGGCCCTGTTCGAGCCGGGGCGCCCGACCCAGCACATCCCGATCCACGGCCCGGACGAGGTGACCGACGTCACCGGGGCCGGCGACACCGTGATCGCCACGATGGCGGCGGCCCTGAGCGTGGGCGCCTCGTGCCTCGAGGCGGCGCTGCTCGCCAACTACGCGGGGGGGCTCGTGGTCATGAAGCGCGGCACCGCGGTGGTCACCGGGAGCGAGCTGCTGGGGACGGTGGAGGGCGACCTGTCGTGACCGCGGCGGGACGGCCGGCGGCGGCGGGGGTCGTCACCGAGGCCGAGCTCCTCGAGCGGGTGCGCGCCGATCGCGCGGCCGGCCGCACCATCGCGTTCGCCAACGGCTGCTTCGACGTGCTGCACGTCGGCCACGCGCGGTACCTCGCCGGGGCCGCCGCCCTGGCCGACCGTCTGGTGGTGGCGGTCAACGACGACGCCTCGGTGGCCGCGTTGAAGGGCCCGGGCCGGCCGGTGCAGGCGGCGGCCGACCGGGCCGAGCTGGTGGCGGGGTTCGCGGCCGTGGACTACGTCGTGGTGTTCGCGGATGCGACGGCCGGCCGGCTGCTGGCCCTCGTCGAGCCCGACGTCCACTGCAAGGGCCCGGACTACACGGTCGACACGGTGCCGGAGCGCGACGTCGTCCGCGCCTACGGCGGGCGCACCGTCATCGTCGGGGCCGGCAAGACGCACTCGACCCGAGACCTCGTGACCCGTATCCGCACGGCGCCCGACCAGGCCCGGTAGGTATCTGCGCCGCAAGCCATGCGAGCGATTCTCATCGTCCGCCTCGGGGCCCTGGGCGACGTCGTGCACGCGCTGCCGGTGGCGGCGGCGCTCCGCGACCGGTTCCCGGCCGCCCGCATCGACTGGGTCGTCGACGAGCGGTACCAGGACGTGCTGGCCCTGGCGCCGGTGGTGGACCGGCGCATCGTGCTCCGTTCCCGGTCGCTGCCGGTCTGGCGGCGGCTCGCCGAGCTGCGCCGGGACCTCGCGGGCGGCGCCTGGGACGTTGCCGTCGACGTGCAGGGGTTGTTGAAGTCCGCGGTGGTCGCCCGTTCGAGCGGGGCGCCCCGGGTGCTGGGCTTCGCGGCGACGCATCTGCGCGAGCCGCCGGCCCGGTTCCTCTATACGGAGACCTGCGATCCGGGGAACGCCGTGCACGTCACCGAGAAGAACCTGGCCCTCGCCGCCCGGCTGGGCGCGGAAGCCGCCCGCCGGCGGTTTCCGATCGAGGCGCCGGCGTCGGCCGCCCTCGCCGCGGTGCGCCGGTTGCCGGGGGTCGGCGAGGGGCGGTTCGCGGTCCTCAACCCCGGCGCCGCCTGGCCGAACAAGCGCTGGGCCCCGGCCCGGCTGGCCGAGGTCGCCGAGTGGCTTCGGGAGGCGCGCCGGCTGCCGTCGCTGGTGACGTGGGGCCCCGGCGACGAGGCGCTGGCCGCGGCCGTCGTCGAGGGCTCGAACGGCGCCGCGCGGCTGGCCCCGCCGACCCGTGTGGCCGATCTGGCCGCCATCCTGAAGGCGGCGGCGGTGGTGGTGT
>JAJEFC010000352.1 GCA_022820675.1 Vicinamibacteria bacterium | reverse complement strand
GGCTCGCGGCCGGCGCCTCGGACCCCCCGGCGTCGCCGGACCCGCCGCCCCCGCCCGTTGCTACCGCCGGTCGGGACGACGCCGCGTGGACGGACTTCCGCGGCCCGCACCGCGACGGCCGCTACGCCGGGCCGGCCATTCGCACGGACTGGCCCGACGGCGGGCTCGACCCGCTGTGGCGCCAGCCGATCGGCGGCGGCTACGCGTCGTTCGCGGTCGCGGGCGGGCTGGCGTTCACCATCGAGCAGCGCCGCGACGACGAGGTCGTCGCCGCCTACGACGTCGACACCGGCGTCGAGCGGTGGACCCACGCCTGGCCGGCGCACTTCCGGGAGTCGATGGGCGGTCCCGGGCCGCGCGCCACCCCGACGTGGCACGCCGGCCGGGTCTACGCCCTCGGCGCGACGGGCCGACTCGTATGCCTCGACGCCGCCACCGGCGAGGAGGTCTGGGCGCGGAACATCCTGGACGACGCCGACGCGTCCAACCTGACGTGGGCGATGTCCGGCGCCCCCCTCGTCGTCGACGACGTCGTCGTCGTCCAGCCGGGCGGCCGGGACGGCTGGTCGGTGGCCGCCTACGACCGGCTGACCGGCGAGGTCGTCTGGCACGGGCTGGACGACGTGCAGTCGTACACGTCTCCGATGCTGGTCACCCTGGGCGGGGTGCGCCAGATTCTGGTCGTCACCGCCGCGCGCGCCGCGGGTCTCCGTCCGGACGACGGCGCCCTGCTCTGGGAATACCCCTGGCGGGTGCGGACGGTGCCGAACATGGCCCAGCCCCTGGTCGTCGGCGACGACCGCCTGTTCCTGTCGGCGAGCTACGGCAAGGGGGCGGCCCTCATGGAGCTGACGCCGGACGGCGACCGGTTCACCGCCGCCACGGTCTGGGAAACGCACCGGATGCGCAACCGGTTCAGCAGCTCGGTGCTCATCGACGGCTACATCTACGGCCTCGACAACTCGATTCTGGCCTGCCTCGACGCCGCGACCGGCGAGCTCCTGTGGAAGGGCGGCCGCTACGGCTCGGGGCAACTGCTCGCGGCCGGGGACCATCTGGTGGTCCTGACCGAGCGCGGCGACCTCGTGCTGGTGCGCGCGACCCCCGAGCGCCACGACGAGGTGGCCCGCTTCCGCGCCATCGACGGCAAGACCTGGAACGTGCCCGCCTTCGCCGGCGGCCGCATCCTCGTCCGGAACGCCCGGCAGATGGCGGCGTTCGACCTGTCGCGATAGCCCGCGTCGGCGCCATCTTCGTGCGGATCTCCCGCTCGCCGACCGGGCTCACGGCCCGCCCTCGTCGAATGGCGCTCACTTCAGCACCTCCCAGCGCCCGCCCTTGGTCGCCCCGACGTGCCGGACGACGCCGGCCGCCCGCAGCTTCGTCAGATGGTACTTGACGCCGTCCGGCGTGATGCCGAGCCGTTCGGCCATCACGCGCCGGCTGATCGCGGGCTCGGTCTTGAGCAGGTCCAGAATCCGTCCCTGGGTGGCGGCGCGGTCTTCCGGGGCGGTTTCTTGGGTAGTGGCCACCGTTTTCTGGGTAGTGGTGCCGATTTCTTGGGTAGTGGGCGCGGTTTCTTGGGTAGTGCTTCGCTCCCTTGCACGGCTCGCGCGGGCGTTCATGTCTGTGAACGCCACCGGCTGCCCGGCCGGCACGTCGGGCCCCGCCGGCTTCCCTGCCGTTTCAGCCGAATTCGTCCGTTCTCCGTCGCTTGCCGGGGCTCCCGTCGGAACCGGATAGCCCGCCGGAAAACGGAAGACCGCCCAGAAGCCCCCGCGCTTGAAGCCCAGCTCGGGCGCGGGAACGCCCGCCCGCCGGCAGTCGGCCAGGATGAGGTCGATGCCGCGTCCCCACGCCTCGACCAGGCCCGCGCGGAAGAACGCATGCGCCACGTCGGGGTTGAACGGCTTCGACTCGTGCTTCTCCAGCAGGTCCTCGGCCTGCCAGTCGGGCGGAAGCTGGCCCGGGTTCCAGATCATGAGCTTGTCGTCGTAGACGCTGATCTGGATGGTCGCCCCCGACGCGTAGTCCTTGTGGACCACTGCGTTGAGCACGGCTTCGCGGAGCGCGTTCCTCGGGACGGGGAACGACTCGACCCGCCGAATGCCCTCGTACCGGATTCCCGCCCGCAGGTACTTGGTCGACAGCAGATCGATCGTCTGGGCGACCTGCGTGAACAGGTCGCCGTGAATCTCGTCGTGGTAGAGCAGATCGACGTTGTCGCGAAAGAAGCCGATCTTCACGTACGCACCCGTGAAGAAGACCTCCGGGTCGGGATGGAACAGCAGCAAAGCGGCCCGCTTCACGTGCGACCTCTCCCGCAGGTGCAGCCTGTCGACGAGGGCCGGCGTCGGCTCGGCCAGCAACGCGGCATCGAGGCGCCCGCTCCGCCGGGCCTCCTCCCGAAATCGGTCCACCGCCGCCTCCGACAGGTCCTCCAGGCGCGCGTGGGGCACCGGCACGCCGTCCCAGTGCAATCCCTGCTTGCGCAGGAGAAACCGGGACAGCGCGGCGCCCTTCAGCTCCTGCCGCGTGCTGCCGCTGCGGTAGTGGTACTCGCCCTTGTAGCTGACCGGGTGCGCCTGCGGCTCCACGACGATCTCCAGGTACTCCTTGCCGGCTTCGGCCCTCAGATTGACGTCCACGACGATGCCCAGGACGTCACGCACCTTGTTCGGAATGTCCTCCAGCAGCTTGCGGACCCCGGAAAGGCCAACGACCACGCCATCGTCGTTCCGGCCGATGGCGAGCACGCCGCCCTCCGCGTTCGCGAAGCCGCAAATCCAGCGCAGATACTCGTCGCGCCAGCGACTCTTCCACTCGACGTTCTGGCTCTCGCTCATGCGCGCGGCCATCTGTTCCGTCACCCTGATGCCGCTCATTCGCCCGCCCGCCTCGGCTCCGATGTCGCCAGCGCGGCCCTGCCCGTCTTTGTCAGTCGGTACTTCTGCAGTCGGCTGCGGGGCTTGGCCGGCACCGTGTACTCGATCATCCGATCGGCCACGAGCCGGCTGACCACGCCGTGGAGCTGGCCGGACGCCTGCTTCTGACCCAACCGGCCGGACAGCTCCGCCTTCGACAGGGCCCGCCACCCAACAGCCCAAGCACTCTCGTCCTCAGCGACTCCGGCCGTGACTCTAGCTGGGCGGACTCTAGCTGCGCCGGCTCCGACTCTAGCTGCCCCGACTCTAGCCGCGACTCTGGCTGCGAATGCAGCCCCGACTCTGGCTGCGACTCGACCCTCCCCCGCATGCTGCGCCGCACATCGTCTGGGTCGGTGAACACGACCGGCTGCCCGGCCAGCGCCGCGCGCCGTATTCTGGTCACGAACCGCCCGGTCGCCTCGATCGGGGAAACTCGTTGCGCATCCTCCGATCCGTAGTCGCGCCCGAACAGGCCGACGTAGACGTCACACTGCTCGACCTCGTCCAGGTAGAGCGCGTCGGGCCGCCGGTCCGTCGCCGGTACGTCTTCGAACAGAAACGCCTCGAAGAACCGCCGCATCAACGGGTCGCCCCGCAGATGGTCGCGCAACGCTCCTCGCTCCTCCGCGAACTCGTGCTGGACGCGCTGACGAAGAGGCGGAGTGGAGTCATGGCGCCGTCGCGGCGACCTCCGGTTCGACCAGCCGCACCCGACCCGTCAGGAGTTGCTGCATCATGCGCTGCTTGACGGCGCGGGTCTTGTCGACACGTTGTTCGAGTGCGGCGATCTGCTCGCCGATGTCCTTTCTGCCCTTCAGCGCCGCGATGTCGGCGAAGCCGGCGCCGGCCGGGACGTCGATGAGGGCGTCGGGGCGGCCGGCGTGCCGGTCGGAGACGTACTTCATGAAGAGCAGCGTCAGGACGTAGTCCTTGTACTGCGAGGCGTCCATGCCGCCGCGCAGCTCGTCGCAGCTCCGCCAGAGCGAGGAGTACAACTGGGACTTTTTCAGGGCCATGGGATGCGGATCTCGCGGTCGTTGCGCGGATTATCGGCCGTCTGCGCAGGCCGTTCAAGCGCCGGCTCGCACGTGGAGATGCGTGGTGGACCGGGCAGGCTGGCCCGAGGCCGGACGGTCCGGTACAATGCGGGGCGACGGTGCCGTGGCGCCGCGTTCCGTGACCCGACGCGGATGGATGCGAGGGCCGGGACGCCCCCGGGGGGACGGCCATGCTGCGACTCTCGAAGAAGGCCGAGTACGCGCTGATGGCGCTCAAGGACCTCGCCTCGCGTCCCGAGGCCGAGGCGGCTAGCGCGCGCGAGATCGCGGAGCGGTACGGCATTCCCATCGAGCTGATGGCGAAGGTGCTGCAGCGCCTGGTGCGGCAGGACCTGCTGGCCTCCCACCACGGGACGCGCGGCGGCTACCAGCTCTCCCGGTCGGCGCGCCTGATCTCGGTGGCCGACGTCATCGAGGCCATCGACGGCCCGGTGATGGTCACCGCCTGCACCAGCGCCGACGACGACTGCGAGCAGTACGCCACCTGCAACATCCGCGACCCCCTGTGGCGCATCAAGGACCAGATCGTCCACGCCCTGAACTCCTACAGCCTGCAGGCGCTGGCCGCCGACGAGCCGCCCCTCGTGCCGATATCGGTGGCGAGGCGGCCGCCGGCCCGCGAGATGGCCCTGGTCGAGGACCGCTGAGGGCGTCTGCGCCGTAGATCGGTGCGGGTTCCCGGAGGGTGCGGCCGCAAGCGGGGCCGAAGGCGACGTCGGCGGGTCGGGCGCTCGTGCCGCGGGACTCGCGCCAGCGATGTTCCAACGCGACGGTCAGGTTCGCCTCGAGCTCGTCGGCTGGCGCGCGGACGGACGCACACCAGACAGGGCACTCCTCGCGGACCGTCCGCGGGTAGCGCTCGATGTGCTCCCACTCGGCGGTGCGGCGGGTTGCTCGGCCGCGTTCCGCGCCGACGGCTTGGACCATGAACCTGCCCATCTACATGGACGGCCACTCGACGACCCGGGTCGACCCGCGGGTCGTCGAGGCGATGCTGCCGTTCTTCGGCGAGCACTACGGCAACGCCGCGAGCCGGCATCACCGGTTCGGCTGGCAGGCGCGCGATGCGGTGGCCGATGCGAGGGCGTCGGTGGCGAAGCTGATCGGGGCGGCGGCGCGGGAGCTCGTCTTCACGAGCGGCGCCACCGAGTCGAACAACCTGGCCCTGAAGGGGGTCGCCGAGGCGTCGAGAGACCGCGGGAACCACGTCGTCACCGTCGAGACCGAGCATCGGGCGGTCCTCGACCCCTGCGCGAGGCTCGAGCGGCAGGGGCTGCGCGTGTCGTATCTCCCGGTTCGGGCGGACGGCCTCGTGACGCCGGCCTCGCTCGAGGCGGCGCTGGCTCCCGAGACGGTCCTGGTGTCGGTGATGCTGGCCAACAACGAGATCGGGGTGGTGCAGCCCATCGCCGACCTCGCGCGGGTCGCCCGCTCGCGCGGAGTGCCGATGCACACCGACGCGGCGCAGGCGGCCGGCTTCGTGGCCATCGACGTCGGGGCCGCGGGCGTCGACCTGCTGTCGCTGACCGCCCACAAGCTCTACGGCCCGAAGGGCGTGGGCGCCCTGTTCGTGCGCCGCGGGGTGGCGGTGGCGCCGCTGATGGACGGCGGCGGGCACGAGGCCGGCCTTCGGTCCGGGACCCTGAACGTGCCCGCCATCGTGGGCTTCGGCCGCGCCGCCGACATCTGCCGGGAGGAGATGGCGGAGGAAGCGGTCCGTTTGCGGGGGCTGCGGGATCGGCTGTGGGAGAAGCTGCAGCGGTCGCTCGGCGGCGTGACGGTGAACGGGTCGATGGCGTCGCGGCTGCCCCACAACCTGAACGTCAGCGTCGAGGGCGTGAACGGCGAGCAGTTGCTGACGGGGCTGAGCGACGTCGCGGTCTCGTCGGGGGCCGCCTGCAGCTCGGTCCGCCAGGAGTCGTCGCACGTGCTGCGGGCGCTGGGCGTCGACGAAGCTCTCGCCCGGGCGTCGATCCGCTTCGGGCTCGGCCGCTTCAACACCGAGGCCGAGGTCGACCGCGTGGCCGACGCCCTCTGCTCGCTCGTCGAACGGCTGCGCGCGCCGGCGCCGGTCTTCGAGGTCGACGACGAGGACTTGCCGGCAGAGTGGCGCTAGCGGCTGCCGCGGGCGCGCTCGTCGAGTGAGGTACACTGAGGGCCAGCATGATCGAGATCACCGAGGCGGCGACGAAACGAATCCACAGCGCGATGAAGCAGGAGGGGATCACCGACGGGGGTCTCCGCGTCGGCGTGAAGGCGGGCGGTTGCTCGGGGTTGAGCTACGTCTTCAAGTGGGAGCGGTCGCCGACCCCCCGGGACGAGGTGTTCGAGAGCCCTGGCGGCGCGAAGATCTACGTCGATCCGAAGAGCTTCAAGTATCTCGACGGCACGGTGCTGGACTGCGACCCGAACATGCTCGGGCAGTCGCTGGTCCTGCGCAACCCCAACGCCAAGGCCGAGTGCGGCTGCGGTCTCTCGTTCGGCGTCTAGGAGCACCCGCCCCACAACCAGACCTGATGGTGCAGCCCGACCGACGCGGCGGCGAGCCGGCTCTCACGCGTCCGTTGGTCGTGGTATCCAACCGCGAGCCGTACATCCACTCGCGCTCGGCCGACGGCAGCGTCAAGTGGTCGCCGACCACCGGCGGGGTCTCGGTGGCCCTCGACGCCCTGATGCGCGAGCGCGGGGGGGTCTGGATTGCCCACGGGGCCGGCGACGCCGACCGGCTGGCCGTCGACGACGACGACCGGGTGCGGGTGCCCCCGGATGCGCCGGCCTACGATCTGCGGCGCATCTGGCTCACCGAGGCCGAGGAGCACCACTACTACGAGGGGTTCGCCAACGAGGGGCTGTGGCCGCTCTGCCACGTCGCCCACGTCAAGCCGGTGTTCCGGACCGAGGACTGGCGGATCTACCAGAGCGTGAACCGCCGCTTCGCCCACACCGTCCACGCCGAGCTGCCGGACGTCTCCGCCCCGATCTTCGTCCAGGACTACCACCTCACCCTGGTTCCGGGTTTTCTGCGCCGTCTCAGGCCGGAAGCCCGGGTCGCCCTGTTCTGGCACATCCCGTTTCCCCATCCCGACCAGTTGCGCATCTGCCCCTATCGCCGCGAGATCCTCGAGGGTCTGGCCGACTGCGACCTCCTCGCGTTCCAGCTCGAGCGCGACCGCCGCAACTTCCTGGCCGCGGCGCGGGCCGAGCTCGGCGCGCGGGGGAGCGGCAGCCGCCTCGAGGTGGGGGGCCGCACCATGGCCGTCTGCGCGGTGCCCATCGGCGTGGACTACGACCGCATCCAGGCGGTGACCCGGGCGCCGGCCTTCGAGGCCGAGCAGAACCGGCTGCGCCGCGAGCTGCGCATCGACACCGCGCTCGTCGGCGTGGGCGTCGACCGCCTCGACTACACCAAGGGGATACCCGAGCGCCTCAGCGCCCTCGACGCGCTGTTCACGCGGTGGCCGGGCCTCAACCGCCAGTTGACGTTCGTCCAGATCGCGGTGCCGTCCCGGTCCACGCTCGACAGCTACGCGGCGGTCGAGGCCGACATCGACGAGCGCGTGGCCGCCATCAACGCCAAGCACGCCCGGGCGGACGGCGTCGGCCCGATCCGCTACCGCAAGTCGGCCCTGCGCATGCGCCGGCTGACGGCGCTGTACCGGCTCGCCGACTTCTGCATCGTCAGCTCGCTGCACGACGGCATGAACCTGGTGGCGAAGGAGTTCGTGGCGGCCCGGGAGGACCTCGGCGGGGTGCTGGTGCTGAGCGAGCTCGCCGGGGCGGCCCAGGAGCTGACGGAAGCGGTCATCATCAATCCCTACGACGTCGAGGGGTTCGCCGACGGGCTCCAGCTCGCGCTCGACATGCAGCACGACGAGCGCGAGCGGCGCATGCGGGCCCTGCGGCGGGTGGTGGCGGGCCGCGACGTCTTCCGGTGGGCCACCGAGATTCTGGAACAGCTCGAGAACCTCGATCCCCGCTCGCTTCCCCCCGCCCCCGGACGGCTGCCCGGCCGGCGCTGATCGCCCCGGCCGCGCCGTGGCACGGAGCGGACTCCTGCAGGGTTGGTGGCCGCGAAAAGTGCAACGTGGCGACGACGCGCCACTCCCCCGCGACGGAGGTCGCCAGGGGAACGGCGGTTCATGCGCTCGTAGCGACGTTCGGCCTCTGCTGTCCCATGTGGTGTCGATGGCGAACGCCGCGTGCGCCGACGTCCTGCCGTATTCTCATGCGTTCGCGGGTGGTCGCTCGAAGCGTGGCCCATGAGCGTTGGGCGCCGGACGGCCCCGGCGACGATTGGCGGGCTACGCGTCGTCGTCTTCGGCTTCCGCGTACACCTGGGGCGCCCGCTTCACCACCACGGTCAGGCCGAAGAGCACGATGAGGGTGGACGCGGCCAGTCCGAGACGGGCGCCCCGCCCCATCGAAGGTGGGACGACCGGGGCCGCGCTTCCCCCTTCGACGATGGCCCGGGCCTGCGAGGTGACCCAGCCCTGCTGGCTGGCCGCCCGCTCCATCAGCCGCTCCGAGAGGAACAGGATGCCGAACGCGAGCAGCCCCACGAGGAGCAGCGGATGCCGCGAGTTCTTCTGCGTGACGATGCTCGCAATCGCCAGGCCGATCGCCATCGCGGCGAGCCCCAGGACCCAGAGCCCGGCGAGGTCCGGCACCCCGCCGAAGCGCTGCTCGCCGACCTCGATCCACGGCATGAACGCGCTCGCGCCGAGCAGCAGGCCGGCCCCGATGGGAAAGTAGTAGGCGCGCATCGGGTGCCGCACGACATCGCCTGGGGTCATGGCGGCCAGTGTAGCACCCGGCGCCGCCTGACGACGGCGCGGCGCGGCGACTCGACCGCGTGGTTTCGGGCGCCGGCCGCGGTCGGGGTCGACCGGAAGACGGCGCGGCGGTTCGACCGGCGTGGTTTCGGCCACCGGCAGACCCGGGAGCCCGCGCGGCAGGAGTTTCGCGCCAGCGAAACTCCCAACGCGACCGAAGGTCGCGCAGTCGCGCGGTCGCCCGGTCAGCGATCCGCGGTGAGGGACACGAGGCGGTCGAGGAGCTGCTCGACGGCGGCGGGGTCGGGCAGGCGGTGGGCCGCGGCCGACGGGGCGCGGCCGACGATGACGGTCACGCCGCGGTCGCCGACCGCCTCGAACGCGTGCTCGTCGGTGCGGTCGTCACCCAGGTAGACCGTGCGCATGGGCGCCCCGAGCCGGCGGGTCGCGTCGGCTTCTATCCAGCGGACCGCGTTCCCCTTGTTCCAGGCGATGTCCGGGAGCAGCTCGAACACGCAGTGTCCGCGCTGGACCCGCGCGCGTCCCGCCTCGAGGGCGGGGGAGGCGAGCGTCCAGAAGGTCTCTTCCGCCCGGGTCCGGTCCTCCGGGGCGGCGGCGCGGACGTGCAGGGCCACCGACAGGTCCTTGTCTTCCAGGAAGACCCCGTCGAGGTGGCGGACGGCGGCGGCCAGCGATGCCCGCAATTCCTGGAGCCGGCCGCGGTAGGCGGCGAGCTGGTCGACGGTGAAGCCGCCGTCGGGGCCGAGGATCTCCATGCCGTGGAGGCCGGCGTAGTAGACCGGCCCGTCGAGGGCGGCGCGGCCCCGGATGTCGGCGGCCCGCCGTCCGCTGACGATGCCGACGCAGAGGGCCGGCCGGCGGGCGAGGGTGGACAGGGCGGCGCGGCGCGACTCGGCGAGCTGCACCGACTCCGGGTCGTTCCGGAACTCGCACAGGGTGCCGTCGAAGTCGCTCAGCAGGAGTACCGGAAACCGGCCGCCGGCGACGACGGCCCCCGCGACGTCCGCCACCGACGAGAACGCGGCCGCGCTGCCCGGGGGCGGGTTCGCGGCCCGCCGATCAGCGTCGGGTGGTACGGGACGACCCGGGTCGGTCATCGGAACCGGTGCTGGGTATCGCCGGCGGCGCCGGCTCGCACAAGTCGTCTTCGGCTTCCGGCGGCGCGCCCGGGAGAACCCGGGTCACGTTCAGGAGGTACAGCCGATAGACGCCGGGGTCGCGGCCCGGGTTTCCGCACATCTTCACGCGGTCGCCCACGTTGAGGGCGCCCGCCGTCCATCCCATGCGCCGCAGCCGGCTCGCGGCGCGCCACTCGACGGCCCAGGTGTGGAGGTCGCCGTCGGGGTCCGCCACGCGGAGGTGCACCATCGAGTGCGGGTTGCCGAACAACAAGGACGTCACGTCGCCTTCGAGAACGACGGTGCGTTCCTCGTCGTAGACCTCGGAGGTCGGGTGATGCGGGTTGCCGAACCGGAAGGATGTCGCGTCGCCTTCGAGAACGATGGTGCGTTCCTGGTCGTAGACCTCGAGGGTCGGGCGATGAGCGTGAGCCGGCAGGCTCGGCAGACTGGCGCCCGCGACGATCAGCACGGCCAGATAGCGCATCATCGTTCCCCTCCCCATCGCCGCCTTGCGGGCCGGTGGTCGCGGCGGCCAATCGCTATCATACTGCGGGACCCCCTCGCGGTTCATTCCTGAAGTTTGTCTGAACGGACGCCGGCGGGGCAGACCTCGCGCCGGAGAACGCCGCGGACTGCTGTAGGCTTGACGGGACGGGCAGCGGCGCCGCAAGGCGGCGGCAGGAGCTCGCGTCGCGGAACGGCGCGGACTGCCGCGGGAGCGGTCGTGCGGGCAGCGGCGCCGCAAGGGCGGCGACGGGAACGTGGTGCCGCTCGAGACGGGACCGGGGGTCGCCCGGGCTGCGCTTGCCGTGCGCAGCTCGGCGACCGTCGACGCGTGCCGGGCCCGTCAGGGGCGTTCCGAAACGCCTGAAGCGATCGGAGATCGTCAGAGATGCCGCCGACCACCACGGGCTCGCCGGAGAGCGGCACCGACGAGAGGCCGCAACCTGTGCCGGCCGGCCGCCTGCTCGTCGTCGAGGACGAGGAGAAGGTCGCCCTCGCCCTGCGCCAGGGTCTCGAGGGCGAGGGCTACGACGTCGTGGTCGAGACCACCGGCGAGGGCGCCTTCTTCCGCCTCGCGCGGGACCGGTTCGAGGTCGTCCTGCTCGACCTGATGCTGCCGGGGCGCGACGGCCTCGAGATTCTCTCGGCCCTGCGCAAGCAGGGGCTCGACACGCCGGTGGTGGTGCTGACCGCGCGGGACACCCTGGACGACCGGGTCGTCGGGCTCGACGCGGGGGCCGACGACTACCTCGTGAAGCCGTTCGCGTTCGCGGAGCTGCTCGCCCGCCTCCGCGCCGTCGCCCGCCGCGGACGGGTGAGCGAAGCCGACCGCCTGGCCGTCGACACGCTCGAGATCGACCGGGCGACCCGGCGGGTCACACGCGACGGGCAGGCCATCGAGCTGACCGCCAAGGAGTTCGACCTGTTGCACTACCTGACCCGCAACGCCCGCCAGGTCGTCTCGCGCGACACCCTGGCGCGCGAGGTCTGGCGCGAGACGGCCCGCAGCACGACCCTCGACAACGTCATCGACGTTCACATCTCCCGACTGCGCCGCAAGATCGACCTCGACCATCCGGTCCGGCTGATCCACACCGTCCGGGGGGTCGGCTTCATGCTGCGGGCAGGTGAGCCATGAGCTGGCGCTGGGTTCCGCACACGCTGCGGGCGCGGCTGACGTTCTTGTACATGGCGGTCATGGTGGCGGTGTTGGGCGTCTACGTCTCGGCGGTGCTGGTCCTGGTGGCCCGCAACCTGTCGGACGCCCTCGACGCGCGGCTGCGCAGCGACTTCCGCTGGGCGGCGGAGATGGCCGAGCAGGGTCCCGACGGGTCCCTGACGTGGTTCGAGGGGGAGCCGTGGACGGACGGTCCCTGGCTCCAGGTGTGGACCCCCGGCGGCGACCTCATCTACCGGACATCGGTCGCGGCGCGGCTGCCGGTGCCCGCGAGCGAATCGCTCGTGGACGAGGCGGACGGCCGGATCCGCTCGCTGCCGGACGATCCGGCGCCGTTCCGGATCCTGGGCGACCGGGCCACCGTGGGCGGGCGGCCGGTGGTGATTCAGGTCGGCCGTTCCGAGGCCTTCACGCGGCTCGAGGTGCGCGAGCTCGCGGTCCTCCTGCTGCTGGGGCTGCCCCTGACGGTGGCGGTGGCCGGCGCCGGGGGGTATGTCCTGGCGCGGGGGGCGCTGTCGCCGCTGCACCGCATGGCCGAGCGGGCCCGTGCCATCACCGCCGCGAACCTCGACGAGCGGCTGCCCGTCGACAGCCCGCGCGACGAGCTCGGCCGGCTCGCCACGGTGTTCAACGACACCCTCGGCCGTCTGGAGTCCTCGTTCAAGCAGATGCGGCAGTTCACGTCCGACGTGTCGCACGAGTTGCGGACGCCGCTCACGGCCATCCGCAGCGTCGGCGAGGTCGGCCTGCGCGAGCACCGTGACGCCGGCGCCTACGAGCAGGTCATCCAGAGCATGCTCGAGGAGACCGACCGGTTGACGCGCCTCGTCGACCGGTTGCTGCTCCTGTCGCGCGCCGACCGCGGCGAGCTCGCGCTGGCCCACCGCCCGGTCGAGCTCGGCGCCCTCGCCGACGACGTGGCCGCGCATCTCGGGGTGCTGGCCGAGGAGAAGCGGCAGTCGATGACGGTCGAGCACGAGGCCCGGGCGCGATGCCTCGGCGACCAGATCGCGCTGCGCCAGGCGGTGATCAACCTCGTCGACAACGCGATTCGGTACACGCCGGCCGAGGGCGAGATCCGGCTCCGCGTGGCCGTATCGTCCCGCGATGCGGTGCTCGAGGTGAGCGACACGGGGCCCGGCATTCCCGCCCGCGACCGATCGCGGCTCTTCGACCGGTTCTACCGCGGCGCGCACGGCGCGGCCTCCGGGGGCAGCGGCCTGGGCCTCTCCATCGCCAAGTGGGCGGTCGAGGCCAGCCACGGCCGGCTCGCCTACGAGCGCATCGACGGCCGCGGCAGCCGGTTCCGAATCACCCTCCCGCTGGCGCCCTCGCCGCCGGTGGGGGAGCCGGCGTCGCGGCCCGCGGGTGTTGCGTGACCACCCTCCACCGCGCCGGCGCGCGGTTGCCTGCGGCGGGCGCTCCGGCGTACGATAGTCGGGTGCCGGACGCCGCCGTCGCCCCGCCGTCGCCGTCGCGCCTCGCGCGGACCGGGCTCCTCGACGTCGCCGGGAAGCTCGACGCCGGGGTGCGGCTGAGCCACGACGACGGCGTGAGGCTGTTTGCCTGCCCCGACCTCCTGGCCCTGGGGTGGCTCGCCAACCGCGAGCGCGAGCGGCGGCACGCGGGGCGGACGTACTTCAACCACAACATCCGCATCGAGGCGACCAACGTCTGCGTGGCGAGCTGCCTGTTCTGCGCCTTCGCGCGCCTGCAGCCCGGCGACGACGGCGCCTACACCCTGACCCTCGAGCAGGTGTGGGACAAGCTGCGGTCCCGGCAGGACCAGGCCCTGACCGAGGTGCACGTGGTGAACGGCCTGCACCCGGACCTGCCGTTCGACTACTACCTGGAGCTGCTGCGGGGGTTCAAGCGCATCCGCCCCGACGTGCACCTGAAGTGCTTCACGGCGGTGGAGATCGCGTTCTTCGCCGACCTCTACGGCAGGACCGACGCGCAGGTGCTGCGCGAGCTGATGGCGGCGGGGCTCGACTCGCTGCCGGGAGGCGGGGCCGAGGTGTTCGCCGAGCGCGTCCGCCGCAAGATCTGCCACGACAAGTGCGGCACCGAGCGCTACCTCGACATCCACCGCACCGCGCACCGGCTGGGCATGCGCTCGAACGTGACGATGCTCTACGGGCACATCGAGACCGACGACGAGCGGGTCGACCACATGCTGCGGGCCCGCGCCCTGCAGGACGAGACGGGCGGGTTCCAGGCGTTCATCCCGCTGGCGTTCCACCCCGACAACAACCAGATGAGGAAGCTGCCGGCCCCGACCGCGGCCGACACCCTGCGGGTTCACGCGGTGGCGCGGCTCGTGCTCGACAACGTGCCCCACATCAAGGCGTTCTGGATCGCGACCGGGGTCGAGACGGCGCAGACGGCCCTGTGGTTCGGGGTCGACGACCTCGACGGGACGGTCCAGGAGGAGCAGATCTACCACATGGCCGGCGCCCGGACGCCGGAGGCGATGACCACCGACGACATCAGCCGGCTCATCCGGGTCGCGGGCCGCGACCCCGTGGAGCGCGACACGCTCTACAACGTCGTCTCGGCGTGATTCCGCGCCGCTCGGGTCCGGATCGAGCACGAACAGGGACAAGTGATCGACACAGAATTGCCAACTGCCCCCTGAGCGCAGTCCGTTTCCGCGGACCTGCACTCCCGGCACACACGGCGGGGCAGCCCCGGCGCCCTCGCGTTCGATCGCTCGAGTGGGTGCCGGCCACCCGGCTCCGGACGAGCGGCCACGCGCGTCGGGTGATGCGCGTCCGAGCGGCTCGACCCGAACCGTCGCACCCTCAACCCCAAGGAACACACGAAGGAGAGAATTCCGCATGGCGCACGAGCTTCCCGGTTTGCCCTATGGTTTCGACGCCCTCGCCCCGCACATCGACGAGCAGACGATGCGCATTCACCATGGCAAGCACCACGCGACCTACGTCGCCAAGCTGAACGGCGCTCTCGAGGGCCATCCCGACCTCCAGGGCCGGAGCGTGGAGGAGCTCGTCGGCGATCTCGACGCGGTGCCCGAGGGCATCCGTACCGCGGTGCGCAACAACGGCGGCGGGCACGCCAACCACACCCTGTTCTGGCAGGTCATGGCCCCCGGCGCGGGCGGCGCGCCCTCCGGGAACATCGGCGACGCCATCAACGGCGCCTTCGGCGGCTTCGACGCCTTCAAGGAGAAGTTCGCGGCGGCCGCCGTGGGCCGCTTCGGCAGCGGGTGGGCGTGGCTCGTCAAGGACGGCGGGTCGGTGGCCATCGAGAGCACCCCGAACCAGGACACGCCGCTCATGAGCGGCCGGGTCCCGGTGCTCGGGCTCGACGTGTGGGAGCACGCCTACTACCTGAACTACCAGAACCGGCGCCCCGACTACATCGCGGCGTGGTGGAACGTCGTGAGCTGGGACGAGGTCAACCGCCGGCTGGGCTGACGGACGGACCTGCATGAGGGCTTCCGTGCTGCCGCCGCCCTCTTTCCGCCGGTTGCGGGCTCACGTCGGCGGCCGGACGGGAGGTTCGTTCCAGGTACAGTCGACCAGAGCCCGACCCGCGACGACGGCGCCGCCTCCCAACCGGAGGGAGCGCAAACCCACGCCGTAGGTGCCGACTCCGGGTAGCATTGGCTGGGCGGGCGGCGAAGCCGCGAGGGTGACGCCGCCTGTCAGAGTTCCGCGCGGGGGAGCCGGGGCTCGCGGCAGCCTCGGTTCACCGTCGTGCGCGGCGCGTCACGATGACCCTCTCCTTCGTCCTGTTCCTGTTCCTCGCCCACCTCGGGGTCGGCATCGTCTTCACCCTGGTGCTGGTGGGGAAGGAGGCCGGCGTCAAGTTCTTCCGGTTCAACGCCGGCTTCGCGGCGGTGCTGCTGCTCGTGGCGCTGGCCATGCGCCCCGAGGCGGTGCGGCTGGGGACCGACGCCCAGGGCGTTGCTCTCGCGTTGCTGCTGACCGCGACGGGCGCGGTGCTCGTCTACTGGGCGACCATCGGGCGCGTGTTGGCGCGGTTGCGGCCGCTGTGGGTGTGGACGGCGGTGCTCTCGGGCGGCGCCGCCCTCGTGGCGCAGGGGCTGGCCGCGGCCGGCGACGGGGGCCTCCCGGCGGTCCTGACGGCCGCGAGCTTCGTGACCTCGGCGGCCCTCCTGGGAGGCACGTCGACCGCGATGATCCTGGGCCACTGGTACCTGGTGCTGCCGTCGATGGACGTGTCGCTGCTGCAGTCGGTCGTCCGCTTCCACATCGGCTCGACGGCGCTGCGCATTCTCGTCGTGGCCGCCGCGGTGTGGTGGGGGATCGCCCTGGCCGAGCTGCCGGGGGTCCCCTTCGATCGCTACATCCTCTCGATCGACGGCGTGTTCTTCTGGCAGCGGGTGCTCTTCGGCCTGCTCGGGCCGGTGGTCCTGGCCTACCTGACGTGGGAGACCGCCAAGATCCGGTCCACCCAGTCGGCCACCGGCATCCTCTACGTCGACTTCTTCACCGTCATCGTCGGCGAGGTGCTGGCGAAGTACCTGCTCGTCGCGACCTCGGTCCCGGTCTGATCACCATGGAAGTCACCGTTCGCTGCCACCAGTGCGACAGCGCGCTGCCGCTGAGGCCCGACGCCGACTCGGCGCAGATCGACTGCGGCCGGTTCTTCACCGTCATCGTCGGCGAGGTGCTGGCCAAGTACCCGCTCGTCGCGACCTCGGTGCCGGTCTGATCACCATGGAAGTCACCGTTCGCTGCCACCAGTGCGACAGCGCGCTGCCGTTGCGGCCCGACGCCGAGTCGGCGCAGATCGACTGCGGCCGTTGCGGTCAGGCCTTCCTGCTGTCGTTCTCCGACGCGGTCCGCGCCGACCGGCAGGTGGACCGGTGTCCGGTCTGCCGGGGAGGCGACTTCTACCTGCGGAAGGACTTCGACCCCAAGCTCGGGGTGACCATCGTGGTCATCGGCGCCCTGATCAGCGCCGGCTTCTACTGGTTCGGCCTCGACCTCGTCGCCTACGGCATTCTCGCCGCCGCCACCCTCATCGACCTCGCGATCTACAGCCGGCTGAGCGACCTCACCGTCTGCTACCGGTGCCACGCCGAGTTCCGCGGCGCCTACGAGCGCACCGCGGGGGCCTTCGACCTGCACACCGCCGACCTGCTCGAGCCCGAGTACGAGCGACAGGTCGGCAAGCGGTAGCCGTCGTCGCTTGTCGTCGAGCGGCGCGACGGTGGACGAAACGGGAACGGACGGTGTACCGTGGGCCGGTCGCGCTGCGCGACGAGAGACACTCGGCGGACGAACCAGTCCAGGAGGAGAACAGTGATTCGAACAGTTGTGCTCGCCGTCGTCATCGGTTTCGGTGTCAGTGGTCTGGCCGCCGCCCAGGGGCCGCCGGACGCGTGCGGTCCGAAGGGCGACCTGTCGGCCGATCTGTCGAACAACGTGGCGGCCGACTCGCGCTGCTTCGAGGTCCGCATGTACACCGCCCGCCCGCAGGCCGAAGACGGCAGCGGCGGCATCGACGAGCTGCACCAGCGGTTCCGCGACGGCGAGGTCGCCATCTTCGAGAAGCACGGGGCCGAGGTGGTCGCGGTCTGGCAACGGCTCGACAACCCCAACACCCTGGTCTGGATGCTCGCCTATCGCGACCGCGCGCACCGGGACGAGGTGTGGGCCGCGTTCCGCGAGGACCCGGACTGGGATGAGCTGATCGGGAAGTACCCGGCCCCGCTCGAGGGCATCGAGGTCTTCTGGATGAGCGCCAGCGACTTCTCGGCTCTGAAGTAGCCGGGAATCGGACCTGCCGGGGGGCAGCCCATCAGGTGGGCTGCCCCCCCATCCGTTACGTCGGTGGCTCGGCGAGCCCAAGCGTCGTGTTGCGGGTCATTGGTCCGCTCTCGTGTCGAGAAGCGCCCCGGGACACGAGGATGCTGTTGCGGGTTCTTCAGGCCGGCGGGCCGTGGATCATGTCCGCCGGCGGCCGGCGGCTCGTGGGGGGGCAACGGGTTGACGGCGGGCCGAGCCTGCCGTCCCGCGTTCGGGCCTCGTTCAGCGCACGCCATCGCGACGTTTTGCGAACAGGTCCGGCGCCAACGTCCCGTAGAACATCATCGTTCCGACGAAGAGACCGAACCCGGGAATCGACTGGGTGTGGCCGCAGCAGTACTCCCGGATTGTCCCGGTCGGGCTGTCGACCGGGACCGACACGGTCGTTGCCGAGAGCAATACACCGACCGTCACGAGGGTGGCGGGAACCGACATCAGATAGAGGTGCAGCCGCTTCACGTCGGGGTACAACGACAGCATGTCGGCAATGAACGTGCCGAAGAAGCCGGCGGCGTAGGGAACGCCGAACGCCACGACGGGATGACTCATGAACTCGATGGCCATGGGGAGACGTCAAGGTCGACCTTCCCGCGTCGGAGAGGTGTCGGCGTCGGCCGCGGTGTCGTCCCAGGCGAAGTGCAGGCTGTCGGTCGTGAACGACTCGCCCCAGTACACCCATCCCGATCTGGGGCCGCCCCCGCGTCCCGCCACCTCCGGCAGCTCGACTTCCGCCCAGGCATGCGTGGTGGAGAACACGTCGATCTCCAGCGTGCGCAGCAGGCTGTAGCGCTCTGACAGCTCCGTTCGCGCGACCTCCCATCCGGCAAGGCCGAACAACCAGGGCGTCGGGGGGCTGAATCGAATCGGCACCGCCTCCTTCGCCACGATCTGTTGTCGGGTCTGCTTTTCGGGGTCATCCGCGACGTTGCTGTCGCCACCGCCGCGCGCCGAGGCGGCCCGGCGGGCCGCTTGCTCTGACGATGCCGGGGGTTGCGCTATCGCCAGAAGGCCGGTGAACAGCAACACGCACAACCATGCGATGCTCTTCGGTAGTCGGAGACGTTCCCCCATCGATCAGCCTCTGGTGCAGTGTACCACGGCGCGGGTCTGCGGATTCGGGCCGGTACGTGCGGTGGGAATGCCGCCGGATTCGGAAGGTTCCGTGGCGCCGCTTCGACTATGATTCGGTGGAGAAAGCCGAGAACCCGGCCGCCGGTCCCGCTGGTCGTCATGCGGGCGGGCAGTCGGCTTCGACCTGGCAGCGAGGTGCTCTGCGACGGTCCCCGTCGAGGCGGGGTCGCAGGCAGGAGGGGACGGGTGAGATCATGCGGACGTGGGCGACCCTGGCGCTTTTCGGCCTGGCCCTCGCAACCATCGCGGGCGCGCAGCCGCCCGAGCCCACGTTGCGCTTCGTCTGGGACGAGGCGCCCTTTCCGCGCGCCCACGCCTCGACCATCGTCGAGGCGCCCGACGGCTCGCTCGTCGCGGCGTGGTTCGGCGGCTCGGGCGAAGGGCGTCCCGACGTCGGCGTGTGGTCCTCGCGACGGCCCAAGGGCGGCGAGTGGTCGCCCCCGCGCCAGCTCTACAAGGAGCCGGATCAGCCGGCCTGGAACCCCGTGCTCTTCCGCGGCGCGGGCGACGCCATCCACCTTTACTTCAAGATCGGCCCGAGCCCCCGGTCGTGGAGCGGGGCGTACATGACCTCGACCACGTCCGGCGAGGCGTGGTCCGACCCGGTGTGGCTGCCGGCCGGCATGCTGGGGCCGGTGCGGGCCAAGCCGATCCGGCTCGCGAACGGCGACATCCTCGCGGGCACGTCGCTCGAGAGCTACCGGACGTGGTCGTCGTGGATGGAGATCAGCAGCGACGGCGGCGAATCGTGGAGCAAGCACGGTCCCATCCTGTTCGGCGACCGGGAGCGCGACCGCCGCGGGACCATTCAGCCCACGCTGCTGGAGGTCGCGCCCGGGGTGGTCCGCGCGTTCTTCCGGACGAACCGCATGGGGAAGATCGCGACGTCGCTCTCGCGGGACGGCGGCCGCACCTGGGAGCCGCTACGGCTCACCGACCTCGATCATCCCGGCGCCGGCATCGACGCCCTCCGGCTCGACGACGGGCGCTCCATCCTGATCTACAACCCCTCGACCACCCGGCGAACGCCGCTCTCACTCGCCGTGTCGTTCAACGACGGGGTCACGTGGCGCGACTTCCTCGTCGTCGAAGAGCTCGCCGAGGGCGAGCGCGGCGAGCTCTCGTACCCCGCGATGATCCAGGACGCGGACGGGGACTTGCAGATCACCTACACGTGGAACCGCCGCCGCATCCGCCACGCGACGGTGACGTTCGAGCTGATACCGAAGGCGCCCTGACGCGGAGCGCGCCGCAGCGTCAGCATGCAACGACCCGCACGTGGCGCTGGGCGTCGCAATCCAGGAGCGGCGGCGCGAGCCAGATGGCGGCACACGTGTCGACCGGGTTCGGTTGTGGGCACCGGGGCTTGTGCCCGCCGGGCACGTCGGTCCAAGGTCGGCGTCTCCTTGCAGGTGGGCCGGTCGGATGTGCCGCATCGGGTTCCCGCGCCTCCGAACCACTCAGATGCCGAGGGCGAAACCCACCGCAACCCGCATCATGCCGAGATGACGATCGGCGTCGTTCCTCATGAACACCTGCTCCGTCCCTTCGAGCGACGGGATGGCGACCCGCCGGTAGTCCGCCGCGACGCGGAGCGCGAGTCGATCGGTGAGGTGGAAGTCCACGCCCGCGCCGGCGGCCAGGGCCCATCCCGAGGAGAAGGCGTCGAGGCAGCCCGTGTACACGCCGTCGTGC
Organism: Vicinamibacteria bacterium; assembly: GCA_022820675.1. GTDB lineage: Bacteria > Acidobacteriota > Vicinamibacteria > Vicinamibacterales > UBA8438 > JAJEEA01. The sequence goes on along the minus strand of JAJEFC010000352.1, from coordinate 13,662 downwards.
AGCTCTCTCGCCGTCCCGGCGAACGACGCGCGGCCGGCGAGGACCCGGACGAACCGCGTGCTGCGCCGGACGCGGGGCAGCCGGTACTGCACGCCGCCCATGAAGGTGTGGAACCCCGCCCGGATGTCGGGACACGCCGCCGCCGTCCCGGCTCCGGCCGGCGCCTCCAGGCGGCCGTCCGCCCACCATCCCCTCCCCATCTCGCCGACGACGGCCAGAGAACGGCTGAGGTGCACGCCCGCGGACAGGAACGTCGCCGCTTCCGGCTGGGCCGTGGGCTGCTGCCAGAACGACGCGGCCCCGAGGGCGAGATGGAGGCTCCCGCCGTCGAAGTACGTCGCCGGCGGTGGCTGGTCGCCCTGCGCGCTTCGCTCCGGGCGCCCGCCCCGCGCTTCGACCGGGGCGCGACCGGGACGCGGCGCCCGCCCGCCCGACAGCTCCTCCCTGTTGGCCGGCAACAATCCGCCCCAGACCCCCTTCCACGCGTCAGCCGGTGATTGCGCGTCGGCCGCGGATCCATCCACGACCCCCTTCCGCCCGTCAGCCGGTAACGACTGCGCGCCGGCCGCGGATCCGCCCGCGACCCCCTTCCGCCCGTCGGTCGGTAACGACTGCGCGCCGGCCGCGGATCCGCCCACGGCCCCCGTCACCGCCATCAGGGCGGCGGCGCGTCGAACGATGTGACCCATCTGCATCCTGCTCCTCCTTCGCCGGTGGAAGCACGCCGGTCGGACGATCCCTGGCGCTCCCCGGCCGCCGAGATTCCTGCAACGGGGATGCCAGAGTGCGCGAGTCCGAACCCGGCGCGGCTCACGTTTCGTGCTCCGCACGGTCGAACGAGGGGTCGGGGCAGGAGTAGTGACCGCACGCATGGCGCTCGGCGCAGGGAGGCCACAGCAGTCGTACGTGTCATGCGCATGGGGTGAACATCAAATGTCCGGTAGCCGATGAAGGCGGTGTGGCCGCCGTCTTCTCTTCGCCGATTTTCGCCGACTTGTCATCGGCCCCGAGGTGACGCTCATGCTGACGCGGTGCGACTGCGGGTGGCGGTCTTCGGCCGACTTGTCGTCGGCCCGAGAGACTGCGGCACCGGCACCGACGTGCACATTCGCCAACTGGCATCATCCATGCCCCCGCGGCGCCGTTGCAGGTGGTCGTCTTCGGCCGACTTGTCGTCGGCTCGAGACATTGCGGCGCCGGCACCGACGACGTGCACATCCGGCTGGCACCATCCATGCATCGTTCGGAGTCGCTGGCGACGATCCGCCAGACCCGGCTCGACGCCGGGTTCAGGCCGCCACGCCGCCATCGGCGGCTCTCGCTCGTGAGGCCGCCTCGGCGGCCGCCAGACGGAAGATGAGCATGTTCACTTCGAGCCGCTCGCGATTCGGCCGCATCGTGCTGCCGATCCTCTGCCTCGGGTGCGTGGTCGAGGGCAGCGCCCAGCCGCCCAGGACGCAAGGATGGATGGCGGGTGTGCATTCCGGTGCGGCGGCCGTCTCGTTCGGGGGCGATCCGAGCGACGGCGCGGCGCTCGTGGGCGCCCGGATCGGTCATGGCCTCAACCCCGTCGTCGCCCCGTACGTGGGCGTGGCCTACGCGGCCATCGACACCCGCGGGCTCGAGGCTTTCGACAGCGTGACCTTCGGCTACGTCGACCTCGGCGTGAGGCTGCACCTGGCCCGTGGCCCCCGCCGGTGGGTTCCCTACGGCGACCTCGCCCTGACGCTCTGGCCGGTGACCGACGTGATCGAGAAGGACGAACGGGCTGCCGACTTCAGGAGCATGCCGATACTCGGCGTCGGCGGCGGACTCCTCATCTACCTGTCCGAGTCGCGGGCCCTCGACGTGAACGTCAAGTGGGGTCAGGGTACGTTCGAGGACGTTCCCGCGGGCGACGTCCCGGCGCACGGGGCGCACGGCCGGCCGGCCGCCCCGCTCGATGTCGACGCCGCCTCGGTCCGGCTCGCTGTCGGCATCTCGTGGTGGTGGTAACCGCGGCCGGGCGGCCCGAAGGGTGACAGAAAGAGGGAACCAGGACGTTGGTGTTCACGACCACGGACGGGCGGGTCATCCACGCCGGACCCTCTGCCTGCGCGCCTGCCGGGCCGCCTCGATCTCCCGCTCGATGTCGCCTTGCGTCACGTCGGCGGCGCCGGTCTCGGCGGCGCGCGTCCGAATCTCGCGGACCGCCTTGCGCGCGCGTGCGAACACTATCTCCTGGATGTCCTCGACGAGCGTGGCGTCGCTGGTCGGCACCATGATGCTCCGTGGGACCCCGTCCTTGGTGACCACCAGGGCGCCCTCTCTTTCGAGGGCGGCCCACACCTGCCCGGGGCTCGCCGCCAGCGTCCGTGAAGCGATGGTCTTCATGCACTACTCTTAGACGATGAATCGTTGTGCGTCAAGAAAGGGGTCGCGTTGCCGGCGAACCGCCCTTCCCCGGCCACTATGGCGCGGCCCCCTCCGGCATCCGCGTCGCCGCGCTCCGAGGCCGTCGAGCCAGCGCCAACTCGAGACGGTCATGGTGCTGTCGCGATCAGGGCACTGCTAGCCGCGCTTCTCCTGCTGCCGGAGCCCCCATCCCGCAACGCGAAGCGCCTTCTCGTCCTGCTCGGTCGCGAGCACCTTGCGCAGGAGCCTCGCAACGCGGCGCGCCGGCGGCTGGAGGAGGAGGGTGAGGACGGCGACGCGGCGGACCCGCACCGACGGGTCGTGCAGGGCGCTGTGGGCGAGATGGGGTACGGGATCGATGGGGTCCCGGTCGTCCTTGCGCAGCATCCGGCCGAGGCCGAGCGAGAGGACGGCCATCTTGCGCACCTTCTTCCTGGGGTCGCGGGTCAGGAGCGCGAGCCGGCGCAGCGACTCGACGTCGTCGGTGTAGCCGAGCACCGCCGCGCACCCGCGGCGGATGCGCCAGTCGGAGTGGCTCATCGCCGCGTGGACGGCGGGGAGCGCGTCGACGCCGCTGCGCGCCAGGGCCAGGACGTGCGTGTAGAAGTCCGTCCCGTTCAGCCCGGCGGCGAGCTCTTCATAGCGGGTGCTCATGGCGGGCGGCCGTCAGTCGGGAAGTCCGGGGTGCGGGCGGCGGTGTCGGCGCGGCCTCCTGCGCAGAAGCGTCCATGACTGCCAGACGTCTTCCGGCGCTCGAAGAGCACTCCGGAGTCCCCCGTGACAGGCATGGACGAGGCCATCGTATCGCAACGCGATCCGCCCGACAACGCGACCGCGGAAGTTCCGCCGCAGAACGGTGCACACTTCCCGGCAGGGTTGGATGGGCAAGCGAATCACAACTGTAGGAGGGCATGCCGGGTGGTCGCGCCGCCAAGTCGCCTCGTCAGTCGAAGCCGAGAGCGAACAGAAGCGCCGCGCGGACCTTCGCCAGCACCGCCGGAGAAACGGAGCCGACGAAGCGGCGAAGGCCGGCCTTGGGGACGGTGATGACATGATGCAGGTTGATGGCGGACGTGGTCTTCAGGCCGCTCTCGACCCCCACCACCGTTTCGGAGGCGACGCCGCGGACGGTGCGGGTGAGCGGGGCGACGGTGACGCTGTTCAGCACCGGGATCATGTCGGAACGGGTCAGCAGCAGCACCGGGCGTTGCTTGTCCGGCGGCGCGAACCTGAACATCCAGATCTCCCCGCGCCTCACCAGTCGTCCCCGTCCTCGGGGGCGGGCGGCTCCACCGCCTGAGCCGCGATCAGACCCTCGAACTCGTCCGGACCGACCGGATGGGCCTCGTAGCCGGCCCGGTCTTCGGCGACCTGCCGGCACCGGCGTTGAGCGTTCAGCCAGTCCTGCAGCGCCTGGCGGAACAGCTCGGAACGCGTCTTGCCGGCGGTCCTTGCCGCGCGGTCCACGTGGCCCAGCAACGGCTCGTCTATGGTGATCGATATTGTCTTCATGTGGCTGCGACTATTGTAGTCGGCCGCACTCCCGGTGGCAAGGAGGCCGGGGTTCACCCCGTGTTCCGGGGCTCTCGGCGCGGCCGCCGCCGGTCAGTCGCTCACCAGGGCGAACTTCTGGTTGCGGCGCCCGCCGATGGTCTCGGCCGCGTAGAGGTTGCCGTCGGAATCGGTGACGACGGTGTGGGGGAACGTGAACTCGCCGGCCATGTGCCCCGACCCGCCGATGCTGCCGACGATGTCGCCGCTCTCGCGCTCGAGAATCCAGATGCGGTTGCTGCCGAGGTCGACGACGAACATGAAGCGCTGCTCGGGGTCGCGGGAGAGCTCGATGTCGGTGGCCCGCAGGGTCGCCTCGCCGTACTCCGCGGGGTCGATGCGGACGATGCGCTGCAGGTTGCCCTCGCGGTCGAACACCTGGATGCGGTTCTGGCCCCGGTCGCAGGCGTAGACGAGGCCGTCGTTCCCGAGCACCACGCAGTGCGGGTGCCCGCCGCCCCCCTCGACGAACTGCCCGTCGCCGCTGCCGGCCGAGCCCCACTGCCGCAGGTAGTTGCCCTCGCGGTCGAAGACCACGATGCGGTGGTTGCCGTAGCCGTCCGCGATGTACACCGAGCCGGGCTCGCCGGTCACCGGGTCCGGGTTGGGGTCCACGGCAATGTCCGCCGGCGCGTTCAGCAGGGTGCGGCTGCTGTTGTTGCCGGGCTCGCCGCAGGTCGGGTGCGGCGAGTCGGGGTTCAGGGTGGGCGGGCCGTCGCAGAGCCCCTTGGTGCCGATCTGCAACAGCATCTCCGACCCGTCGTGGGTCCACTTCTGCACCACCCCGTCCGAGTTGCCCGCGATCCAGATGTTGTCCATCTCGTCGGTCGCGCAGCCGTGGATGCCGTGGGGCAGCACCGCCGCCGCCCCCGCCTCGGTGAGGGTCGGGTCGCCCCAGCTTCCGGCCACGTTGCCGTCGGTGTCGTACAGAATGACGGGCGGCGAGGGGACCGACTGCGAGCCCTCCTGCGGCAGGAGGCCGCCGGGCAGGAAGCCCCGGTTGACGGTGATGACGTGGTCGTGCGAGTCGATGCAGCTCGCCCCCACCATGCCCGTCACCCACTGGCGGGCGAGACCGTCGGCGTCGGTCGTCGTGGGCAGCGGCTTCGGCCAGAAGGGGTCGACGCGGTACTCCGGAGCGGAGGCCGGCGCCTGCGCCTCGGGCGCGGCCATCCAGAAGGCGGCGGCGGCCAGGGCCGCGAGCAGGCCGGCCGCGGGCAGCCGCCGGGCGAGCAGGTGGATTGTGCGGCGTCGTGAGGTCATGGCTGCTCCTTGGGTGAATCCAGGCTGCTTATACCACGCGGCGGAGGTCGGGGGCACGGAGGGGCACGGGGCGACTCGGGCGACAGGGTGGAGTTCCCACCGCAAAGGGCGGTGACGGAACGACCTCGCCGTGTGTCGGGCGCGCCGGGCTGCAGAAGAGCAGGCTGCGCCCGGGTGCGGCTGGCCACCTCGGAACGATCGTTGCCCCGAGAGCTGCGCCAGGCTGCCGACGGCACCCGGCCATGGGGGTGCCGCGGTCACGCGTTGGCCAGGACAAGGCAATCTTCGTCAGTGTCCAGCATGGAGGCGACCCGACGGGCGGAAGCCGAACCGCAACGCGTCGCCGTTTTCCGGCGCCCCGGGGGAATCCCGCGTAAGATGGCCGAGGGCAGGTCCCGAGGCATCGGCCGCCGGTGGCCGCCGTGTACGGTGACGGCCCCCCGCCTCCGCGCGAATAGAGAGCCATGTCGAGCCGCATCCTCCTCATCCTGCCGGTCCTGCTCGCGGAGCCGGCCGGGGCGGCCGGCCAGGAGCCGGGGCGCGTTCGGGTCGAGGTGCGGACCGGGGAGGACATGGTGGTCGGGGCGACGGTGGTCGTGGCGGGGACGACGCGGGTGACCGACGCGGCCGGGGTCGCCCTCGTGCCGGCCCCGGCCGGGGAGGTGCAGGTCACGGTGGTGCAGGAGGGGTTCGTCCCCGTGACCGTGCCCGTGACCGTGGCCCCCCGCGAGGAGCGCGTCGTGCGGGTCGACCTCGAGCCGGAGCTGACCGTCGAGGAAGAGGTCACCGTGGTCGCCACCACCCGCACCGGGCGGCGCATCGAGGACCAGCCGATGCGGGTCGAGGCCCTCGACCGGGAGGAGATCGAGGAGAAGATGCTCATGACGCCCGGCGACATCGTCATGATGCTGAACGAGATGGGCGGCATGCGGGTGCAGGCCACGTCGCCGTCGCTCGGGGCCGCGAGCGTGCGCATCCAGGGCATGCGGGGCCGCTACACGCGCCTGCTATCCGACGGGCTGCCCCTCTACGGCAGCCAGCCCGGCGGGCTGGGGCTGCTCCAGATCCCGCCGATGGACCTGGGCCAAGTGGAGGTCGTCAAGGGCGTGGCGTCGGCCCTCCACGGGGCGGGGGCGATGGGCGGCGTCGTCAACCTGCTGTCGCGCCGGCCCGGCGACGAGGCCGAGCGCGAGATCCTGCTCAACCAGTCGACGCGGGGCGCCACCGACGGCGTGCTGTGGCTGTCGACGCCGCTGTCCGAGACGTGGGGGATGACCCTGGTCGGCGGCGGCCACCGGCAGAGCCGGGCGGACGTCGACGGCGACGGGTGGACCGACATGGCCGGCTACGACCGCGGCGTCGTCCGCCCGCGGTTCTTCCGGGACGACGGAGAAGGCCGGTCGCTCTTCTTCACGGCCGGCGCGACCGGCGAGACCCGTCGCGGCGGCACCGAGCCGGGGCGCGTGCTCGCCGCGGTGGAAGCGCCCTACCGCGAAGCCCTCGACACGCGCCGTCAGGACCTCGGGGTTCTGTGGCAGACCCTGGCCGGGCGCGCCGTGGTGACCGCGCGCGCCGCCCTCGCACGGCAGTGGCACGAGCACCGGTTCGGGGAGACCCTCGAGCGCGACCGCCACGATACGAGCTTTGCCGAGGTCGCGGTGCGGCGGACGGCGGGGCGGCACACGTGGGTCGCGGGGGCCGCGGTCGAGCGCGACGCCTACCGCCCCGACGACGTCCCCCGGTTCGGCCACGCCTTCACCACCCCGGGCCTGTTCGTGCAGGACGACGTCGACGTGCGGTCGTGGCTGGCCCTGTCGATGAGCGGCCGGCTCGACCGCCACAGCGCCTACGGCTGGTTCCTCAGCCCCCGCGTGTCGGCCCTCCTGCGGTCGGGCGACTGGTCGACCCGCCTGTCGGCGGGGACCGGGTTCTTCGGGCCCACGGCCCTCACCGAGGAGACCGAGGCGGCCGGCCTGACCCGCCTCACGGTGGACGGCCCGCTCCGGGCGGAACGGGGCCGCAGCTTCTCGATGGACCTCACCCGCACCCAAGGCCCCGCCGCCTGGACCGTCACCGTCTTCGGCTCGCGCATCGCCGACCCGGTGCACGTCGACCGCGCGACCTACGTCCTGCGCAACCTCGACCACCCGACCACGAACCTCGGCGCCGAGCTGCTGGGCACCTTCCGCCGGCCGCCCTTCGCCCTCACCGCCAGCTACACCTACGTGCGGTCGCGCGAGCAGGTCGACGGCATCGCCGCCGACGTCGCCCAGACGCCGCGGCACGGTCTGGGCCTCGTGGCCATGGCCGAGAACGAGGACGGGCGCATCGGCTTCGAGCTGTACTACACGGGGCGGCAGCGGCTCGAGGCCAACCCGTACCGCGGCCTCGGCGAGCCCTACACCCTGATGGGCGTGCTGATCGAGCGCCGGTTCGGACCACTCCGGCTGTTCGTCAACCTCGAGAACCTCACCGACGTGCGGCAGCACCGGTGGGACCCCGTCCTGCGCCCCGACCGCGCCCCCGACGGCCGCTGGACCGTCGACGCCTGGGCGCCCCTCGACGGCCGCGTCATCAACGGCGGGGTGCGGGTGCAGTTCTAGCCGCTACTCGGTCGTTACGGCACAGGACAACACGAACGGCGTGGCCTGCGGGCAGGTGGATCGAAGGTGACGGCGGCGTCAAGATTCGCACTGGGCGATAGAATCGTCGCAGGAGGCGACATGAGCGAAGCGGTCACCGCGACCTTGCGGTATGACTCGGCTGAGCGCCGTCGGGCGACCTATCAGGACGTGCTCGATGCCCCTCCCCATCGAGTCGCCGAGGTTGTTGACGGCGTGCTCCACACGAACCCGCGGCCAGCCATGCGCCACGCGCACGCCAGCTCGTCGCTGGGCACGAAGATCGGCGGTCCGTTTCACCACGACGCGGGTGGCCCCGGGGGCTGGTGGATCATCGACGAACCGGAGCTGCATCTGGGCGAGGACATCCTCGTACCCGACCTCGCCGGTTGGCGGCGGGAGCGGATGCCCGTCTTTCCCGACGCGCCGTACGCCACGCTGCCCCCCGACTGGGTGTGCGAAGTGCTCTCGCCCTCGACCCGCAAGCTCGACCTCCACGGCAAGCGCGCCGCCTATGGGCGCGAACAGGTGGGTCATCTGTGGCTCGTCGACCCCGCCGACCGCACCCTGGAGGCCTTCGAGCTGCGCGAGAGCGAATGGGTGCTGATCGCCACCGCGCAGGATGACGCTCCCGTCCGCATCCGACCATTCGACGCCGTCACCTTCAGCCTCGGCGCCCTCTGGCCGCCGAAATAGGTCGAGGGGCCTGGCGACCTCGGGACACGTTCACGCCGGCGCAAAAGGGCTGATGACGCCCGGGGTTGAGCGTCCGGTCGGTCCGGGAGCGCGTTTCGGTCGCGGCCGAAGCTGGACGACATCTTGACAGTGTGCGTGCATGAAGGTACTTTCATGATGTCATGCCTTCGACGCAACTGACGCTACGCAACGTCGACCCGGAGCTGGCGAACAGGCTACGCGCCATCAGTCAGGAACGCGGCGACAGCTTGAACAGTACGGTGTTGCGCCTTCTGCGCGACGCCGTGGGGCTGAACGCGCGTCGCGAGCGCCTTCGCCGCTACACGGGCTGGACCGCCGACGATCTCGAAGAGTTCACGACCGCGATGCAAGCTCAGCGGGTCGTCGACGCACGGTCCTGGGAATGACATCAGCCGCGAAGATCGTCCTGGACACCAGCGCGTACTCCCACCTTCGTGCCGGTCATGCCCAGGTGCTCGAGTGCGTGGCGGCGGCGCGCGTCGTCATCGTGCCGGTGACCGTGCTCGGGGAGCTCGATGCCGGATTCGAGCTGGGCCGTCGCGCTCTCGAAAACCGGCGCATTCTCGCCGAGTTTCTCGACGAGCCCTTCGTCAACGTCCTCGACGTGACCGCCACGACGGTTCGGCACTATGCGCGGATCTTCGCGGCCTTGCGGCGGGCCGGTACTCCCATTCCCATCAACGACGTGTGGATCGCGGCCGCCACGGTGGAGTGCAACGGCCATCTGCTGACTTTCGATCGCGACTACTCCCGCATCCCCGATCTCGATCACACGCTCTACACGCCTTGATCGAGCGGGATCCACGGGTCGACGAGCGCCACGGCGCCCTTCTTCAGGCAACGAACTCCAAGATTGGCCGGAGACACCCAGGCGCAGGGTGCCGCTTCAGGAATCGCGGGGTTCGCGAGCCCGCCACCACCAGCGGACGCCGCGGCCCGGCGACGCGTCGGGGAACGCCGTTTTCGCGGGCACGCGAATCTCGACCTCGGTGCCGGCGTCCACTCGACTCCAGAGCCGCAGGACTGCCCCCATCTGCTCGGCCCTCTCCCGCATGCCCGGCAGCCCGAAATGGCCCGGGCGCCCTTCGTCGACGATGGGCGGCGCCATGCCGCAGCCGTCGTCGCGCACGCGGACGGTCAACTCGTCGCGCGAGTACTCGACGTCGACTTCAACGTGCTTCGCCCGCGCGTGGCGGAACGTGTTGGCGAGGGCCTCGCGGCTGATCTGATAGACGGCGTCGCGGACGAGCGGATGCAGCGGCCGCGGGTGGCCCTTGACGGCCAGCCGGACGTCGATCTGCTGCTCGCCCTTGAAGTACTCGGCGTCGCGGGCGAGGGCGCTCTCGAGGCTGTCGTCGCCGTCCGGGACGCGGAGCCCGCTGACACTCTCGCGGCCTTCGTCGATCATCCGGTTCATGCGCTGCAGCACGCGGGTGAGCTTCGATCGAGCCCCCTGGTCGGCGATCTCGTCGGCCACCGCATGGAGCAGCATGGAGCTGCTCGCGAACCCCTGGAACAGCGTGTCGTGCAGCGCCTGCGCGACCCGCGCACGCTCGTCGAGCCGCTCCTGGAGCCGGGCCTGAAGCTGGGCGGTCACACGGCGCAGGCGCAGTCGATACAGCAGGGTCAGGCCCAGGATGACGCTCGTGACGGCGGCGAGCCTGAACGCGTTGGTCTGGTAGTAGGCCGGTGCGATCGAGAACGCCCAGGCCGCTCCGTCCTCGTTCCAGAGCCCCCGGTCGTTGGCGGCGATCACCCGGAACCGATAGGACCCCGGGGGGAGATCGGTGTAGAACGCCTGACGCCGGTTTCCGGCTTCGACCCAGTCGTCGTCTCTCCCCTCCAGCCGGTAGCGGAACGCCACCTTCTCGGGCGCGCCGAGGCTCAGCGCCGTGTACTCGATGCTGACGTCGCGCACGCGTGCAGGCAGGCGCACGGCTGCCGGCGGAGCATGGGTGACGCCATCGGCGACGACCCGCTCGATGTGCACGGGCGGAGGGACCGGATTCGACGGCAGCGCGCGGGGATCGACGATCCCCACGCCGTCGAAGCCGGCGAACCACAGGCGTCCGTCGGCGGCCCTGGACACCTTCGGACCGTAGGACCCGAGATCGGCGTAGCCTATGGCGCCGTCGCTCGCATCGTAGGCGACGAGGTCGACGCTGGACGTCGGGTCCGAGATCCACGCGTCCAGCTCGTCTCGTTCGACGCGGACCAGCCCGCAGTTCGTCTGCAGCCACAGGGCACCCGCGAGGTCTTCAACGGACCACTTGACGGCGTCGCAGGGCAGCCCGTTGCGCGCGTTCAGGGTGTCGACGTGCCCTCCGGCGATTCGGCTCAGCCCGCCCTCGGTCGCCACCCACAGCGCGCCCTCCCGATCGTCATGGATGTTGTTGACGTCGCCGGCGCCCAGCCCGTCGGTGCTCGCATACGTTCGCTGCACCCGCCCGTTCTCGAGACGGGACAACCCACCCCCGACGAAGCCGAGCCACAGCCCGCCGGACGGGTCCGCGAAGAGCGCCCGCGCGTGATTCCCGCCGAGGGTCGGCCAGGGCACGACATCTACGTCGTCGCCGCCGCGCAGACCGAAGAGCCCGCTCGAGTCGCTGACCCACAGGGTGCCGCCGGCATCCTCCGCCAACGCCTGGACCTGACGCGCGGGCAGGTCCACGCGCACAGGCCGGGTCGCCCCGGGCTCGAACGAGAACAGCCCCAGCAACGAAGACGCCCACATCCGGCCGTGACTGTCCTCGAAGAGCGAGCCGACGCCCCCGTTGTCGCCAGGGCCCGGAAGCGAGTAGCCCCGTACGACTCCTTCGCTCCACCGCTCCAGGCCGCCGAGGGTGCTCATCCACACGTCGCCGCTGACGGTCGCCAGCACGGACAGGACTGCGTCGCTGTCCAGCCCCTGCCTGGTCGACAGCCTCCCCACGGCAACGTCGCGGAAACGATCCAGACCGCCCGCCGTCCCCACCCAGACGTTTCCTTCGCGATCTTCGAAGATGTCGAGTACGAAGTCGCCCGACAGCCCGTCGTCGCGCGAGAGTCGATCCGTCCGACCATCGTGGACGTGGAGGAGCCCGTTGCCCTGGGTCCCGATCCAGAGTGCACCGCGGCGGTCGAGCAGGAGCGAGGTCGGCCTAACCTCCTCGAGGTCGGTGTCGACGGGGAACGGTTCCAGCGTGCCATCAACGAGACGCTCGATCTGCCGGGTGGTGGCCATCACGATCGCCCCGCGCCCGTCGTCGACGAGCGCGTTGATGTCGCTGAAGGGGCTCGCCACCGCGTACAGTGTCGGCGCAACCTCCCCCCAGTGCCACAGGCCCGTTGCCGCCCCGACCCAGAGTTCGCCGGCCTCGTCTTCATGGAGGGCGAGGACGAAACGCCCCAGCGTGCCCTCGTCGCCGTCGCAGTCGACGGTCTCGCCTTGAATCGAGCAGAGCCTCGCGTTGTCCTGCCCGCCATGGGTGCCCGCCCACACGGCTCCGTGGCGATCTTCCGCGAGCGCGGAGACGACCTCACCATCGAGCTCACGATAGACGGAGAGCGCGCCGTCGTTCCAGCGCGCCAAGCCCCGATCCGTGCCGATCCACAGACTGCCGTCCCGCGTCGCGAGCAGCCTGACGGCGACGCCGGGCAACGACGACCCAGGCGGCGGCTCCCACGAGGTGAACCGGACGCCGTCGAACCGCTGGAGGCCGAAGTCGGTGGCCAGCCACAGGAAGCCGTCGCGGGTTTGAGCGATAGACCGCGGATACCCCTGCAAACCGCCGTCGCGCAGGGTCCACCTGGCGTGTCCGTACCGGCTGACGTCACGAGACGCGCCGAGTGCAGCCGGCGGGACTCCATGGCCTATAATGGCCGCCGTGAGCGCGGCGCACCCAATCCGGATCCTGAGCATCGACGACCACCCGCTCCTGCGGGAAGGCATTGCCACCATAATCGGCACTCAGGAGGACATGCGCCTCGTGGGAGAGGCCGCCACTGCCCGCGATGGCATTCGCGAGTACCACGAGGAGAAACCGGACATCACGCTCATGGACGTCCGCCTGCCGGATATGAACGGCATCGACGCCCTCATGGCGATTCGCAGCGAGGCGCCGAACGCGCGCATCATCATGCTGTCGATGTTCCGGGGCGACGTCGAGATCCGACGCGCGCTCACGGCCGGTGCGCGCGGGTTTCTGCTCAAGACCGCTGCCCCCTCGGAGATCATCGACTCCATCCGCCGCGTCCACGCCGGCAAGAAGTGCATCCCCGCCGAGGTCGCATCAGAGCTCGCCGACTACTTCACCGACGACCTGCTCACGGCGCGTGAAGTCGAGACGCTGGGCCTCGTCGCCGCCGGCAACCGCAACCGCAAGATAGGCGAAATTCTATCGATCTCCGAGGACACGGTCAAGGTCCACATCAAGCACATCATGGAGAAGCTGGGCGCCGCCGATCGAACCGAAGCGGTGACGATTGGAGTCCGGCGCGGAATCATCGAACTCCCCCAATAGAGGTAGCCTCGCACTACACGCAGGGATGATGCGCTCCGCGACAGTGGAGTCCATCCTAGCATCAGTGCAACGGCTTTTTTCGGGATTTCCGGCGGGCGGGCCCGGCGCGGGGCTTCTGCTCCTTCGCCTGACGCTCGGTGTCTACCTGATCGCGCAGGGTGCGCGAATCCTGGTGCCATTCCTTGGCATCGGAGCGCCGCCGACCACCTTCGCTGCACTGACGGCGCTTGTCATGCTCGTCGGCGGCGCCCTCGGAGCCGTCGGCATACTCACGCCGATCACGCAGAGCACGTCGGTGGCGGCTGGAGTGGTAACCCTGATCGACGCGTTGTGGCCGTCGCTGGCGGTTCTCGGACTGAACCTCCCATGGTCGCTCGCGTTGACGACCACGGTCATGGCCGTCAGCCTCGTGTTCCTTGGGCCTGGCGCCTACTCGATCGACGCATTCTTCTTCGGCAGGAGGGAAATCTCGATTGGGTGCGGCTCTTTTTCGTCGGCGGTCGGTAGAGGGTCCGCAGGGTTCCGTGAGCTGCATGGCAAGAGCTACTTGACTCGTCGGAGACGGGGTGGGGAGGGCGGCAGGGGCGGTTCGGTGATAGGCGGCGGTTGCCCGT